>JAFLTF010000045.1:0-13659 GCA_022510585.1 Lachnospiraceae bacterium
TTTCGCATGAAGGATGGACATTATGAGGACATCTGCCCTTATTATTATGAATTATAGGTTTTGATGGACATAATTTCGTATAAATTTTAATAAAAAAATGATTGACATCTCATAAAAGATTCTATACAATAGAAACATCAGTAAAACATTGTGCAGTTCGCACATTCCGGCAGTTTCTGCCAACATTTTTCAAATATTTATTCATATACGGCAGGAACTGAATGGTGTAAGGAGTGTTAAAAGTGTTTCTTAGAAAATACCGGGCGGAGGTGGTTGGAATGTTGTTGGAAGAGTTTGATGTGGAGAAGTATGAGAGGACCTTGAAGATGGAAGGGTATGAAGTTGGACATATAGAGGGACTGACTGAGGGGCATTCCACAGGAGATGCAGAAAGACTTGTCAAAAGCGTTGAAGAACTCATGAAAAAACTTCAGTTGAAACTGCCACAGGCATGCGAACTGATCGGTGTTACAGAAGAGGAATATTGGAAGGCTAAAGAGAGAATAGGGAAATACGAATAGTTTTGAAATACGTAAGAATTTACAAAATAGGAATTGACTTTTACCTAATATTGCACATGCTATAGGTTAGGAACTGCTGTATGGATAAATAACAGACAGCAGCGCTTCAAACCGGAAAAATAAAAAAGGAAAAGGAGAAATGACCATGCGTAAAAATTTTGGAGTAAAATCCTGGTTGTATCCCCAGCCCGTTCTGATTGTCGGTACTTATGATGCCGAAGGCAATCCCGATGCCATGAATGCTGCATGGGGAGGCCAGTACAGCCCGAATCAGGTAGTGCTTGCTCTCGGCAAACATAAGAGTACGGAGAATATCCGTCAGAAAGGTGCATTCACGGTGAGTTTTGCCACCGCATCACAAGTT
The DNA here is from genome assembly GCA_022510585.1 of Lachnospiraceae bacterium. Lineage (GTDB taxonomy): Bacteria > Bacillota > Clostridia > Lachnospirales > Lachnospiraceae > UBA3282. The sequence goes on from JAFLTF010000045.1 coordinate 886, forward strand.
GTGGCTTCGGACTATGTGGGAATTGTTTCGGCAAATGATGAGCCGGACAAAATGAAAAAGTCCGGCTTTACCACGACAAAGAGTGAATTTGTAGATGCTCCGCTGATCAACGAACTGCCTTTGGCACTGGAATGCAAGCTTGTAAAATTCAACGAAGACGGCAAGGTGATCGGTGAGATCGTCAACGTCTGTGCCGATGAAAGTATTCTTGACGAGGCAGGCAATATCGATGCGGCAAAACTGGATGCCATCATCTTTGACCCGGCAAACGCCACATATCTGAAACTCGGCGAGAAGGTGGGAAATGCCTTCCAAGACGGTGCAAAACTCAAATAAAATCTGAAGTCACAGCATATTCGCTATTGTACATTGCTTTTTGGCTGTCGATTTTGTTGTATTGTTCGCCAATACAGAATTCTTTGGACCAGGTCATATAGTATGCCCAGGGAGTATGTGACCGTTCAAGCAGGCTGATATCAGGTATATAACCGACTTCTGCAAGAGCTGCGACCTTTTTCTTAGTGGTTTCTGTAATAAGCCGGTTGTATTCCTTGGCGTAATCTGTCTGCGCATACTCCGGCAGATAAATATCCATGGAAATGATATCCACATATTCATCACCCGGATAACCTTCGGATAAAGGACAGTTCCATACCCAAAGCAGATTATGGAGGTGATGGTGGTTTGTATAGTAGTCAAACATCAGTTTATAAAGCTCTCTTGCAACCGCAGGACCTTTTGCGCCCCACCAGAACCAGGTTCCGTCTGCTTCATGAAAAGGTCTCCATAGGATCGGTATATTTTCATCACAGAACCTCCTAAGGTGTTTCGCAATCACATCCATATCGTGGAAAAAGGCTACTCTTTCAGGCGTATCGTCTATGAGGATCTTCTCTGCATCAAAGTCCGTATTTTCCGCATAAAAACTCTTATCCCGGCCGCCTATCGGGGAATACCAGTGAAAAGAAAAGGTCAGTATGACATCGGCTCTTTTTGCCAATGCTAAGGCAGTCTGAAGCGTGTCTTTGTTTTCTTCAATTTCTTTCAGGCAGGCATCGGAAGCGTCTTTGTAATTGATATTGGGGGAGTAGGACAGCAGCTCGAAGCCTATTAGTTTGGGAGTTTTGCCTGTATGCTCCCTGATATATGTAACTTCTTCCATCGGATTGGTCTGCGTATGCTGGCCTGTAATGATTTTTTTCCCTGCCGTATCCGAAAGATAATTCAGAAGTTCTTTTGCCTCTTTGGTGGCATTGGGATTTGCTGTACTTTGCATAAACGGATTCCTCCTATAAAATGATGCGGTTGTGATACGATTTAAGTTCAGTATACACATAAGAGCGAAATTATGCAAACCACAACCCGGTATTGCGGCCCTCCTTCATTGACTTTTCCTGTCGAATATGATACCTTTAGAGTATCTGATTTAGTGCTTTAAAGCGTGGAAAAAAAGGAAAAACCGACGACGGAAGGAACAAAAGTATGCCTGTAATAGAATATTTGGAAAGAAATGCAAAATTATATCCGGATGAGATCGCGCTTGTGGAGCTGAATCCGGAAGAGAAGGACAATAGACGGATTACCTGGAAGGAGTACGAATTAGTGGAAGCGGACAGGTTTCAGCCTTATAGAAGAGAGATCACCTGGAGCGTCTTTAACGAGAAAGCCAACCGGGTAGCGAATATGCTGATCAGCCGCGGTATCCGGAAGGGTGATAAGGTAGCGATCCTGATGTACAACTGCCTGGAATGGCTGCCCATCTATTTTGGTGTGTTAAAAACCGGCGCCATTGCGGTGCCCTTTAATTTCCGCTATGATGCGGAAGAGATCCTGTACTGCGCGGAACTGGCGGAAGTGGATATGATTCTTTTCGGCGCTGACTTTATCGGCCGTATTGAGGTCAATGCGGAACGTTTAAGCAAAGGGCGGCTGTTGATCTTTGTGGGAGATAACTGCCCCGGTTTTGCGGAGAGCTATCATGAACTGGTAGCGGACTGTTCCAGCAAAGCGCCTGAGATAGAAATTACGGAAGAGGACTATGGCGCTATTTACTTTTCTTCCGGGACTACCGGCTTTCCCAAAGCAATCTTACATAAGCATTTGAGTCTGACACAGGCTGCGGAAATGGAGCAGAAGCATCATGCCACCGGCAGGGAAGATACCTTCCTGTGTATTCCGCCGCTGTACCATACCGGGGCGAAGTTTCACTGGATGGGCAGTCTGGTTGCGGGCAGCAGGGCGGTGTTGTTAAAAGGAACCCGGCCGGAGACCATTCTTTCTGCGGTATCGCAGGAGAAATGTACGATCGTATGGCTTTTGGTGCCCTGGGCGCAGGATATTCTGGATGCTTTGGACAGGGGAGATCTGAAAAAGGAAGATTATGATCTTAAGCAGTGGAGATTGATGCACATCGGCGCACAGCCGGTGCCGCCTTCCTTGATCAGACGTTGGAAAGAGTACTTCCCGGATCATGACTATGATACCAACTATGGTCTGTCCGAATCCACCGGACCGGGCTGCGTGCATCTGGGCATGGAAAATATCCATAAAGTGGGCGCTATCGGCGTACCCGGTTACAGGTGGCAGTGCAAGATCGTGGACGAGGACGGTAAAGAAGTGGCGCAGGGTGAGGTTGGTGAACTTTGCGTAAAGGGTCCCGGCGTCATGACCTGCTACTATAACAATAAAGAAGCCACTGACGAGGTCTTGAAGGATGGCTGGCTTTATACGGGAGATATGGCCATGCAGGACGAAGACGGCTTCTATTTCCTGGTAGACAGAAAAAAAGATGTCATCGTCAGCGGCGGCGAGAACATCTATCCGGTACAGATCGAAGATTTTATCAGACGGCATGATAAAGTGAAGGATGTGGCGGTCATCGGTCTGCCGGACAGAAGACTGGGTGAAAAGACCGCAGCCATTATTGAGATTAAAGAAGGGTTTGACTGCAGCGTGGAGGAAATCGAGGAATTTGCTTTAGGGCTGCCCAGATATAAACGGCCCAAGGAGATCATCTTTGCCGAGATTCCCAGAAATGCCACAGGAAAGATTGAAAAACCCAGACTGCGCAAGATTTACGGTGCGGACAATCTGGTTGCGAAAGAGAATCAGAGTTGAAATAACATTTGTTATTTAAAAGGAGTTAAAAGGACATATGAAAGAATTAATGCTTGGCAACAAAGCGCTGGCCCGTGGACTTTATGAAGCCGGCTGCATGATCATTTCCAGCTATCCGGGAACTCCCAGTACGGAGATCACGGAAGAAGCGGCTAAGTATGACGATATCTACTGTGAATGGGCGCCCAATGAAAAGGTGGCGCTGGAAGTGGCTCACGGCGCCACGGTAGGCGGACGAAGAAGCGCCTGCGCCATGAAGCATGTAGGCTTAAATGTGGCGGCGGACCCTCTTTTTACCATTTCCTATCAGGGTCTGAATGCAGGTCTGGTGGTCTGCGTGGCGGATGATCCGGGAATGCATTCCTCCCAGAATGAGCAGGATTCCAGGCATTATGCCGTGGCGGCGAAGATTCCTATGCTGGAGCCCTCCGATTCCGAGGAATCCAGAATCTTTGCAAAGCGTGCTTTTGAGATTTCGGAGCGGTTTAATACACCGGTTTTGATCAAGATGTGTACGAGGGTATCACATTCCCAGAGCGTGGTGGAGCCGGAAGAGCGCATCGTACCGAAACAGGTACCCTATGAAAAGGATCCGACGAAGGTCATGATGACTGTCAACTCCCGCAATGCCCATGTACGGGTGGAACAAAGAACCTTAGATCTGATCGCTTATGCGGAAGAAAGCGATCTAAACCGGGTGGAGATGGGAGATCCCTCTTTTGGCATCATTACTTCCTCTACCTCATACCAGTATGCCAGAGAGGTCTTCGGAGAAAAAGCCAGTATCCTGAAGCTTGGTATGGTCTATCCGCTGCCGGAGAAGCTGATCAGGGACTTTGCGGCGAAGGTGGACAGGGTGATCGTGCTGGAGGAACTGGATCCTTTTATCGAAAATCATTGTAAACAGCTGGGTATTCAGGTGTCCGGTAAAGATACTTTCCCGATTTGCGGCGAGTTTTCCCAGAATCTGGTGCGAAGCCGTATGGGAATGGAAGTTCCGGAAACCATAACCATAGAAGAGGATATTCCGGTACGTCCGCCTGTGATGTGCGCAGGCTGTCCTCACAGAGGAATTTTCTATGCTTTGAAGAAAAATAACTGTATGGTGTATGGTGATATCGGCTGCTATACACTGGGTGCGGTGGCGCCTTTGAACGCCATGGACTTAAACGTCTGTATGGGAGCCTCCTGCTCCGGCCTGCATGGTTTCAACCTTGCCATGGGACGGGAAGGAGAGAAACGCAGTGTGGGCGTCATCGGGGACTCTACGTTTATTCATTCGGGAATGACCGGCATAACGGATATTTCCTATAATATGACCAATTCTACGGTGATCATACTGGACAACTCCATTACCGGAATGACAGGACATCAGCAGAATCCTACCACCGGAAAGAATCTACGGGGAGAACCTGCGGGCAAGGTGGATCTGGAGAGTCTTTGCCGGGCGTTAGGGTTTGAGAGAGTTCGGGTGGTGGATCCTTATGATCTGGAACAGACGGATAAGGTACTGAAAGAGGAACTGGAAGCGGAAGCGCCTTCCATCATCATCAGCCGCAGACCCTGCGTCATGATAAAAGGTACGGTGCACAAGCCGCCCATTGTTCCCAGGGAAGATAAATGCGGAGGATGTAAGGCATGTATGCAGATCGGCTGTCCGGCTATTTCCGTGCGGGAGAAAAAGGTCAAGATCGACAATACGCTGTGCATCGGCTGTGAGGTTTGTACACAAATGTGCAGGACGGGTGCACTTACAAAAGGGTAAAATTAAAGGAAGGAATCAATATGGCAACAAAGAATATTATGATCGTAGGCGTAGGCGGACAGGGAACGCTGTTAGCCAGTAAGCTGTTAGGCTATGTGCTGCTTTCACAGGGATATGATGTAAAAGTGTCCGAGGTACACGGTATGAGCCAGAGAGGCGGAAGCGTAGTGACCTATGTACGTTTTGGGAAAAAGGTCTATTCTCCCGTGATTGATAAGGGAGAAGCGGATATCATCATCTCTTTTGAAAAGCTGGAAGCGGCCAGATGGCTGGAATACTTAAAGCCGGGCGGCCAGATGATCGTGAACACACAGGAGATAGAACCCATGCCGGTCATCATCGGTGCAGCCAAGTATCCGGAGCAGCTGATTGAGAAAATGCAGGCTGCGGGGGCCAAAGTGGATGCGAAGGACTTCCTTGCCATTGCGGAAGAAGCAGGCAGCGCCAAGGCGGTCAACATCGCTCTGATGGGGAAATTCTCTACTTATTTTCCGGAAATCTCCGGGGAAGAATGGCAGAAAGCGATTGAGGCCTGCGTTCCGCCAAAGTTTTTGGATTTAAATAAAAAGGCCTTTGAGCTGGGCAGAAGCGCATAATGTTGTATTTTGAAGGATGCAGAGTTTTGCCCATCACAGATTATAGATTCAGAAGCCGCGCTGCGTTTTCACCCAGCACGGCTTTTTGTTCTGCAGGCGTCAACCCGCTTTCCCGTATCAGGTTCATGGATTCGGTCATATCAGTCCAGGGACTGTCACTGCCGAACAGGATGTGATCGGCCCCGTGGATCTGCACCATGCTTAAAAACTGCTCCCTGCTTAAAGGAGAATAATACTCCGCAGAAACCATAGATCCGTCTTCGGCGCGCAGCGGGGATAAACTATATGCCGTATCCAGATAGATGCTGCAATCTGCCAACAGCTCTTCGGCTTCGTCAAAACAGGCCCAGCCGCCCATATGCGCAAGTACCAGCTTGTTTGGACGCACTTCTTTATAAGCGCGGCGGATGCGGGCAGGCGAGGCAAAATCCGCACCGGGGAAGCTGGCATCAAAGCCCGCATGCGTCAGAATGATCAGATTATTCTCGCAGGCACATTCCAGGATCTTCAGATAACGGATATCGTCAAAATCGATTTGCTGAAAGACCGGATGCAGCTTGATGCCGGGAACCTTGTGATCTGCCAGATTCTTAATAATTTCCTTATAATTATCATTATCCGGATGAATCCCGCCAAAAGAAAGGACGCCAGTCTCACGATAACAGGCGTTGGTCTCTATGGCAAGGCGGTTGATATCCTCCTGTTGGGCCGGTTTGGTCACAACGGGAAGCAGGACGGCATAGTCTATGCCTGCGGCTTTCATATTTTCTTTTAGATCCTCCAAAGTACCGTCGGAATAATGCTTGATATGGGCACTGTGGGAAAGCTTGGCAATCGCCCTTTTTGCAATCTGCTCCGGAAAGGTATGGGTGTGAAAATCTATGATCATGCTTGTATTCCCTTTTCTATTTTTCCTACAACATCATATAACAGATTGTTGTTGATTTCAAGGCAAGAGATTTATATAATAGATTGTATGTGGGAGGAAATGGAATGCACTTTGGATTTTCATATGTGGGACTGATCTTTCTTTTGATGCTGATGATCCCCAATCTGGCATGGACGAAAAATAAACCGAAAGATTACGATCATTATGCGGCAAATGAAAACAGAATCTTATTGGGTTTTGAGCGTATCGGCGAGATGCTGGTAAGCTGTTTTGCGCTGATTTTTTCGGATTTTAACCCGCAGAGTTTTTCTATCTGGGAAATCTGGCTGATAGCGGCCTGTATTCTGATGGTATTGTATGAGATTTATTGGATCCGCTATTTTCGCAGTGAAAAGACCATGGCGGACTTCTACAGCAGTCTGCTTGGCGTTCCGGTAGCGGGAGCTACATTGCCGGTGTTTGCATTTCTGTTTTTGGGAATCTATGGCAGAAACCTGCTTATAATAACATCCGTTATCATTCTGGGAATCGGTCATATCGGGATTCATCTTGGGCATAAAAAGGAGATTTCACAATGAATATATAAAAATAATGGAGGGCTGATAATATGGCTAACTATAAAATCACCTGCTGTTCTACTGTGGATATGAGTCGGGAATGGATGGAAACCAATCAAATTCCTTTTGCAATGTTTCATTATCAGTTAAATGGAAAAGAATATTCGGATGATTTATATTCTTCCATTTCCCCTGAAGAATTTTACCAATTGATTATAGATGGCGCTCAGCCGGTAACTTCCCAGGTTAATACTGAGGAATACCGCGCCTTGTTTGAGCCTTTTTTAAAGCAGGGGATGGATGTGCTGCACCTGACGCTTTCCAGTGGAATTTCCGGGACGATCAATTCGGCTAATGCTGCAAAAATGCAGCTGGAGGAAGAATATCCGGAACGGCAGATCATAGTAGTCGATTCATTGGGTGCTTCTTCCGGTTATGGGATGCTGGTGTTTCAGGCATTGGATAATCAAAAGCAGGGTATGAGCCTGTCGGAAAATGCGGACTGGCTGGAAAAAAATAAACTGCGCGTGCATCACTGGTTTTTTTCCACGGATTTGACCAGCTATATCCGGGGTGGCCGCATATCGAAAACTGCGGGACTTGTGGGTCAGGTACTGGGTATCTGTCCTCTTTTGAATATGAATTGTGAGGGCCGACTGATTCCACGGACCAAATACAGAGGGAAAAAGCAGGTGATCCGGGCTTTGCTTAAACAGATGGAAGACCACGCGCAGGAGGGCGCCGACTATTCCGGGAGATGTTTTATTTCACAATCTCTCTGCCGTGCTGATGCAGAGGAAGTTGCAAGGCTGATAGAAGAGCATTTTCCGAAACTGGACGGGAAGGTACTCATCAACGATATTGGTACGGTAATCGGTTCTCACACCGGTCCGGGTACTGTAGCATTGTTTTTCTGGGGAGATGAAAGACAATTATAGGAAGTCGGGAATTCCTACTGAAAGAAAACATCTTAGTCTATAGACCTATTATCAAGTAGAAGCGAGGAGAAGAACACATATGAATTTAACGATCAAACCTTTATCACCCAAGCTTGCAGCGGATTATTTCGACTTTTTTGACAATCGGGCATTTTCGGATAATTCCCCTTATTATCCGTGTTACTGCAATGCTTTCAATATGACGGAAGAGCGGATTCAGAAGGAATTTTTCGAACCGATTGAAGCAAATGGCGGGGGAAAAGAGGGTCTTAGGCTTTCTATTCGTGCGTCTGCAGAGAAAATGGTGGCGCAGGGTGAAGTGCAAGGATATCTGGCTTATGATGATGGCATATCCATCGGCTGGTGCAATGCGAATGATAAGAAAAATTATGTCCGGGTAGGAGATTTTAATCTGGATGATATGGACTCTGTCGTTGGTCCGAGCGTTCCTGTCAGGGAAGATGATTCACTGAAGGTCAAGTCGATCGTATGCTTTGAAATCGCGCCCGAATATCGCGGTAAAGGCATTGCCACGGCGTTGCTTGACAGAGTATGCGAGGATGCGGCAAAAGACGGTTATGACAAGGTGGAAGCCTATCCTTTTCAACATGATTCCTATCAGCCGTTAGATTATACGGGACCGATCCGTTTATATGAGAAAGCGGGCTTTGTTTGCGTAGACAGGCAGGGGAAAATGCTTGTCATGGAGAAAAAATTGAAATAAGATAACGCACGTTATAAATTACTGTTCGGGAGGTTTCAAAATGGTATCAGGTTCCACGAAGGATATGACTGTGGGTTCTCCCATGAAATTGATATTGGGTTTTTCGATTCCCCTGTTATTTGGATTTTTATTTCAACAATTCTATAGTGTGGTGGATACGATTATCGTTGGGCAGTTTCTGGGTGTGAAAGCTCTGGCAGGAGTGGGCGCTACAGGTTCTGTCAACTTTATGATCGTCGGTTTCTGCATTGGCGTCTGCAACGGTTTTGCCATCCCGGTAGCCCATAGATTTGGGGCAAAAGATTATTCCGGCATGCGGCAGATCGTGGCAAACGGCGCATGGCTTACTGCTTTTTTCTCTCTGGCCATGACAGCGGTGGTAACACTGCTTTGCAGGAATATCCTTATACTGATGAAAACGCCGGAGGATATTTTTGCCTATTCTTACAGCTATATTTTGATCATTTTCATAGGGCTTCCGGCAACGTTTCTTTATAACATGCTCTCCGGCATCATCCGTTCCATGGGGGACAGCAAGACGCCGCTGGTATTTTTGATCATTTCTTCCCTGTTAAATATCGGTCTGGATCTGTTGTGCATTCGTGTTTTGCAGATGGGCGTGAAAGGTGCGGCGGTGGCTACCGTGGCTTCCCAATTGATATCCGGGCTTTTGTGCCTGCTTTATATGATTAAGAAATTTGAGATCTTACATATCACAAAAGAAGAGTGGGCGATGAATCCGGACCATATGAAACAGCTTTGCAGTATGGGAGTTCCCATGGGATTGCAGTATTCCATCACGGCGATCGGTTCCGTGATCCTGCAGACTGCGGTAAATTCTCTGGGTTCTTTAGTTGTTGCATCCGTAACCGCAGCCAGCAAGGTAAGTATGTTTTTCTGTTGTCCTTTTGAGGCCATGGGTTCAACGATGGCAACTTACGGCGGGCAGAATGTAGGCGCTAAGAAGCTTGCGCGTGTAGGCGAGGGATTGAAAGCCTGCCTCTTTTTGGGTGTTCTTTATTCCCTGTTAGCGTTTGTGGTGCTGTATTTCTTTGGAGCGGATCTTACAGCCTTGTTCGTGGATTCTGCAGAAAGTGAGATGTTAGCCAATGCCAGGCAGTTTTTGACCATCAATAGCGCTTTCTATGTTCCTCTGGCACTGGTAAATATCATCCGGTTCCTGATACAGGGAATGGGCTTTTCCACGTTTGCCATCCTGGCAGGGGTATTTGAGATGGTGGCAAGGGCACTGACCGGTCTGGTGCTGGTACCGCATTTCGGATTTACGGGAGCCTGCTTTGCAAGTCCGCTGGCATGGGTTTTTGCAGATGCCTTTCTGATTCCCGCTTATCTTCATGTGCGAAAGAAGCTGGAAGGGATACTGGGGAATTAATGGCCTCTCAGGTCAAGATCCTGAAATGGTGAGATCCCGTTTCCCCATGTATAGACAAGATAGTAATTTCCGTTTGACACATCCGTTTCCAAGGAAAAAGTGCCGTGTTCGATTACATCTATATTTTGTGCATATTGTGTTTTTACAATACAGTACCATGGCGTTTCTCTGTATGAGGAATAATGGTTATCCAACTCTTCTAAGGACAGTTCGCTTTCAATCAAGACGGCGCCGAAAAACTGCATCCCATTTCCATTGCCTACAAGCTTTCCCGCCTGACTAAAGCTTTCTATGATCTGTGTGTCTTGCGGCAGCGGGACAGACTTGATCTCTGCGATGATGTGTTTGGCGGAAAGGTTGTTTATGAATGGACATAAAATCAGCAAAAGAATGATTGATGCAAAAATAATGGCAAGTACAATTCTGATTCCTTTTCTCATAGATGAATTACCTCTTTTTAATTCCTATTTATATACTAATTCTTCGCTCTTATAACATTATGATTTTATTATATCATCCCACACACTCAAAAGGATATAAAAAAGAGAAGCAAATTTTTTGATAATATGTGTTGACAAACAATATTATATGCTGTATAGTATTTTCGACAACAATATTATACAGCATATAATATTATATAAAATTATAATAATAGCAGGGTTTGTTTATGAAATGTGTAAGAAGAGGGAGAGGAGGATATCGCATGGTTTTTAACACGGGCGCCGCGTTATTGGACGCAATCGTCCTTGCGGTTGTATCAAGCGAAGCGGAAGGCACATACGGCTACAAGATCACGCAGGAAGTACGTCAGGTCATAGAAATTTCCGAATCAACGCTCTATCCGGTACTTCGCAGACTGCAGAAAGATGAATGCCTGGAAGTATACGATATGGAGTGTGCAGGAAGGAACAGACGGTACTATAAAGTGACGGAAAAGGGCCGCGCGCAGCTGAATCTGTACATTAGTGAATGGCATAGGTATTCTGCCAAGCTGAACAGTATTTTTGAGGGAGGATTGAAAAAATGACAAGAGCGGAGTTTATGAGGAGGCTGGAGGAACTGTTATCGGATGTGTCTCCGGCCGAGAGAGAAGAGGCAATACAGTATTATAATGATTACTTTGATGATGCGGGTGCGGAAAACGAACAAAGCGTCATTGCATCCTTAGGTTCACCGGAACTTCTTGCAAGAACCATTAAGGCAGGGCTTGCAGATGGCGGAAACACGGGAGAGTTTACGGAAAAAGGATTTTCCGGATATGAACAGGTGCAGAATCATGAAGTGATGAACTCGCAGAAAGAAAATGACAGAAGTGCCAATTTTTCCTCGGAAGAGAAAACCCAGAAAAGCAATCAGATGTCCGGAGGGATGATCGCCCTGATCGTCATACTTTGTATCTTGGCATCGCCTGTTCTGATTGGCCTGGCGGGCAGTCTCTTTGGCATTATCGTTGGCTTCTTCGCGGCTTTATTCGGGATCGTCCTTGGATTTGGAATTACTTCGGTGGTGCTGCTGATCGTAGGCGTTTGTCTGTTTGTCTATGGAATCGTCCTGTTATTCGGCGCCCCTTTAGGCGGGCTTTGTATGATAGGAGGCGCGTTGATTTGCGCAGCTGTGGGACTGCTTTTCCTCTGGCTGACTGTAATCATCTGCGGTGCACTGATTCCTGTGGTCATCAGGGGCATTGTGAAGCTGTTTCAGAGTATTTTCCATAAAGGAGGGGCAAAGGCATGAAAAAGTTTACAAAGGGATGTTTGCTTACAGCATTGACATTATTGATACTGGGTTGCGCATTTTGCAGCATTTTCGGTATTTTGGGCGGTTTCAGACAGTTAGATAACCTGAATGCCAACTATATGAATCCGATGTCAGGAATCAGATGGATCAATAACGGCGCCGGATTGAATCTGGAGTTTAGGGATTTCTGGGGAAATGATTTCACGAATAAGCAGACCCTGGGAACATCCCAGGAGATCCAGACAGAGTATCAGGCTTCGGATATTACGGATATGGATATAGAAATAGGCGGAGGCAATCTGGAGATTTATGAATCAGAAGATGACTATATCTGGATCAAGAACGGGTCCAATATCAAAGCTGTGGAATACGGTGTAAAAAATGGGGTCTTGAAGATTCAGTATATCAGAAGTTACAGGTTTTTCAGGCTGTGGGGAGGAGATGATTTCTCAAAGGCAAAGATCAGTCTGTATTTACCCGAAGGCATGACTTTTGACACCATCGATATGGAACTGGGCGCGGGAACCATGAAAAGCGATATAGACCTTATCGCAGAGGAAATCAATCTGGAAGCAGGTGCAGGGACCTTTGAAATGGAAGGCTTGGAGGCAAGAGATATTGATATTTCCGTAGGAGCAGGATCATTTGAGATCGGCAGGATCGATGCGGATGAACTTTCTATGGAGGCCGGAGCAGGTGAGATCATCGCAGATCAGATCGCAGTGCGGGATTTGGATCTGGATGTTGCCGCAGGCAGTTTTCAACTGATTGGAAGTATTTCCGGAAATGCGGATATAGAATGTGCGGCAGGAAGCGTAGAACTGATCCTGGAAGGGGAAGAAAGCGATTACAACTATGACGTAGAATGTGCAATGGGAGATGTCAGCATCGGAAGTAACAGCTTTAGTGGCCTGATCAGTGAAAGATATGTGAACAACGGAAGCAGTAGAAAGGTAAATGTTGACTGTGCAACAGGAAGTGTCAGTATCTCCTTCCGGGCAGCAGAATAGACAGATTATTATAGAACAATTATCTATACGGACGAACTTAGCCAACAG
>JAFLTF010000045.1:13759-19988 GCA_022510585.1 Lachnospiraceae bacterium
CGTTCTACATCAAATCGGATGATATGCGGTGTCTGCGGCGGTTTGGGAGAATATTTGAATATTGACCCGACGATCGTCAGGATCATCTGGCTGTTCTGTGCCCTGGCGGGACTCGGTACGGGCGCCCTCGTCTATCTCATCGCCGCCATCGTGATGCCGGAAGATATCGTATAAAGAAAAGGATGACGGACGGGGAGAAGATTTTCTCACGAAGGACCCTGTGAAGGCACCGGTACTTAGCGAGGTATTTTCGAGCTTAGTACCGCTGAGCCTGAACCGGAGCGAAAGCGTGTCCAAGGGGGAAAACTTTTCTCCGTCCGTCTATTTCTCATAGTCAGGTCGTTGACATGCCCAAACCAAGGGTTTAAAATTATCTGGTCAGGAAACAACCGACCGGAAAGGGCATGGTTATTAAGATGAAACGCTATGGGAAATATGTGAAACCTTATCTGTCCTCTTTTATCCTGGGACCGATCATGATGATCGTGGAAGTGATAGGCGAAGTCTGGCTCCCAGCCATGATGGCGGATATTATCAATGTGGGCGCCGCAAATCATGATATCCCTTATATCATTACCAAAGGGATTGGCATGGTGATCATGGCTTTTATCATGATGGCAGGAGGAATCGGAGGCGCTTATTTTGCCGCCAATGCGGCCATGCACTTTGGCAGGGACTTAAGAAAGGATCTGTTTCAGAAAGTACAGCAGTTTTCTTTTGCAAATATAGACAGCTTCAGTACGGGTTCTTTGGTAACGAGGCTGACAAATGATATTACGCAGCTCCAGAATGTGATCATGATGGGGCTTAGAATGATGCTTCGGGCGCCGGGAATGATGATCGGTGCCGTCATTATGGCGTTTATGATGAATGCTTCTTTAGCGGTGATCATTCTGATCGTGATGCCGCTTCTTGCCTGTGCCATCGGAACGATTATCCGGATTGCCTTTCCCAGATTTGAGCTGATGCAGAAGAAGTTAGATAAGCTTAACTCTAATATTCAGGAAATTCTGATTGGCGTCAGGGTCATCAAATCTTTTGTCCGGGGAGAGTATGAGGAGGCACGCTTTTCAGAGGCGAATGAAGAGTTAAAAGAATCCGGTCTAAGCGCTTTTAAGGTGGTCATCATTCAGATGCCGATCATGACATTTGCCATGAATGTAACGGTGATCGCCATTGTATGGTTTGGCGGCGGGCAGATTTTGAACGGTGCGATGCAGGTTGGCGATCTGACGGCGTTTACCACTTATGTGACGCAGATCTTAATGTCTTTGATGATGCTTGCCATGGTACTTTTGCAAAGTTCCAGGGCTCTGGCATCCTCCAGACGTATCATAGAAGTGTTGGATACAGAGATTGACTTAACCGATGATAAGGCCCGGCAGAAAGAAGCAATCGTAAGAGAAGGCAGGATCGCTTTTCGTCATGTGTCTTTCCGTTATTATAAAAATAGCCGGGAAAAAGTGCTGGAAGATATTGATTTTACCATCGAACCGGGGCAGACAGTAGGAATCATCGGTTCCACCGGCTCCGGTAAATCCACCCTGGTACAGATGATTCCGCGCCTCTATGATGCGGATGAGGGAGAGGTTTTGGTGGATGGCATCAATGTCAAGGATTACTCCCTGCACAATCTACGAAACGGTGTCAGCATGGTTTTGCAAAAAAACGTGCTTTTCTCCGGTACAATCATGGAAAACCTGGAGTGGGGAGATGAAGCTGCTTCAGAAGAGGAGATCAGAAAAGCGGCGGCAGCGGCCCAGGCAGATGCATTTATTTGCGGTTTTCCCGAAGGGTATGATACGGAACTTGGGCAGGGCGGCGTGAATGTGTCCGGCGGGCAAAAACAACGACTCTGTATTGCCAGAGCCTTGTTAAAAAAGCCGAAGATCTTGATCTTAGATGACAGCACCAGCGCGGTAGATACTGCGACAGAGGCAAAAATCAGGGAAAGCTTCCATACGACGCTGCAAAATACCACGAAGTTAATTATTGCACAGAGAATCAGCTCCGTCATGGATGCCGATCTGATTCTGGTGATGGAAGAAGGCAGAATCGTAGGAATGGGCAGTCATGACAGCCTGATATCTTCCTGCCATGCCTATCAGGAAATCTACAACTCTCAGATGGACAGGGAGGTAGGTGCGTAATGAATCAGGAAAGAATTGAGCGTCTGGAAAAGAAATACAGAAGAAATGCACCTGACACACCTGTCATAAAAAGAGGACCGGGCCCCGGACCGCGAAGAGGCGGGGCTGCCGGAATGTCCTTTTCCAAACCGCAGGATGCGGGGAAGACCATACGGAGGCTCTTTGCCTATATCGGAAAAGATAAGTGGAAACTGGCTGTATTCTTTGTCTGTATCGTGGTTTATACGGTTTCCAGCCTGGCAGGTTCCTATATGCTTCGTCCGATCATTAACAACCTGGTGGCGGCAGACAACCCGCTTTCTGCAGAAGCAGGCAGGATCACACTTTTTTATTCACTGATCCGGATGGGCTGTATTTATGCGGTTGGAATTATAGCCCAGTATTTACAGGCAAGAATCATGATCACGGTGTCCCAGAATGCCATCAAAAAGCTACGGGATGAGTTGTTTGCCAAAGTAGGCAGGCTTCCGGTCAGATTCTATGATACCAATAACCACGGTGACATTATGAGCCGTTTTACCAACGATGTGGACGCCGTGGGAGAAATGCTGAACAATACCATCAATCAATTAATATCAGGTGTTATTAATATTGTGGGGACGCTGTCGCTGATGATTTATACGAATCTGTATCTGACCGTTATTACAGTGGTCATGACCCCTCTTATGATCCGGGCCGGCAGGGCCGTGGCAGGCAGAAGCCGGAAATATTATAAACAGCAGCAGGCTGCGCTGGGTACACTGAACGGCTATATTGAAGAAACCGTCACCGGCCAGAAGGTCATTAAGGTCTTCTGCCATGAGGAAATATCGGAAGAAGAATTTTCCTATTTAAATGATGATTTGTGTAAAAAGCAGATAAATGCGCAGTTTTTCGGCGGGATCATGGGGCCTGTCATGGGAAATTTGAGTCAGGTCAGTTATTCGCTGACAGCCTGTATCGGCGGTATTTTATGCGTCCTGAAGGGCTTTGATCTGGGTGGACTTACAATCTTTGTCAATTATTCCAGACAGTTTTCCCGTCCTATCAACGAGATCTCCATGCAGGTGAATACCATTTTTTCCGCACTTGCAGGAGCAGAGCGGGTGTTCGATGTGATGGACAGAGAGCCGGAAGCGGAAGATGCGCCGGATGCAGTAACGATCGTAGAAAGAAACGGCAGCTTCGTTTATCAGGTGCCTGCATCTAACGGGAAATATCGAGATAAGAATGAAGCGGCGGTAAAAGGCGCCGTAACCGTGGAAAACATCACTTTCGGCTATGTACCGGAGAAGACCATCCTGCGGGATGTATCGCTGTATGCAAAGCCGGGGCAGAAAATTGCCTTTGTGGGTTCCACCGGTGCAGGAAAAACTACGATTACAAACTTAATAAATCGTTTTTACGACGTGGATGAGGGCCGGATCTTGATAGACGGTATCGATATCAGAGATATCAAAAGGGATGATCTTCGGAAGAATATTGCCATGGTATTGCAGGACACCCATCTTTTTACCGGAACCGTCAGAGAAAATATCCGTTACGGAAGGCTGGATGCAACGGACGAAGAAGTAGAGGCGGCAGCTAGAATGGCAAGCGCCCATTCCTTTATCATGCGTCTGGAGCATGGGTACGATACCATGTTAGAGGGGGACGGTGCAAACTTAAGTCAGGGACAAAGGCAGCTTCTCAACATTGCGCGGGCCGCCATTTCCAAAGCCCCGGTCTTGATCTTGGATGAGGCGACCAGCTCTGTGGATACCAGAACGGAGAAACATATCGAACACGGAATGGACAGACTGATGGCGGACAGAACGACCCTTGTGATCGCCCACAGGCTTTCTACCGTGCGAAACGCCAATGCCATCATGGTTCTGGAAAACGGCGAGATCATTGAACGCGGCGACCATGACGACCTGCTGGCGATGCATGGAAGGTATTACAATCTCTACACGGGACTGAGTGAACTGGAATGAATAGAGAATAGAAAACTGTATAGAATAGCAGGTATGAGGAAAAAAGTTGCATTTGATTACTATGTACTGCTATTCTTTCTGCTTTCCGGTCTGGGCTGGCTTTGGGAAGTGTGTCTCTATCTGGTGCGGGATGGAAAGTTCGTAAACCGGGGGATTTTATTTGGCCCCTGGCTGCCGATCTATGGAGCCGGTTCCCTGTTTTTATATTTTCTGCTTCACAGATGTCACAGATGGAACAGGAAGATTTTGCCGGTTTTTCTGGTATCTATGACCGTCTGCTCTGTTTTGGAGTATGGAACGGGGTATCTGCTGGAAAAAGCGTGGGGTGTCCGGTGGTGGGATTACAGTGAGATGTTCTTAAATCTGGATGGGCACATCTGTCTGGCAAGTTGCCTGATGTTCGGCGTCGGTGGTGTTTTGCTGATGTTTGTACTTGCGCCGGTTTATACAGCGTTGTACCATAAGGTTCCGGTGAAGGTCAGAACGATTGTCAGCCTGCTCTTACTTGTACTTTTCATCGTAGATGCTGCTTACAGTGCGGAGGTTCCCCATGTGGGGAGAGGGATCACTTATTGAGCATAAGCCGTTCAATGTGTCAGATCTAATAGAATATCATAGCAAAAAGCGCTTATCAGGCATACGCAGAGACTGCGTTATTGCTGATGGGCGTTTTTTTGTTATATTGGGAATCATACTATCCGTTTTGTCCGGTCATACGTTATACTTAATAGAAAGCGCTTTCTGAAACAATTGTGCCCGGGCGCACAGGATGGACAAGAATGAGGGATTACTATGCAGCAGGATTTTCTTCTCATATGGAAAATGAAAAACGGTGATGAAGCGGCAATGGATACGTTTGTACGCAAGTATTATACGCAGATTCTGCAGTATTGTCTTTATCATTGTCCGGACAGGGAGTGGGCACAGGATTTGACCCAGGAAACCTTTGAGCGATTTTTTAAAAGGCTGGGGGAATACCGGCATATCGGAAAGGAGATCAACTATCTATACACGATTGCCAGAAATCTTTGTATTGACTGGTATAGACAGCAAAAAGAGAGGAATATGACACATGTGTCAGAATTTGAAAACAGATCTGGAGATACGGATCAAATGGATGAGAAATTGATGCTGGAGAGTGCCTTGCAAAAGCTCCCGGAAGAACTGCATGAGGTTGTTGTCCTGCACTATTTTCAGGGTTTGAGTCTGCGGGAGGTCTCCGCCGTCCTTCAGATCGGAGTTCCTTTAGCCAAGTACCGCTTAAGAAGGGCGAAGGAAAAGCTTAGGGAGATGTTGGAGGATGAGAACAATAAATGAGGCGGGCAGAGAAAAAGGAGGGATCAAGTTGCGATCATTGGAAAAAGAGTTAAGAGCTTACGGTAAGAAAACCGTGGTAAGACCGGATGAGTCAAAAATAAGCGAGACAGTTTTTTCTGCCAAAGAATGTTTTTACGTGAGTATTGCGAAAAGGACGGTCCGCTATTTTGACTTCCTCTATGATCAGATGGGTTATATCAAGAAAAGATGGTGGCTGCTTCAGTTTGTTCTGTTATCGGGGGCAGGTTTCTTTATTCATGCAGTGGAAAGTGCCTTTTATGAGCAAAGATTGATGAGTGTATCCGCCTCCGTCTTTGTGATTCTGGCAGTACCGGAACTGTGGAAGAATAAAAGCAGCAATTCGCTGGAAATCGAAGGAGCCGCTTATTTTTCACTGCGGCAGATCTACGCGGCAAGAATGCTCATTTTCGGGATTGTTGATATGGCTTTTTTGGGAGTGTTTGCCTGTACATCCATATTGACCGGGACAGTCGAAGCGTCGGATATCGTAATCCAGTTTTTCCTGCCGATGCTTGTCACTTGCTGTATTTGTTTTCGGACATTATGCAGCCGTTATATTACGTCGGAATATAGCGCCTGTTTCCTGGCGATGTTGTGGTGCGCTGTTTGGATATTGCTGATTCTTGATGACAACCGCTATCAGATGATATCCGTTCCGGTATGGTACGGGATCTGTATTCTGGCTATGCTGTATTTGACTTATACGGTCAATAAAATCATACATGAGTGTCAGAAGGACTGGGAGGTTTGTCGGTTTTAGTTTGTGAATGCTGTGAATGCCGGAGA
>JAFLTF010000046.1 GCA_022510585.1 Lachnospiraceae bacterium
TGGACGGACTTCCGCCGGTAAAGGTACATTGTTCCCTGCTTGCCGAGGAAGCCATCCATGCGGCATTATGGGATTATGCTGAGAAAAATAATATTCAGATAGACGGTCTTGAGAGACCGGTCAGTGATATCGGAGAAAAAGAGGAAGCCCCGGAAGAAGAGTATTGATGATATTTTGCCTCATTTCTGCATAAAGTATAACAACATCTTATGTAGAAATGAGGAAGTCATGAAACAAACGGAATGGTATAAAACTTCTATTAGAATTATGACAGTGCTGATCTTGATGGCATCTGTCTATTTTATTGCCTACCAAAGAACCGAACAGGCATCTTCAGACAGGATCGTAAACGAGAAAAGGAAACCCTGTGTTGTGATCGATGCGGGGCACGGCGGCGCAGACCCCGGTAAGGTAGGGATCAACGGCGCATTGGAAAAAGAAATCAATTTGAAGATCGCAAAAAAACTGCAGGAGTTTCTCGAGCAGGAAGACATCGAAGTGGTTCTGACCAGAGATTCGGATGCGGGTTTGTATGATGAAAATGCTTCCAACAAAAAAGTACAGGATATGAAACGCCGGGTAGAACTGATTGAGGCGGCGGATCCGGTGATCACGGTCAGTATCCATCAGAACAGCTATCATGAAGAATACGTGCATGGAGCCCAAACTTTTTATCATGAGAGCAGTGAACAGAGTAAGAAACTTGCAGAAAAAATACAACAGGTGTTATTAAATAGAATAGATCCAAATAACACACGTTCTGCTAAAGCAAACAGCAGCTATTATTTACTTAAGAAGACCTCACATCCGATCGTAATCGTGGAATGCGGCTTCCTTTCCAATAATGAAGAAGCCGAAAAGCTGGTATCCGATCTTTATCAGGAAAAACTGGCGTGGGCGATTCATCTGGGAATTTTGCAATATTTGAGCGGACAATAATCAGAAAAAAGTGGACAGAAAAACGCATAAAGATTATAATTCTATATAGGCATAGTTTGAACAAAGGAGAAAGAGTTGTGGGGAGAAAAATACTGGTTGTTGATGATGATCCGATGAATTTAAGGATGGCGGAATTTGCCTTAAAACAAAAGGGTTATGATGTGCTTACTGCCTCATCCGGCATGGATTGCCTGACAGTTTTACAAGGCGAAAAAACCGATTTAGTACTTCTGGACGTTGAGATGCCGAAGATGAGCGGTATCGAAACGCTGAAAAAGATCAGGGAAAATGAAGGATTAAAAGATTTGGCGGTAATGTTTTTGACAGCAGATCCGGATTTTGACACAGACGGCGAAGCGGGCAGGCTGGGTGCCGCGGGATGTATACATAAACCGTTTCTGCCGCCGGTTCTTGCAGAAAAGATAGCACAGGTCATCGGGGAATAAAAGGAGTCAGCTCTATGCAGATGAAGTATAACATAAGCATCGAGTTGGCATCGGTTATATTTGTCGCTATTTTATGTATCTATCAGGAAGTACAGTATTCCAACAAACAAGAGGCGAACAGAGCGTTTAAAAGGATGGCATGGACGGTTCTTTCAGCGCTTTGTATGGATATTGTTACGGCGGTTACGATCAGTTATGCGGCAATGATCCCCAACTGGATGAATATTATTTTAAATACCGTATATTTTGAATTGGATGCGTTGATCGCTTTCTTTTTCGTCCTTTATATTGCGGTTCATGTCTATAAGCAGGAGGAGCGTAAAAGTTTCTTAAGGTTGAATTACGCAATCCAGGCAGCTTATTTATGTTTACTGCTCATGAATATGGCAGCAGGATGGATTTTCAGCTTTAGTGACACGAATGAATATATACACGGTCCGATCTATATGATCGTTTATATCCTGCCGCTTTATTATCTGCTTTTTTCCATCGGCATATTGATCAGTAAGTGGGCGGCATTTCAGAGAAGACAGCGGTTTTCCATTATTTTTTTCGAGGGCTTTATCGTAGTCGGTATGGCTCTTCAGTTCCTGTTCTTTCCCCATGTACTGCTTAGTGTTTTTGCTATTTCCGTCGGACTCGTTGTGTTGCAGTATTCGTTGGAGACCCCGGATTATCAACGGTTGATGAATACGATGAAAGAGCTGGAACATGCAAAGGAAGATGCATTGGAGGCAAATCGTGCAAAGGGTGAGTTTCTTTCCAATATGTCTCATGAATTGCGAACGCCGATCAATGCGATTTTGGGTTTCAATGAAATCATCCTGAAGGAAACACAGGAGAGCCTGATGGCGGAATGTGCCTGGAAGGTGCAGTCTACAGGTCGAGCACTGCTTTCTGTTGTCAATGATATTCTGGATTTTACCAGTATCGACAAAGGCGAATTAAAACTGGAGATCGAACCTTACGACACCCTGTCATGGCTCCAGGATATCATATCCTATGCAAGATTTTCGGGGGAAAAGAAGGGACTGGAATGCAGAATATCCATAGATGAGAACATTCCGCAGCAATTATCGGGTGATATGGTGAGATTGACTCAAATAGTCAATAATCTAATTTCCAATGCCGTTAAATTTACACAGGAAGGCAGCATAGAACTTTCGGCAGCCTGGCAAGTTCTGGATGAAAACAGCGGGAAGCTGTGCGTTCAGATAAACGACAGCGGAATTGGGATGCGTCCGGAGGATGTGGAGGAACTCAATAATTTAGAGAAGACAGAAAAAAGTTTTCTGCGGTATGATAATCGCAAAACCAGAGATAAACAAGGAATCGGTCTGGGGCTTACCATTGTTACAAGACTTCTTTCTCTGATGGAAAGCCATCTGAATCTTCAAAGCATATACGGAGAAGGAACCGAAGCCTCTTTTGAAGTCAAACAGGATATTGTTTCCCATGAGCCGATCGGAAAATTCAAGGATACGTTTGGCATTCCTGAGGCTTCCTATAGGAATAAGAAGACTGCCTGGCTGGCACCGGATGTAAGATTGCTGGCTGTGGATGATAACGCCATGAATCTGGATATGTTTACAGGCCTTCTCAAACACACCAAGATTCAGATCGATACGGCCACCAACGGTGAAGAGGCGTTGAAGCTATTGGAAGAAAACAGCTATGATCTGGTATTTTTGGATCATATGATGCCGGTATTAGACGGAATAGAAACCTTACAGGAAATCAGAAAGAGAAATCTGTGTCCCGATACACCGGTGATCGCCTTGACCGCAAATGCTGTAGCAGGGGCAAAAGGACATTATCTTGAAGTAGGGTTTGAGAACTACTTATCCAAGCCGGTCAAGGGTGCCGAATTGGAAAAGATGATACAGGAATATTGCTCCCAGAAGCTTTATATCAATGGAGAGGATGAAGGAGCGACAGAGGATGCTGTCCTGCAGACATCTTCAGAGGACGACTTTTTGTCCAGGCTGTCATTTTTGGATACGGCTACCGGCATGACCTATTGCTGTGACAGTGAGGACTTCTATCGGGAAATGCTTTCCTCCTATATGAAAAACCAGCGGAAAGAAGAACTGGAGCAGGATTTTGAGCAAGAAGATTGGGAAAACTACCGGATCGCAGTACATGCTTTGAAGAGTACATCCCTTTCCATAGGTGCGGTTAGTGTGTCGGAGCAGGCGAAGGCTTTGGAGATGGCGGCAAAAGCCGAGGATTATGATTTTATCAGGGAAAATCATGGGCAGCTGATCACCGATTATCAGAAACTGCTGACCCGATTGGATGAAGCCCTGAATATACAGGAAACAGTATCGCAGACCAAAGAAGTTGTGGAAAGAAGGATGCATATACCGTATATTTATGCGGTGGATGATGATCCCACCAATCTGTGGGTGATAGAGAAGATGCTGAAAGAAGAGTTTACGGTGGCTTGTTTTGATTCAGGCGAAAAACTGCTGCAGGCATTGGAAAGCGAAATTCCCGATATGATCCTTCTGGATGTGCGGATGCCGGGCATGGACGGTTTTGAGGTATTAAAAAGGTTGAAACAGAATGAAGACTACCGCGAGATACCGATCATCTTCCTGACTGCGGATGAGGAACGGGATACGGAGATCGAAGGCTTTAAAAACGGTGTCAACGATTTTATTCACAAACCTTTTATCGTGGAAATTGTGATACAGCGTGTAAAAAGAATCCTGCAGATGGACCGCCTGCAAAAAGATCTGCAATCCGAGGTAGAGAAACAGACTAAGGAAATTATAGAACAGAAAAACCAGGTGGAACGTCTGAATGAAGAAATCATTATGACACTGGTCGGTGCCATAGATGCCAAAGATACTTACACCAACGGACATTCAAAACGTGTTGCGGAATATGCGAGAGCAATTGCAAAAAGGCTCGGAAGATCTGAGAGTGAACTTTCCGATATCTATGTTTCCGGACTATTACATGACGTTGGAAAGATCGGTATCCCCGATACGATCATCAATAAGCCGGACAAGCTGACGGATGAGGAATATGCCGTGATTAAGACGCATCCGGCAATCGGAGCGACAATATTAAATAACATTTCCGCAATTTCGGATATTGCCACCGGCGCCCATTGGCATCATGAGCGGTATGACGGAAGAGGGTATCCCGATGGACTTACAGGAACCGAGATCCCTGAGATCGCCAGGATCATCGGTGTGGCGGATGCCTATGATGCAATGACTTCTAAACGGAGCTATCGTAGTGTACTTCCTCAGGAGGTAGTGCGTGAGGAATTGCGTGTAGGCAAGGGAACACAATTTGATCCGCTCTTTGCGGAGGTCATGATTTCACTGATAGAGGAAGATACAGAGTACCAAATGCGCGAGCATTGATGGAGGAAACTAAGATGCGTGAACCGGCGGAAGAGAAACATACAAGAGTACAGGGGCAGACAGAATTAAAAACAAGTATCCATCTGATGATGGTGGTTGTCGTTACGATATTCAGCATTATGGAGATCGTAGTGATCAACCTTTTGTCCTGGGAAATGTGGATGATCCCTTTAGTAATTATTGCGATTATTGCCATATGGACATTCCATATTGTGGGAAGCATCTCGGAAGAGTCTTTTGAATTCATGTGTATTGGAATCATACTGGTATTACTCTTTTTCTATGGCATCCACGATGTCAGCCTTTTTGACCTGCCGGTGCCTATCGGCGTATTGCTTCTGATCATATCCATGTTGAATAAAAAACAGCTGTTATATATGCTGGCATCCACATATGCCGTGATATTTTTTTACCATGCTTTTTTTCTGCATACGATCCATCTGGGTATGGAACCGGTGGATTATGCCCGGATTGCCCTTGATATCGTAGGGATCGTCAGTGAGATCGTTGTCATCTTAAAATGGATGGACAAACGCAATGATCAGGAGATACAGATAAGGGATATGGTGGTGCGTTTGTCGGATGCAAGGCAGCAGAATGCGGATTTCCTATCCAATATATCTCATGAGCTGCGTACACCGATCAATGTGGTAACCGGAATCAGCGGAGTAGTGCTGGGACAGGAACTGGATCATGAAATAAGAGAAAACATGAATTCTATCCAAATGGCAGGCATGCGCTTGTCGGGACAGATTAAAGATATCCTTGATTATACGGAGATCGTCGGCAAAAATCTTGTTGTGACCAAAGAGCCTTATATGATATCTTCCGTTATTGGAGATATCGCGGCAGCGATAACGGCGCAGGAAGGTATGGATCGATTGGAAATCGTGTTTGACATGGATGTGGATATACCGTCTGTCATGATTGGAGATGAGGAAAAAATCGGCAGGATCATAAAGATCTTATTGGATAACGCCGTGAAATTCACCCGTGAGGGCGGCGTTTATGTTCATGTCGGGTTTCGGCGAGAAATCTACGGTCTCAATCTGAATATCGATATCTGTGATACCGGAATTGGCATGACATCTGCGCAGCTTGCAAGAATCTATGATGATTTTTATCAGGCGGATTCCAGCCGCAGCCGCACCGCGGGCGGACTGGGTCTGGGACTGTCGATTGCGCACGGATTGCTTCAGTCTATGGGCGGATTTATCAATATTGAGAGTGAAGACGGCATCGGGACCCAGGTACATATCTCCATACCGCAGAGTATTGTAGATGATACGCCGAGTATTACGGTAGAGGATCCGGGACAATTCTGTATCGCATGTTATTTAATGGGTGAAAAATATGGGAACAAGGAAGTCAGAGAATTCTATAACAATACAATTTTCCATATGGCTGTAGGACTTGGTTTGGAAGCACATAAGGCGAATACCTTTGAGGATGTGGAGAAATTACGGAAAAATCATACGCTGACGCACCTGTTTACCGGGAGGACGGAATATGAGCAAAACAGATTGTATTTTGAAGAAATGGGGAAATCCATCTGCGTTATAGTTATTGCGGACGGAGATTTTTCACTACCTGCAGACAGTCATCTGATCTTCTTAAGAAAGCCGCTCAACGCACTCCCCATTGCAAACCTGTTGAACGGAAAGACCTATGGAACCGGAGCATTGGGAGAAATACAGATCCACAGGAAATTTACCTGCAGCGGCGTACATGCTCTGGTAGTGGATGATGAAGAAATGAATCTTGTGGTGGCTAAGGGGATCTTAAGCGGATACGGTATGGAAGTAGATACCTGCAACAGCGGAGAAGAAGCTATTGAGAAATGTACGAATACGGTCTATGATATTGTATTTTTGGACCACATGATGCCGGTTTTAGACGGGATAGAGACATTGAAACGTATTCGTATGATCAAGAGCGGGGTTTATCAGCAGCTTCCGATCATCGCCCTGACGGCCAACGCAGTCAGTGGCGCGAGAGAAATGTTCAAGGGCGAAGGCTTTACCGAGTTTATACCCAAACCCATCGTCCGTTTCGTATTAGAGCGTGTTTTACGACAGGTGCTGCCGGAACAGGTGATTCGTTATGATGAGGTGGATACAGGAACGAGCGTGAAGCCGCAGACAGAAGAGAAAAGAGAAGAAACTCTCAAGCAGCAGGAAGAACCGGTTCGGATGGAAAAAGAAGCGCCAACCTTGTTAGAGAGCTTGAAAAACGGCGGTATCGATGTAGAAGCCGGTTTAAACTACTGCAGCAGGTCTGAGGATTTCTATCTGGAGATGTTAAAGATGTTCTATACGCAAAGCAATGATAAGAAAAAAGAGATCCTCCGTATGTATGATGAAGCTAATTGGAACGAATATGCGATCAAGGTACATGCTCTGAAGAGTACCTCCCAAATGATCGGAGCCCTGCAACTCTCAAGGCAAGCTAAAGAATTGGAACAGGCGGGAAAGAACGGCGACGAAAACTATATTCGGGAAAATCACCATTCATTATTGCGCATATATGAATCTATGCTTGACCTGATCGCGGCAGGCCTTGGATTGGGAGATGGTCAGAAAGGAGGAGAAGAACTGTGATAAGGCGATGGCTTGAACCGATACTGAATCATAATGTGGATATTCATGAGCGGATGTTCCGTCTGCTTACGAGTATTACCATGCTGGTTCTTCTACTCATGATCTTTTACGGATTTTTGACCGGTGAACGTTCTGCAAATCAGGTCGTTGCAGCGGTCTGTGTCCTGTATGTGGCAGTGGTATACATACTGAGTTTAAAAAAGGACTGTGTCAACAGAGGCGCCACCCTTGTTACGCTGATGTTTTTCTTCTTTCTACCGTTTAACTTTTTTACGACGGGTGGCATGTATGGCGGAGCACCGCTGTGGTTCATATTTTGCTTTCTTTATATCAGTATCGTACTTTCCGGCAGACGTAAAGGTTTTTGCCTGATGTTGTCTGCTATTATGGTGTTGGTATGTTATTACTTTGGCTTTCAATATCCTCAGAGTGTAATGCGGCATACCAGAGATATTTCTTACATAAATTCGGTAGCGGCTACTATTTTTGTCAGTATCGTAGTCAGCGCTACGATCTCTTTTCAAAATTTTGTATATCAGGATGAAAACAGAATATCCAAGGAGCAGAAAAAAGAGATTGAAAAACTGAGCGAATCGGAAAAGCGCTTTTTTGCCAGCATGAGTCACGAGATCCGTACGCCGATCAATACCATTATCGGATTGAATGAAATGATCCTGCGGGAAGCAGTGACCAGTGAGGTTGCGGAAAATGCCAGGAATATACAGGGTGCCAGCAAAATGCTGTTGTCACTGATCAATGATATTCTGGACTTATCGAAGCTGGAATCCGGGAAGATGGAAATTACCAATGTTTCCTATGAGACGGGAATCTTTTTTTCGGATATCATTAATATGATATGGATCAAGGCGAAAGAAAAGGGTTTGGAGTTTCATTTGGACATCGATTCCTCCATGCCCAGCATGCTTTGCGGAGATGAGGTACGCATCAAGCAGGTGTTGATCAATATATTGAATAATTCGGTGAAATATACCAAGGAAGGTTCCGTTACCTTATCTGTCCGCTGCGACAAGGTATCTATCAACAGGGTGCGTGTCTATTATACGATTTCAGACACCGGAATGGGAATCAAAAAAGAGAACATTCCCCATCTTTTTGATGCATTTCAGCGCGTGGATGAGGAAAAAAACCGCTACATCGAAGGTACTGGTCTGGGACTCAATATCGTGAAACAGCTGGTAGATCTGATGGGCGGTGAGATCAGTGTCAATAGCGTATATACGCAGGGCAGTACCTTTCTTGTGACTTTGGAACAGGATATCATAGAGGAAAAAGCGCTGGGCGTTTTCACGCTGGAGTCACATGCTCGTACAGGCGAGGCATCTCGTTATAAACAAAGTTTTACGGCCCCTAAGGCACGTCTTTTGATCGTAGATGACAATGAGATGAATCTGTTAGTTGCGACCAAACTTCTCTCCGCCACAAAGATCCAGATCGATACGGCAGGAAGCGGAGAAGAATGTTTAAAACTGACACAGCTGAAACATTATGACGGTATTCTCATGGACCACCTGATGTCGGGAATGGATGGAATCGAATGTCTGCACGCATTGCGTGCGCAGACGGGCGGTATGTGCCGTGAGACGCCGGTGATCGCCCTGACAGCCAACGCCGGGAGCGACAGTCAGCTTCTTTACCAGAATGAAGGATTCAGCGGGTATTTGGCTAAACCGGTAAACGGCCTGCTCCTGGAAGCGGCAGTGATGAAGATGCTGCCCGGGGAACTGGTTGAGATCACGGAAGAAAGAGAAGAGACTATCATCGGAAAAGATGTGTTGCTGTTTGACCAAAAGCAGCGTAAAGGTATCGCGATTACAACAGACAGCATGACAGATCTGCCTAAGGAGCTTTTGGAGAAGTTCGAAATATCCGTATGCCCCTATTATATCTGTACGGAAGAAGGGCGTTTTTTGGATGGAATAGAGCTGGATGCCGATGATTTGCTGACCTATATCTCCAAAGGGAAAAAGGGATATTCCCATCAGCCGGAAGTGGATGACTATGAACGGTTTTTCGCACAGAAATTAACGGAAGCACAGGACGTTATTCATATTACGATGGCCAAAAAGGTCAGTGAAGCGTATCGGACTGCGACAGAAGCGGCGCAGGCCTTTGAGAATGTTACGATTGTTGACTCCGGTCATATCTCAAGCGGTATTGGCATATCGGTGCTGGTTGCAGCTTATATGGCGAAGAATAATGCATCGAAAGAAGAAATTATCGAAACCGTAACGGACATAGAGAAATATATCAACTCCGATTTTATTGTCAAAAGTACAGAGATGTTGGTCTATGCCGGGAAATTTCCGGGAAGCATCAAGACCCTGTGCGATGCGTTGATGATCCATCCGATCATCGGTATGCGCAGAGAAAAATTGACGCTTGGCGGGATTCAGGTGGGGGATTTTAACCATGTGACAAAGAAATATATCAGCCGGATGTTAAAACATAACAAGGATATTGACAAGCGTCTTCTGATTATTGTATATGTAGGGGTAGATGAGCAAACGCTTTCCCATATTCGGGAGTTGGTGGCACAATGCTGCGAGTTTGAACATATCTACCTGCAGAAGGCATCCTGCGGTATTACGATCAATGCAGGGCCGGGAGCTTTTGGTTTAATGTATTTGAAAAAAGGAAAAATGGAGTCTTGAAAACACAGATCGTTCAGGTAGGCCAACAGCATATGGAATCGGAATGGATTCAGAAAGCCGGAGCGATCATCCAAATGGGAGGCTTGGTGGCTTTTCCAACGGAAACGGTCTACGGACTGGGAGGAGATGCTCTGAATCCTGCTTCTGCCAGGGAAATTTATGCGGCTAAAGACAGGCCTTCGGATAATCCGTTGATTGTACACATTTACCGGATGGAGGATCTTAGTCCTATTGTAAAAGAGGTATCGGAATCTGTACGGAAGCTGGCGGAGGCTTTTTGGCCTGGTCCGCTTACGCTCATCCTCCAGAAATCGGAACTTGTGCCTTATGAGACTACCGGCGGACTGGACACAGTAGCAGTCAGGATGCCCTCCCATAAGGTAGCGCAGGCTTTCATCAAAGCCGCCGGTGGCTATGTGGCTGCACCCAGCGCAAACCGTTCCGGCAGACCCAGCCCGACTTCGGCAAAGTATGTGATCGAGGATTTGATGGGACGGGTTGATATGATCTTAGACGGCGGTGACGTGGAAATTGGATTAGAATCCACGATTGTGGATATGACAACGGAAGAACCCACGATCCTCAGACCGGGGTTTGTGACGAGGGAAATGCTGGAAAAGGTATTACAGTCTGTGGAAGAAGATCAGACTATGATGTCGGCAGATAGTAAACAGGCGCCGAAGGCACCGGGGATGAAATACCGCCACTATGCTCCAAAGGGCGATTTAACGATTGTTGACGGAGAAGAAGGTCCTGTGGTAGAGTATATTAATGAGCAGATTGTACGATTGCAAAAGGAAGGTTGCAAAACGGGTGTTATTGCTACAGATGCTACGGTTTCTCTCTATCGAGGGGACGTTTGTAAAAGTGTAGGAAACCGTGAAGATGAGCTTTCCATTGCCAGAGAGTTGTATCGGATTTTACGGGATTTTGATGAAAAAGAAGTGGGTGTTATTTATTCGGAATCTTTTGATACATCCGGCTTAGGGCAGGCAATCATGAACAGACTGCTCAAAGCGGCAGGACATAAGATAATTCATTTAAATAACATATGATATTATATTGACGAAAACAAAATAAGAGGATGTATGGAAATGAATGGAGGAAGTGCAGTGATTGGAATCGGAAGCGACCACGGTGGTTATGATTTAAAACAAGCTGTTATAGGTTATTTAGAAGAGCAGGGAATTGCGTATAAAGATTTTGGCTGTGCAGATAAAAGCTCCTGCGATTATCCTGTTTATGGAAAAGCGGTGGCACAGGCGGTAGCGGACGGTACCTGTGAAAAAGGGATCGTGATCTGTACCACAGGCATCGGTATCTCCATTGTTGCAAACAAAGTGCGGGGGATCCGCTGTGCTCTTTGTTCCGATACCGTATCCGCAAAACTTACAAGACTTCACAACGATGCAAATATGTTAGCCTTGGGAGGCGGCATAATTGGGGAAATGCAGGCTCTGGCTATTGTGGATGTTTTTCTGCATACGGATTTTTCGAAAGAAGAAAAGCATAGAAGAAGAATCGGCATGTTAGAACAAGAATAAACAGACTGATAGAAAAGCAGTATGGAGGAGATTTATGAAACTCAGGCAAACGACGGCCGCAATAATGGTATTGGTCTTATTGTCGGCTGGATTACCTGTTTCTGTTTATGCAACAGAGGAAACAAGAGAACAGATCAGGCAGGCGGAAGAGGAGCGCGATAAGGCAAAATCTCAGCTGAACCAGACCAAAGAGAATCTGGGAGCCCTGAATGAACAGAAAAATTCTATAGAAGGCACTTTGTCCGAGTTGAATACACAGTTGTCTCAGGTGAGCAATAATTTAAGCGAACTGGAGACGAAGATCACGGAGAAAGAGGCCGAGATCGAAGAAACCAATCAAAAAATCGATCAGGCCTATCTGGATTTGGATGAAGCAACGGCAGTCAGAGAAGAACAATATCAAAATATGAAGAAGCAGGTACAGTTTTTGTATGAAAAAAGCGATTACCTTTATATGGAGATGTTCTTTTCTTCCCGCACGATCTCGGAGATGTTGAATCGCGGCGATTATATTGAGCAGCTATCCGCATATGAGGATAAGAAGCTGAAAGAATATATGGAAACTCAGGCAATGATCGTTGATATCGTTCAGGAGCTGGAAAATGCCAAAACAAAGCTGGAAACGGATATGGAAGAGCTGGACAGTTACAGGGTGCAGGCTGAAACAGAGCAAAACAGGGTTTCCGGTTTGGTCAGGCAGGCAAATGTTTCGTTGATCTCCACTTCCAACCAGATTTCCGATGCCGAGGGAGCAGCCTTGGCATATGAACAGGAGATCAAAGAGCAGGAGTTAAATATTTCGGCGCTGAAGATCAAGCTGGAAGAAGAAATGCGTATGGCTCAGCTGGCAGCACAGTCAGGTTGGCGGGATATTTCTGAGGTCAGCTTCGTGGAGGGCGACAGGTATCTTTTGGCGAATTTGATTTATTGTGAGGCAGGCGGAGAACCATACGAGGGGCAGGTGGCAGTAGGCTCTGTTGTCATGAACAGAGTTTTGAGTTCCGTTTATCCCAATACAGTTGTGGGTGTGATTTATCAATCGGGACAGTTTTCACCGGTAGCCAGTGGAAGACTTGCCCTTGCGTTAGCGGAAGGAAGGGCAACGGAGAAGTGTTATCAGGCCGCAGACGAAGCTATGTCGGGAACCACCAACGTCGGTAACTGCGTGTATTTTAGAACGCCTGTAGAAGGCATCACGCCCAAATACAGGATAGGCGGACATATTTTCTATTAGGAACGGAGTACTTGCTCGATGGGAGCCTGTAATTTGTCAAAATTGCCGGAATAAATACAGTTTAACAGACTGCTTAGACTAAGCAGGGATTTTTTTAAGGTCTCTTCAGAAATGAGTTTTTGATTTAAGGCGGTAACAAGCTCATCAATATCCACAACTTTTACAAAGCCATCGGGATAGATGATGACGTCGGCGAGAAGGTCTGTGACTATGTAGGTATTTGTCTCTGCCTGAAAGTCGTATTCTACGATGTCGCAATACCAGTAAAGCAGGGAGTCGTCTTCCCTGTAAAACTTGCTGACTTTATAGCCGTTTTTCAGAAAATAGCAGGAATAACCGTGATGCAGATCTTTTCTGGGTTTTAGGGTATGCCAGCCGGTGATGAGCATATCCTCGTCCTGATAGAGGAGTTTATCATCTTTTAACAGGACGCATTCTTCGGGAATGATTCTTTTACGGTATAAAGTGGGCGCCGGCATAGTACCTCCTGTCTGTTGCGATCGCAATTTTGGTGCAGACCTTACAGTCTGCACTTTTCTTATCCCTATAATAAAAAGTTACACTGAGCGGAGAAAAAAGTCAACATAATTTACGCGTTTTCAACAAATATACTGGACATTAATGCCAAAAATAGGTATAATTTTATATGTTAAATGTAAACAACTCAGAAAATGAAAGGGAAGAGTTGTGAAGTATCATAAAAACGTTTATCATGCCTTGATGATGATCAGTCAGTTTGGCATAAATATGCTGGTTCCTATTTTTCTGTGTTCTTTTTTGGGAATGGTCATCGACAGAAAATTCGGAACTTCCTTCTGGATGGTGATATTGTTTTTTGTCGGTGCCGCCGCCGGAGCGCGGAATGTGTTCCGGTTTGCAAAGAAAATCTATGATACACCAGCCGAAACGCGGAAACGCCGAAACAGTATCCGGGAAGACGGAGTAGTGAAAAAGGGCGTGGAAGAAAAAGATGAAGAAGATAAAAAAATGGAAAGTTAATGCCACTCTGTTAGAATTATGTTTAGGCATTGTGTTATATGGCATAGTCGGACAGATCGTCGTTTTGATCATATCCCGCAAACCGGAATACAGTATCGGATTCTGGGCCGGAGTCCTGCTTGCAGTGTTGGGATCTATTCACATGTGGTGGGCTTTGGACAGAGGTTTGGAAATGGCATCCAAGGATGCCATGAAGACGGTTGGGGCACAGAGTATTGTCCGATATCTGGTTGTGGTAGCAGCGGCGATTCTGCTTGGAGTAAGCGGATTCGGGGATCCGGTCGCTGTGGTAATCGGCTATTTGGGAATGAAGGCAGGGGCATATATGCAGCCTTTCACACACAAGATTGGTTTAAAAATATTTAAATATTAATTTTTAAGTAAAAAAATATAATGATTAAGGGGGTGAGATGATGGGGCAGGGAATTTTATTGTCCGAGGGCGCTGATGTCGATTTTATGATACACGGCGTGTTTTCATATGAGCTTTTCGGACAGACAGTCTGGATAACGACAACACATGTCTGCCTTTTGATCGTCTTGTTGGTGATCATAGGCTTCTGCTTTGCAGCCAACAGAGCAGTCAAGCATGCATCGGAAGTGCCGGGAACTTTTCAGAATATTGTGGAGCTGGCAGTAGAGATGCTGGATAGTATGGTTGGCAGTGTCATGGGGAAATTTTCACCTCAATTCCGAAATTATATCAGTACTATCTTTATCTTTATCCTGATAAGCAATATTTCAGGACTGTTTGGTCTGCGGCCGCCTACGGCGGATTACGGCGTTACGTTTCCGCTGGGTATTTTGACTTTTACATTGATTCACTTTAATAAATTCAGATACCAGAAGGTAAAAGGCGTTATTGCCGGACTTTGTGATCCTTGGCCGTTCTGGGCGCCGATCAATATCATAGGCGACGTTGCGGTACCGATTTCGTTGTCACTGCGTTTGTTCGCGAATGTCTTGTCCGGTACGGTCATGATGGCATTGATCTACGGACTGTTGTCCAAGATAGCGATCATATGGCCGGCAGCGCTTCACGTATATTTTGATCTGTTCTCCGGAGCGATCCAGACATATGTATTCTGTATGTTGACGATGACATACATTACAGATGCCTGTACGACGGACGGTTAGGGCAAAAACAGGAAGAACGCTTCAAGGCATTCTGACTGTAAATGAATAAGTTAAGAAAGAAATATCATATAAGGAGGAAACAAAAATGGAATTCAACACTAATTTTATCTTGGGATGTTCAGCAATCGGTGCAGGTCTTGCGGTTATCGCAGGTATCGGTCCCGGTGTCGGACAGGGTATTGCAGCGGGACACGCAGCAGCAGCGGTAGGCAGAAATCCTGGAGCAAAGTCCGATGTTACATCTACAATGCTCTTAGGACAGGCGGTAGCGGAGACAACAGGTCTGTATGGTTTGCTGATTGCGATGCTGCTCTTATTTGTTAAACCGTTGATTTAATAGGAGCCTCTTGGCGCGTATCGGTATGAAGCGCGCGGATGGTAAAGAAAGAGAAAGGAGGCTTAAGGTTTGAATACATTAATAAGTACAGGTCTGGTACTGGCAGCGGCTGAAATGGACCCCAGACTTTTTGATCTGGATTTTCAGTTGCTTCACGATGCGAGCTTATCAATTATTGCGATAATTTCCCTGTTTTTTATAGCATCATATCTGTTATTTAATCCAGTGCGTAATCTGCTTCAGAACAGACAGAATAAAATCCGGGATGAACTGGACAACGCTGCACAGGATATGGCGGATGCCAGAGAACTGAAGGCGCAATATGATGCAAAGTTAAAAGAGATTGATAAAGAAGCGGAAAGCATTCTCAGCGAAGCCAGAAAGAAAGCATTGGCGAATGAGAGTAAGATCATAGCGGATGCAAAAGAGGAAGCTGCCAGAATCATTGAAAGAGCAAATGCGGAAGCCGAGCTTGAGAAGAAGAAAGCGGCTGACGAAGTGAAGCGGGAGATGGTGGTATTGGCATCTTTGATGGCAGGAAAGGTTGTGAATGCAGCGATCGATACAACTGTACAGGACAGTCTTATCGAAGACACGCTGAAAGAAATGGGTGATAGCACATGGCTAAGCTAATTTCAAAAACATACGGAGATGCATTATTCGAACTTGCGCTGGAAGAGAATAAAGTAGAGGAACTGCTTCATGAAATTGAGCAGCTTCAGGAAATCTTAAAAGAGAATGAAGAATTTGCCAAATTGATGACGCATCCGAAGGTCATTAAAGAAGAAAAACTTCAGGTTGTCACCAATGTGTTTAAAGGCAGGATTTCCGATGAATTGCTGGGATTTCTAACCATTATCATTTCCAAAGACCGCTATCAGGAAATGGATGCGATCTTGGACTATTTTCTTACGGAAGTCAAGAAATATAAGGGGATCGGTGTCGCAACCGTGACAACGGCAGTACCCTTAAAAGAGGAACAGTGTAAGCAGATAGAACGCAGACTCCTTGAAACAACGGACTATAAGTCTATGGAAATGCATTATAAGCAGGATGCTGCATTGATCGGCGGTATGGTCATTCGTATCGGCGACAGGGTGGTAGACAGCAGCATCAGTACGAAATTAAATGAACTGCAGAAAGAATTATTAAAGGTTCAAATTTAAAAAGAAAGGTGCGTATGATCCATGAATATAAGACCAGAAGAGATCAGTTCAGTCATTAAGGATCAAATTAAGAGATATGCTTCCGCCCTCGAAGTATCGGATGTGGGTACGGTTATTCAGGTGGCGGACGGTATTGCTCGTGTGCACGGACTTGAAAATGCAATGCAGGGTGAATTGTTAGAATTCCCCGGTGACGTTTACGGCATGGTACTGAATCTGGAAGAAGATAATGTTGGTGCTGTACTTCTCGGAAGCCAGCACAATATCAATGAAGGTGACATTGTAAAAACAACAGGCAGGGTTGTGGAAGTACCGGTCGGAGATTGCATGTTGGGTCGTGTTGTAAATGCCCTTGGATTGCCGATTGATGGTAAAGGGCCGATTCAGACTGACAAGTATCGTAAGATTGAAAGGGTTGCATCCGGCGTTATCACTAGGAAATCGGTTGACACGCCGCTGCAGACGGGTATCAAAGCGATTGACTCTATGGTGCCTATCGGAAGAGGGCAGAGAGAGTTGATCATCGGTGACAGACAGACCGGTAAGACGGCAATTGTTATTGATACGATCATTAATCAGAAGGGGCAGGGAGTCAAATGTATTTACGTGGCGATCGGTCAGAAGGCCTCTACTGTTGCTTCTATTGTAAAAACATTAACTGAGTATGGCGCTATGGACTATACTACCGTAGTTGCGGCTTCGGCAAGTGAGCTTGCACCGTTACAGTATATTGCTCCCTATTCCGGCTGTGCGATCGGTGAAGAGTGGATGGAAAACGGCGAAGATGTTCTCGTTGTGTATGACGATCTGAGTAAACATGCCGTTGCATACCGTACGCTCTCCCTGCTGCTTAAGAGACCGCCGGGACGTGAAGCTTATCCGGGTGACGTTTTCTATCTGCATTCCAGATTGCTGGAGCGTGCAGCCAGAATGAGCGAAGAATACGGCGGCGGTTCCCTGACTGCACTTCCAATCATTGAGACACAGGCAGGCGACGTATCGGCTTATATTCCGACCAACGTAATTTCCATTACCGACGGTCAGATCTATCTGGAAACCGAGATGTTCAATTCCGGATTCAGACCGGCAGTTAATGCCGGACTCTCCGTATCCCGTGTAGGTGGTGCGGCACAGATCAAGGCTATGAAAAAGATTGCAGCGCCTATTCGTGTGGAACTGGCACAATACCGTGAACTTGCGGCTTTCTCACAGTTTGGTTCAGAGCTTGATGCCGATACCAAAGAGAAACTGGCACAGGGTGAAAGGATCAAAGAGATCCTGAAACAGCCTCAGTATAAACCGATGCCTGTACAGTATCAGGTAATCATTATCTATGTTGCAACAAATAAATATCTGCTGGATGTTCCCGTAGAGGATATCACCAGATTTGAGAGTGAATTTTTCGAATTTTTGGATACCAAGTATCCGGAGGTTCCAAGCTCGATTGCATCCGAGAAAGTGATTTCCGATGAAACAGAAGAAACACTGAAAAAGGCTATCGATGAATTCAAGGCGCAGTTTAAGTAGGAATGAGGAGGTAATGCTATGGCCTCAATGAGAGATATTAAAAGGCGTAAGATCAGCGTTCAAAGCACACAGCAGATTACCAAAGCAATGAAGCTTGTTTCTACTGTAAAACTGCAGAGAGCAAAACAACGTGCTGAGCAGTCGAAAGCATATTTTAAGTGTATGTATGAGACGGTTTCTTCCATGCTCGCAAAGGCAGGGGAATTAAACCACCCTTATTTAAATGGCGGAGATTCCGATAAGAAGGCGGTTATTGTCATCACCTCGAACAGAGGACTTGCCGGAGGATATAACTCTAATGTGGTAAAACTGATCACGCAGAGCGATCTGAAGAAAGAAGATCTGCGTATCTATGCCATCGGAAAAAAAGGGAAAGATGCCTTGACCCGCAGGGGTTATGAGATAGTAGAGGAGGACCCCAATATTATCGAAGAACCGCTTTATGTGGATGCAATGGCACTCTGTTCCCGTATATTAGAGTCCTATGTAAAGGGAGAAGTGGGAGAGATCTATCTGGCCTATACCGGTTTTAAAAATACGGTAGTGCATGAGCCTACGTTGTTAAAGGTTCTTCCTATAGAGGCGGAAAAGAGAGAGGATGAACAGCAGGAGAAGAAGAGCAAAGCTCTTATGAACTTCGAACCTCAGGCAGATGAGGCGCTTGAGCTGATCATTCCCAAATATGTTACCAGCCTGATATATGGAAGCCTGATCGAAGCTGTTGCCAGTGAAAACGGCGCAAGAATGCAGGCGATGGATTCTGCAACAAGCAATGCTGAGGAAATGATAGATCACTTATCGCTGATGTATAACAGAGCAAGACAGGGTTCTATTACACAGGAATTAACAGAAATCATTGCAGGAGCAAATGCCATTTCATAATCAGAAATGGTGCGATACGCAGATTGAGAAAAAATAAAGAAAAGGAGCAAAGTTATAGAGATGGCAGAAGTGAAAAATGGCGAAAGCCGTGGAAAGCTCACTCAGATTATCGGTGCTGTACTGGATATTAAGTTCGTTGAAGGTAACTTACCTGAAATCAACGATGCGATCAGGATCCCGCTAAAGGATGGTAATGAGTTGATCGTAGAAGTATCACAGCATCTGGGTGATGATACTGTTAGATGTATTGCCATGGGTTCTACCGATGGATTGACCAGAGGCATGGAAGCAATTTCAACAGGCGCTCCGATTACGGTTCCCGTTGGCGAGAATACTTTGGGACGTATATTTAATGTTTTAGGGCAACCGATTGATAACATACCGGCTCCGACAGAAGTATCTTACGAGCCGATTCACAGAGCTGCTCCCAAGTTTGAAGAACAGGCCACGGAAACAGAGATGTTGGAGACAGGTATCAAAGTCGTTGATTTGCTCTGCCCTTATCAGAAGGGTGGTAAGATCGGTCTGTTCGGCGGTGCCG
>JAFLTF010000047.1 GCA_022510585.1 Lachnospiraceae bacterium
GGAGCACGATACCATATTCCTCTTCTTTCTCAAGCTGCCCTAAAAGCTGCCCGATTTTCTCCTGTGAATAAGAGGCGGGAGTCTCCATTCCCCAGCTGGTAAATATCTCATCTGCATGATGATGATGGTCATGCCCATCATGGTCATGGTGGTGATGATGGTGCTCGTGTTCGTCATGATCATGGTGATGATGCTCATGTTCCTCATGGTCATGGTGGTGATGGTGTTCATGTTCTTCATGATCGTGATGATGCTCATGCTCCTCATGTTCATGATGATGATGATGCTCATGTTCCTCATGGTCATGATGGTGATGGTGCTCATGTTCCTCTTCATCGTGAAGCGCCATAACTTCCTTCATCAGCTCCGCTTCTAAGTCTTTCGCACCTTCTATGGTCTCTAAGATATCCCTGCCTTCCAGTTCATCCCAGGGCGTGGTAATGATCGTTGCTTTTTCGTTATGCTCTTTTATCATGGCAACACATGCCGTCAGTTTTTCTTCATTCAGCTTATCTGTCCGGCTTAAGATAATGGTTCCCGCATGTTCGATCTGGTTGATGAAAAACTCCCCAAAGTTCTTCATATACATTTTACATTTGCAGGCATCCACAACCGCAACCGCACTGTTTAAGATAACCTGTTCATCCTGCATGGCTCCCTGCACAGCTTTCATAACATCAGAAAGTTTGCCGACACCGGAGGGCTCGATCAAAACTCTTTCCGGCGTATAGGCAGAAAGCACCTCTTTTAAGGACGTGGAAAAATCTCCTACCAGAGAACAGCAGATACAGCCGGAGTTCATTTCCTTGATTTCAATTCCCGCCTCTTTCAAGAAACCGCCGTCAATCCCGATCTCCCCAAATTCATTTTCGATCAGGACCACCTTGGTATCCGCCAAAACCTCTTTTAACAATTTTTTGATCAAAGTTGTTTTTCCGGCTCCCAGGAAACCGGATACAATATCAATCTTTGTCATCTTATCGCCTTACCTTTCTATCAATTATTCAAGATTTAATTTTTTATCCATTATATACCATGTCAGAACATAAAATACAACACAATAAATGAGGCTGGATATCAGCGTGAATTCCCACGACGTTCCCAGTGTCAAAAAAGAGAGCTGATACCTCTCATCAGAAGTTTCCGCCACTAACATCAGAATCATATAATAAATAAATGTAAAGAATCTCTGCACAAAGTAAATACCGTAATAGAAACCAA
Source organism: Lachnospiraceae bacterium (assembly GCA_022510585.1). GTDB lineage: Bacteria > Bacillota > Clostridia > Lachnospirales > Lachnospiraceae > UBA3282. The sequence continues at coordinate 1,222 of JAFLTF010000047.1, forward strand.
ACGCCGATAATACTTTATGATTGGAAGAGAGCTGTCCAAGGGATATACAAGCCGTGATCTTCAGGATCCTGGCTAACAGCGCAATAAACAAAGTAATGAGCGTCATAAAGACTGTAAATCCGCCCACTTGTCTGCCGCTATCCACAAGCTCCATATAAGTTTCAAAGCTTCTTCTCATGGTCTTCAAAACATTCAGCCGGGTGGACATGATAAGGATTATGGAAAGATACATTAAAATGCTGCTTAAACTCACCCATAATGCGCTGATCACAGCCTTGGCAATAATGATATTATGCTTATCTACCGGCAGGGTATGCAATAAATATCCTTCATCTCCATAGACAGACTTATAAAATCTGTAAATCAGATAAATCATGGTTCCCACCGCGATCACAAACATGCTGAGAATATACGTCATGATCACAATGATCCCTGTCATGACCACCACATAATTATCGGAATCAAAGAAAGACAGCTGAACCGTCATATATGCCAGTATAGACATCAGTACCATGAACAGATTCGCGGGAATAAGCAGTTTCCATGTTGCTTTCAGCTCGTATTTCATCAACTTCCCTAACATGCAAACACCTCCCTGAAGAAACGGTCTATGCTTTTACCCTCTCTCTGCCTGATCTGCCAGGTAGGTGCCTGCAATATGATATTACCGTATTTTATAAAAACAACTTCATCCAGAATGCTTTCTACATCGGAAATCAAATGCGTAGAAAGTAAAATGGTTGCATTCCGGTTGTAATTGCTGACAATGGTGTGCAGGATATAATCTCTGGAGGCCGGATCCACGCCTGCAATGGGCTCATCCAGTACATAGAGATCGGCATCTCTGCTCATCACCAAGATCAATTGTACCTTTTCTTTCGTACCTTTGGATAGATTTTTGAGTCTTTCCGTCGGCGGGATCTGTAGTCTGTGCAGCATATCAAAAGCCCGTTCCACTCTGAAATCGGGATAAAAATCCTGAAAATACTGTACCATCTCCATGACCTTCATACCCGGGTGGAGATAAGTCCGTTCCGGCAGATAGGAAATTCTGTACTTTGTCTCAACTCCCGGCCGCTCTCCCGCAATAAAAATTTCTCCTGCCGAAGGTTTCAACAGGTCATTCATGATCTTGATCAAAGTGGTTTTCCCACTTCCGTTTGGTCCAAGCAGACCGATGATCTTACCCGGTTCCAGATTCAAATTGATCTGGTTCAAAGCCGGTTTCCCGCCGTAAAGCTTGGTCAAACCCATACATTGTATAATCGGTACCATTTTATCACCCTGTCTTTTCCATTACTTACTTTCGTTCCAAATCTCATTATAGTATATCCTATCCACAAATGCCACCGCAAAAAGAAAACTTTTCTAATTTGCGGGCTATATTCTGTCCTTTAAATCATGGTTTATGGAAATCATTCCGGTATGGTAGCGGTTGACCGGAAGAAAATGTGCCCAGATATCAAGCATATCCGCCAGTTCTTCCATGGCATTCCCAAAACAGCGTATCTTCAGCTGTTCTTCTATCTGATAAGATTTGGAAACACAAACGACCGGCGTATAAAATGACACTGCATGGTTTTGTCTGTTCAGTACAAATTGTCCGTCTTTTTGCAGATAACCTTCGATTGCGATCAGATAGCCTTCCGGAAGCTCGTCCGGAGAATGCGGCGTATAGCCCTCCTGCTCCCACAGCCCTTTTTCTTTTGATGTCATCTCTGTAAGATAGGTGGCGATTCCCGTCTTCCACTTTGCCTCAAACTTCCGATTATCCTTTTCCCACTCCGACACAAGTTCCCTGGCCTTATCATAAGCTTCATTTACAACGGCAGAGATCTGCCCGGCAGAGACTGCCGTCGTCCGGATCATGGACCGGAGCATCATGTCCGACTTGTCCGAACATCTCACTTCGATTTGATTGTCGAGGAGATATTGCAAAAAAATCACGCAGTCCTTCATGCTGTATTCAAGTTTACATAACTTGTTTCCATTGTGATCATATAACCGCAGAAAATCCTTACTGCCGTTTTTTTCCAGCGCCGTATCGCAATAATCGATATCCTTTAATGTAAAAATGCGCTGTCTGCCAAACCAGTTCCTATAACTGATTTTCGAATCTTCCACGGTCAGCCTTCTGTTTCTGCCGCCTATACATAAAAGGATGCCCGCTCCAATCATAAGAACAAGTATCAGGCACACGCTCCACATCCGTGCCGCAGATCCTTTCGAATACAGAATCACTAAAATGCCAAGCAAGATCCCGAATAATATCGTTCCGATCCCGACCACCCACGGAAGTTTACCCTCATTGACTTCTATTTTTATCATATAAGGAATCATACCTTTCTCTCAACTCATCCTTACTGAGCTGTTGATAATTCTTCAAACGCCTCTATAATAACCGGCAACGGCACACTCGCCGTCTCTTCTTTCGTTGTGCCGCCGGAAATCATCCCGATAAAATTACCTTTTGCATCAAAGGTACCGCCGCCCGACATTCCGGGAACGGCATTCCCATGAGCGTATATCATATATCCCGCAAATTCGTCGATATACTGCCACATATCGCCGATGTTTCCCTGATAAAAATACAGTTCTTCTTCGTCCTGCACGATCTCATTTCCCGCACCCACACAGAACATCTCATCCCCTGACTGCAGACTCTGATATGCCGCCATATCCCAATGCACATACTGCAGCTGTTCCAGAATTCCATAGTCAAGTTTGGAAGAATCCACAACCAAAAAGCCGATATCATAATCTTCCGATTCATTCAGAATACTTGCCGGCACAGAGACATTCTGCCAAAAATGAACAGAACTTACCGACTCATCCCAATATTCCAAAACGTGTTTGTTTGTTACGATCACGATCTGATCAGGCATCATTTTCCAAATGACACCGCTGCCATAAGCTTTTCCCATATCAAGCCGCACAACACAGGCTTTTACGTTTTCATAGGCGGCTTCACAATCCTTTTTTTTCAGAGCGCGGCTTTCCAAAAGTTCAAGCGCCAATAGTCCCTCATATATATCCCGCTCTGTCACTGTTTGAATCAAATGGGGCGGCAGCATTTCCTCCGTCTGAACAGAAGAAAGCATCGACATCTCTTCTGCCTGAACAGACAGGGGCCTTACCAAGATCACAGACATAAAAATCCAAACACACAGAGCCAGAGCAGATAATCTACCATGTCTCATATAACAAACCCTCAAAAGTATACCCTAATGGGATAGTTTAATCAAAGTACTTTTATTTTACGAGCTAAAACTTACGGTCAACACTCCGTTGTCATCGATCACTATTCCCGGTGAAAGTTCCCGCAGATAATCATAAAAGGCATTCTGTTCCGATTCATCGATAATATAATGTGTCTCATATCCCTCCTGTATGCACGGCATTACAGATAATTCTGCCAATCCGTCTATCGAAACCTCCAGATTAACTATCGTGGTATATTTCGTCTCCGCATTGAACCAGAAATCTCCCAGACTGTATACTACAGGTTTTCCATCCACAAATCCCATTCCCTGTAATACATGAGGGTGTGAGCCTATAATCGCGTCGGCACCGGAATCAAAAAACTCCTGTGCTATGGCAGTCTGGTAGGATTCATAATATTTTGAATCCTCCGTACCCCAATGGACATAGGCGATCAGATAATCACATCGCTTAGAAGCTTCCTTGATGATATTGTTCATCATTGTCGTATCGTACATTCGCACTACACCCGGTGTGTTTTCTCCAGCCTCCGGTGTAAAAATATATTTTTCCGAACGATTGGCAGACACAAAACCGATCTTTATACCGCCTGCCACAAAATATACCGGTCTTGATGCTTCTTCCATATCTGCTCCGGCGCCCACATAAGGCACACGAATCTGTTTTAGCACTTCTAAAGTATCATAAAAGGCATCGGCGCCAAAATCATAAATATGATTATTTGCCAGCGACACGATATCAATGCCCATTTGCTGCAAGATCATTTCTCTTCCGGGGTCTGCCCGAAAGGTATAATATTTTCCCTCAAGTGCCGTCCCCCGCATACTGGCCGGATATTCATGATTGAGCATACTGATATCCGCTGCATTCAGCCTGTCAATGATCTCCTCTGACAGGCACAATTGGATATCGCTTCCCAATGCATCATAGTGGTCTATGACATAACCGTCCTCTGTCAAACAGATATCCCCGGCAAAAGCCAGATCCACCGTAGTATCCTCTGTATTCTTAAGATAAATGGAATATGCCGCAGCCGTATCCTCATCCTTTAAACAGCCCAGACTTGTATCCCACAGGACATGCAATGACTTCCCTGTTACATCATAGAGTTGTTTGTTTATATCTTCTGAAAAATTGATTTTTTCCAATAACTCCGGTCCATAAACATCTAACAGCCATTCCACAAAAACTGTCTTTGCCTCTTCGTCTTCTCCTATGAAAAGAATTTCCCGAAAATTTTCCGCAAGTTCTGACAGCCGCTGTTCCTGCAGTATTCTCTCCTGCTCTGCATCATCTTGTTCTACGTCCTCTTCTTGTGTCGTTTCTTCCTGAGTAATAACCACCTGCCGTAAATCTTCGTTATCATTCCGATGGCCTCCACATGCTCCGAGATATAAAGAAAACGCTATGAAAACCGTAAGGTAAATTACTCTTTTTCTCACACTGACAACCATGACCCTTTCACAATCTGTGATGTTTAAAAAACGGACGTCTTAATACGTTATCGTTACGCCAAAAAATGCTGCTCCATACAATCTTTGTATGGAAACAACATTTTTCTTTTTTCAAAACCAAGCAGAACGATAAGCCGGGTTATGTCGTGAATGATCATCTATCTGGGATCGTCGTTGCCGACAACCTCTAGCGACCCACCTGAGAACAGACCGGGCAAGCCTATAGTTCTCTATCTGGTCTTGCTTCGGATGGGGTTTACACAGCCTTCTTTGTTACCAAAGAAGCGGTAGTCTCTTACACTGCCATTCCACCCTTACCGCAATAAATGCGGCGGTATTATTTCTGTTGCACTATCCTTGGAGTCACCTCCACCGGACGTTATCCGGCATCCTGCCCTGCGAAGCCCGGACTTTCCTCACCTGCTGGAGGCAGGCGCGATCATTTATTCTACTTGGCTTTTCTATTATTCGAAACAGCTTCCGCCGACAAATTCTCTGCAAAGAGAATTATTAGGCAGATTTTCACTGCTGACTCCCAGAAAGTATTCCAAAAATTTCAACAGCCGCTTTGCCTCATGATATTCCGGTTCTCCCTTTTTGATACTGAATAAAAGAGGTTCCGCATACTGTTTCAGTACAGCCAGTTCGTAGATCAGTGCGGAATTGAACATGGCGTCCGCCTGCTCCTGGAACGGGAAAATATATTTCTCTTCTCCCCGTCTGACGGAAGGCCACATTTCAATGGTCTTCTGCGCGGTGGCGCCTCTTGTTCTGGCATCTCTAACCATACGGCGCAGCAGCCTGCTGTCCGTAGTAGGGATCCTGTTGTGTTCATCCACATTCAAACAAGTCAGCGCACTGATATATATCTTATATTTACATTCTGCCGGAAGGGAATAAGACATCTTTTCATTGAGTCCGTGAATCCCTTCGATCACAAGAATATCATCTTTGCCAAGTTTCGTTATCTTCCCGTTATATTCTCTTCTGCCCGTCTTAAAGTTAAAGGTCGGCAGTTCCACACTTTCACCGGAAAGCAGTTTTCCCATATCCTTGTTAAACTGCTCTACATCCAATGCCTCTATACATTCAAAATCAGGATTCCCATCTTCATCTAAAGGTGTTTTATCGTGGTTTAGATAATAGTTATCCAATCCGATGGGATGGGGCTTTAAGCCATAGGTCCTAAGCTGAATGGATAAACGGTGTGAAAAAGTCGTTTTGCCGGAGGAAGAGGGTCCTGCTATCATGACAAATTTAATGCCTTCCCTTCTTGCGATATCTCTGGCGATCTCACCGATCCTTCTCTCCTGCAGCGCTTCCTGTACCAGGATCATATCTGCAATATTCCCTTCACAGATCTGGTCATTTAAATCACCTACCGTATCGATTCCGATCTGCTCACCCCATTTACCGGTCTGTAGTAATGCCTGAAACAGTTTCTGTCTGGGTTCAAACACCGGCAGTTTATCCGGCTCGCTCTGTTCCGGCAAAAGCAGGATCATACCATCCTCATATTTTAACAGATCAAAACATTTTATATAACCTGTACTGGGAAGCATATATCCATAATAATAATCATAATAATCTCCCAGGCAATACACATTGATGTTGGAACTTCTGCGGTAACGGAATAACTTCACCTTATCTATCATACCGCATTTTTCAAACAAAGCGACTGCATCCGCCGCCGGATAAGCTTTTTTGGTAATTGGAATATCCGCCTCTACCAGTTCTTTCATCCTTGACCTGACCTTCTCTATCTGTTTATCATCCAAGGAAAAATTATCTTTTAACTGACAATAATATCCGGCGCCGATAGCAAATTCCACTTTGGTTGCCGCCGCTGTTTCAAATCCCGCCACATCCTTGATGGCCTTCATCAGAAGCATGATTGCGGAACGTACATAAGTCTTATGCCCGATGGAATCCCCATAGGTGGAAAAAGACAATTCGCAGTCTCTGTCAACCCTTTTCATCAGCTCCCTGATCTTTCCGTCTGCAAATACCAGCGCGATCGTATCTTTATAAAGATGTTGATACTCTCTGGCTATAATTTCGTATTTAATGCCTTCTTCATATAATTTCTCTTCCCCGTTTATTCTTATCTTAACCATTCTCCAAACCCCCTTATCTTTTTATCCTTCGCATATATAGTTATGGACACAGCATCTGCATCACCTGTAAGCAGTCATGCAGTTTCTCTTCTATCTCTGCATATCGGCTGCTATGCTTTTTTGTATCCATCTCATTTGCTTTTATCTGCTCCAAAATCTCCTGATAAATATGCTTCTCCCGCTCCAAATAACGATACAGTACAGGATGCTTCTCTTGCAGCAGAATAGGACCATAACGGTCTTCCATCCGTTTTTGCCAGGGAATCTCAAAACTCTCCCCATATGGCATAGTTTCATCTGTTTTCCTGACCGCTTTCATGATCGGATAGAATTTTCCGTCTTCTTCTATCATATTCTCGGCTATGATCAAATATCCCTGTGTGCGTAGGAAACGGCGAAACTGCTCAAGCTCTGACTGCGGCTGTAAGATCAGTTCCCGGAAGGAATCTGTTTTCGTTCTGTCTGCTTCCAAAATCCTCATCACCAGTTTACCGCCCATCCCGGCGCAGATAAGAGAATCCGCTTCTCCGCTTTTATATGAACCAAGCCCGTCGGAAAGTCTGGTTTCTATGTATTGTTCCAGACGATATGCCGCAATATGCTCCTTCGCACGTTTCAACGGCCCTTCCTTTATGTCCATCGCCAGCACTCCCGGACTGATACCCTTCTGTATCAGGTATATCGGTACAAAGCCGTGGTCACATCCCACATCGCAAACCCGGTTGCCAGCCGTTACCATACCGGCAACAGCTTCAAGCCGTTTGGAAAGTATCCTTTTTTCTTTCATCAATCCAGATAATCCTTTAACTTACGGCTTCTGCTCGGATGACGCAGTTTCCTGAGCGCCTTTGCCTCGATCTGACGAATACGCTCACGGGTAACGCTGAATTCTTTTCCCACTTCCTCTAAGGTTCTGGCGCGGCCGTCATCCAGACCGAAACGCAGTCTGAGCACCTTCTGTTCTCTTTCCGTCAGCGTACCAAGCACTTCTACCAACTGCTCTTTTAACAGGGTAAAAGCTGCCGCATCTGCCGGAACGGGTACATTGTCATCCTGGATGAAATCACCCAGATGGCTGTCTTCTTCCTCGCCGATCGGAGTCTCTAAAGAAACCGGTTCCTGAGAGATCTTTAAAATTTCCCTGACTCTTTCCACCGGCATATTCATTTCCTCAGCTATCTCTTCCGGGGTAGGTTCCCTTCCGAGTTCCTGTAATAACTGCCTGCTCACACGGATCAATTTATTGATGGTTTCCACCATATGCACAGGGATACGGATGGTTCTTGCCTGATCCGCAATCGCCCTGGTGATTGCCTGACGAATCCACCAGGTAGCATAGGTAGAAAACTTATAACCTTTTCTGTAATCAAACTTTTCAACAGCCTTGATCAGACCCAGATTACCTTCCTGGATCAGATCCAGAAACAGCATGCCGCGTCCCACGTATCTTTTGGCAATACTGACCACAAGACGAAGATTTGCTTCTGCAAGTCGTTTCTTTGCCTCTTCGTCCCCCATCTCCATCTTCTTGGCCAGCTCGATTTCCTCCTCCGCACTAAGCAGCGGTACCTTACCGATTTCTTTCAGATACATTCTGACCGGATCTTCAATGCTGACGCCGTCCGGTACGGACAAATCGATATTTTCCACATCGACTTCATCCTCTTCGGTCAGAATGATCTCTTCATCATCTACGTCATCTCCATCACTGATCCGCAGAACATCCACACTGTTCTGTTCCAATGTTTCCAAAATCTTATCAAACTGTTCTTCTTCCAATGACAGATCACGAAAAAAATCGTTGATTTCCTGGTCTTCCAGAACATTCTTTTTCTTCTTAGCAATATTTAAGAGTTCTTTTAGCCGCTCTTCAAACTTTGCCTGTACATTTTCGTCCATTCCTTGGCCCATCCTTCCTTTTCCGGGTGAAACATTTGCGATTATTTTTGCCTTTAATAAAGGGAAATATGCGTTTTGCTAAGTTCTTCCAGTGCTTTTTTACCTGAAATTACCTGATTTAACGCATCTATATCAGCTCCCAGCCTGCCGGAATAATATTCAAAACTGTTTTTTTTGACCGTAAAAACAATATCGTGAAACGCTTTTTCACGCTCTGCATCCGTTGTCATTTCCTGCAATTTGGTATTGAACAGAGAAGCTACTTCTCTTTGTTCTTCTTCATCCTGAAACATACTGATGATGGATGCGGGATTATAGTTACCCTGTTCCAGATCATCAAACAGCTTCCCGGCAACTTTCCGGTACAACTCCTGTGTGAAGTCTTCCACTTTGATATACTTTGCGATCTTTTTATACAATGCCGGTTCTTCCGTTATCCACGTAAGCAGAAGCCTTTGGGACTTCTTCACATTTTCCTCCGGCAGATTTTTGGGTGAGGTAGTGGCTTTGGGCCGCTCCACCGGTTTGATATATCCTGTTTGCGCGGCATAACCGGTTACCAGTTTGCGTAAATTGTCAAAACCGATATGATACTTTTCGGCCACAGATTCGATATAATTCTCACGTTCCACATCTTCTTCGAAACTACATAATTTTTTGGCAATCTCTCTGTAAAATCTGGTTTTGGAATCCGGGTCGTTTAAATCATAATCCCGCTCTAAGATCCGCAGTTCAAAGAAAAAGCTGTTTTCCGCTTTATCGATTCTTTCCTGAAAAGCCTCTGCGCCGTTTGCTTTAATAAACTCATCCGGATCCTTCGCCGGCAGCATATTGATAACTTTTCCCCGCAGTCCGCTTTCCTTCAAAATGTTTATTGCCCGAAGCGCAGCATTGACACCGGCGCCATCACTGTCATAGGCAAGCAGCACTTCCTGCGTGTACCGCCGCAGAAGATTGGCTTGTCCCACCGTAAAAGAGGTTCCCAGAGAAGCGACAGCCTGTGTAAAACCGGCCTGATGCAAGGCAATCACATCCATGTAGCCCTCACAGAGTATGATATTGTTTTTCCGGGAAGTCCTTGCGAAATTCAGCCCGTACAGATTTCTGCTCTTATCAAAGATCATGGTTTCCGGTGAATTCAAATACTTCGGCGTACCGTCTCCCATGACCCTGCCGCCGAATCCAATCACCCTGTGATTGATATCCTGAATCGGGAACATCACACGATTCCAAAATTTATCCCGCATGCCGTGTTTCTCATCGAAATTTGCAAGTCCGGCCTCTTTGATCAGTTCCTCGTCATATCCCTTGGATAGAAGATATCCCGTCAGCTCATTGTTTGACACATTGGCAAAGCCCAAGCCAAACCGCTTCATGGTCTCCTCACTTAACTCTCTGGCGGATAAATATTGATATCCTATGGCTCCCTTGGGAGAGCGGAGGGCAAAATAGAAATACTTTGCAGCCTCTTTGTTGATCTCCAGAAGTTTTGTTCTTTTTCCTTCACGCTTCTTAACCTCTTCAGAGTATTCTATCTCCGGCAGGTCCACACCGGCTCGCTGTGCCAAAGCCTTGATTGCTTCCTGAAACGTATAATTTTCATAGGACATCAGAAAGGTATAAACATTACCGCCTGCCCCACAGCCGAAACAATAATACATCTGTTTTCCCGGAGAAACCGAAAAAGACGGAGATTTTTCGTTGTGAAAAGGACACAGTCCGAAGTAACTGCTGCCCTTCTTCTGAATCCGGACATAACCTGAAATGACATCCACTATATCATTTTTTACCCTTATTTCCTCTACCAATTCATCCGGATAGTACATTGCTGCTCCTTATTAACAGGTGATCTTTTAACCGTGCCAGGTCTTGGGAATGTAGATATCCTGATAGGTAGCGATCGCAAATCTGTCGGTCATGGAACCGATAAAATCGCATACTACTTTCTCGGCCGGCTCTCCTGTATTGATCAAACTTTGAAACATCTCCGGCAATTTTGAAGTATGTTTCAGATAATATTCATATAAAGTCTCAATCAGCTGCTCCGCCTTGCCTTCTTCGCTTTTGGCAATCGGATTCTGATAGACACACTCAAACATAAAGTTTCTTAGTTTCTGCATGGCATCCGCCACATCCGGCGACATCAAAATATCATCTTTTCCCCGGCTTGCGGTTACGATATCATGAATAAAGAAATCCAGCCGCGCCCCGCAGCTGTAGCCGATGATCTCTCCGATTTCCTTCGGCACGTCGGCTTCCGTCAAAATGCCGCCCCGAATGGCATCGTCCATATCATGATGAATATAGGCGATCTTATCAGAAAATCTGACCACTCTGCCTTCCAGCGTTTCCGGCATGCCCGAAGTCTGATGATTGAAAATGCCGTCTTTTACCTCATAGGTCAGATTGATTCCCTGTCCGTCCTTCTCCAGAACATCTACGGTCCTGACGCTTTGCGCATTGTGGCTGAATCCATAGGGACAGACCCTGTTAAGGGCACGTTCTCCGGCATGTCCGAAAGGTGTATGCCCCAGATCATGTCCCAGTGCGATCGCCTCAACCAGATCTTCGTTTAACTGCAGCGCCTTGGCTATGGTACGTGCATTCTGGCTGACTTCCAGGGTATGAGTCAAACGGGTTCTGTAATGGTCCCCTTCCGGTGTCAGAAAGACCTGCGTCTTATCTTTCAGTCGTCTAAAGGATTTACTATGTATGATGCGATCTCTGTCCCTTTGAAAAACGGGGCGGATATCGCATTGTTCTTCCGGTTTGCTTCTTCCTTTGGAATTCATGCTGAGCATGGCATAAGGGCTTAAGTATTCCTTTTCCCACTGTTCCAAACTTTCCCGTATATTCATTGAAATACCTTTCTTTTCAGCATTTTCTTATCATACAAAAACAACAACTCTGCTTATAATATTCTGTTTCTTTTTCCAAAATCCTTTTTTATCTACAAATATCATAAATAAATTCCGCATTTTTATCCATCGCCTCATATGCTGTCTTAAACGGAGACATCTGGAACACATGCCACATTCCCTTGAAAACATCCATTTTTACGGGCACATTGGCCTTCAACATCCTTTTGTGAAGCATCGTGGCATCATTTAACAGGATCTCATTACTCCCCACCTGTATATAAGTAGACGGAAAACCGTCAAAATCTCCAAACAACGGTGAAACCAGGGGATCTTTCAGGTTTTGTCCCTGCGCATAATTGATGATCATCTTCCGGATATAATCGGCATCCAACACCGGATCGATCTGCGCTCTGGATACATGAGATTTACCGGAAAGAGTCATATCCGTCCATGGGGACATCAGCACCAGACCTCTTGGTATCAACCTGTTCTCCTGCTTAAGCTTAAGCACCAAAGACAAGGCCAGATTTCCGCCCGCAGAATCGCCTGCCACGATGATATCTCTGGCGCCATATCCCAAAAGCATCAGATAATCCCATACTTTCATAGCATCCTCTACAGCTGCCGGATAAGGATGTTCCGGAGCCAGTCTGTAGTCGAAACAAACGACATCCATAGAAGTAGACGTTGCCAGTTTGGTCGTAAGCGCGCGGGCATAGATGCTGCTCCCTGTGGAATAACCGCCGCCATGACAATAAAGTATGATATATTTTTTCATATGAGCCCTGTTTACGGAAATCCATTCGCCATGAATCCCCGCTATTTCAATTTCCTTAATATCTACTTCTTTATGATTCCCAAGCAAGATGCCAAAATGATCCTGGGATTGTCTATGTTTTTCAATATCCGCGTTTTCTACAACATCATGCACTCTTTTGATCAGATGCATCAGATTTTGATTTCTTTTCTCCGTGACCGCCATAAGATTCCCTTCCATTTCCATTTTACCCTATTATTTCAATATTTTACCATATAATTCTTTTTTTGTGTTATACTAAACCTATGAGTAAGAAAAACACTTCCTTACAAAAGAATAAAAAAGAAGTGTGGTACAAACTGGATCTATCCGCCATTGTTTATCCGACCCTGCAGAGAAAAGACTTTTCCTCTGTGTATCGTCTCTCTGTTGTCCTGAAGGAAGAGATCCGGCCGGAACTTTTGCAGAAGGCACTGGATATGAGCCTGCCCAGATTCCCCACTTATAAAGTTGCTATCAGAAAAGGGGTCTTCTGGCGTTATCTGGAACCCAACAACAGACCCGGTCCTTTCGTTGCACCGGATATCAAAAATCCTTGTATGCCCATGCCTTTTCGGGCGAACAACAGATATCTGCTCCGTGTTTATTATTATGGCAGAAGAATTTCTTTAGAAGCCCATCACTGCCTTGGCGACGGAACCGGTGGCATGTGCCTGTTACAAACCATAACGGCTGTATATCTCGGGCTGTTGGGACATCCCATCAAGCCTTCGGGCTTAGTGCTGGATATCCAGGAATCCCCCGATCCCGAAGAATTGGAAGACGCATATATGCGCTATGCCAATGCCAGGGTAAGACCACCCAGACCCGGTGAAAAAACTTATCGTGTCAAAGGAACCAAGGAACCTTTTTATACCCTGAATATCATTGACGGCATTATGTCCGTCCGGGAAGTCATGGCAGTTGCCGGAAAATATAATGCCACGCTTACCGAATATCTCAATGCGGTCCTGCTCTATGCTTTGCTTAAGAAGCAGGAAGAGGATCTGCGGCAGGGCATCCGGGAATATATCTTCCCATTGAAACCAAAACCCGTGAAGATCGCGATGCCTGTCAATCTGCGGCGTTTTTTTCCATCCAAGACATTGCGTAATTTTATTACGATGGTCTATCCGTCCATTGATCCGCGGCTGGGTGATTATACCTTTGAAGAGATCGTCACGCAGGTCCATCACTATATGAAGTATTATATCAATGAGAAATTCATGCGAGGTGACATCACCACCAATGCGGCAACACAACAAAATCCTGTAATCCGTGTTGTACCGCTTTTTATCAAAGATTTCGTGGTGCGTACCTTTTATACGAAGGTACAGGACAAGAACTCTTCCGCAGGGCTTACCAATATGGGAGCCTTAAAAGTTCCGGAAGATATGAAACCCTATATTGAGCGTTTTGATATCTATATGGGACAGCCCTTTTCTTCCCGCACCAACTGCGCTATTATCAGTTTTGAAGATACTTTGACTATTAACTTTGCAAGCAGTATCATGGAAACCGATGTGGAGCGAAACTTTTTTCGCAAACTGGTACGGGACGGTATTCATGTAAAAATTGAAAGCAACCGGGATACGAAGCTGTAAAAAGGAGATCTGCTTATGTCATATTGTGTAAACTGCGGCGTGGAATTGGAGACTTCTTTGAAAGAATGTCCTCTTTGCAACACACCGGTCATCAACCCGAATCATACTTCGTCTGAAACCGAAACCATACCCAACCCTTATCCGGCCGACAGGGGACAGGTGGATGTTGTAAGAAGAAAAGACTTAGGAATCTTGCTGGCAGTTGTCCTTTCTGCCACAAGTGTCACCTGTCTGCTTTTAAACCTTCTTGTTTTCAGGAATTCTCTATGGTCTTTTATGGTCATCGGGATTTGCATCTGCCTGTTTTTCTTTGCCTCACCGGCTGTTATTTATACCAAGATACCGGTATACTGCGCCCTTCTGGCCGATGGCATTGCCGTAGGGTTTTATCTGTATCTGATCACCTATCTGACACCTTCCAATGAGTGGTTCTGGATGCTGGGACTGCCTATTGTTGTTACCGTTACCATTTTAATCGAGATTTTTACTTTGTTGGCCCGCAAACTGCCTTTTACGATTTTAACGGCTTCCCTCTATTTTTTTGTAGAGATCCCCATCCTGTGCGTCACTTTGGAATTACTGATCAAACGCTTTCATTACAGCCCTTATTCCATTACATGGTCTGCCGTCGTTTTAACCGTATGCGTGATCATTGACATCGCACTGATCACGATCCTGACCAAAAAACGCCTGCGCAACGAAGTGAACAGACGTTTACATTTTTAACTGTGTTTGGCTTCCGCATCCTCCAGGGAACTGTAGCCGTAAAATAAGGTTTCGTTGGTGATGATCTGCTTTAACAGACTTTCTCCCTTCTCATAGGCTTCTTCGGTCTCTTTCCAGAGCAGCTCTAATGTTTTCATGGAATAAGTAAGAAGTTCGGCTCTCAGATAACTTTCCATCGAAGAACCGTCTATGACGTTATCCTCTGCAGTTGTGGCTGTTCTTCCTCTTTTTCGAAGGTTCGGATAATCGGCAAGCATCTGCGCGTCCCATTCCAAATGTATTTTCACGATCTTTTCCGTAAGTTCCTTTTTTGCTTCCGCATCTGGCAGATATTCTTTGATCTTCTCATACTCCTCCGGAAAGGTGCTTTCCATCATCCTGCCGTATTTCTCAAAGATCAGATTCCTGCCCTCATTATATGCCCGCTTACAATCCTCCATATAAGCGGTAAGCAGTTCATCGGAATATACCATCCACTGACTCATCCGCATCCGGAAAAAGGTGTCCGGATCGTCCTGACAGGAAGCACGTCCTCCGGTATTATAGACATGTTGGAACATATCCCATTCTACTTGCGCTATATCAAAAATAAGCTGTTCTCTTGCTGATATCTCTGCCATCTTTATTACCTTCCCTCTTTCTTAGCCTAAAACCGCAACATTTTATTCATTTTCCGGCACCAGTGACTGCTCTGGCGCATAACGAATAGGTTCCTCATAAACCGCATGACCAGTCTCAAGCGTATCCCCATCTATTGTGATCACAATACCTTCCGCACCATAGGCTTCCAGAAAAGTAGCCGCTACGGAAGAGATAATTACATTCTCTCCCTCTTTGGTCATGGTTTTTAAATATTCACGGAATGTTTTGGACAGATCCAAAAACAGTGTTATAACACCGTCAATATCCTGTGCTTCAAAGGAATTCACCTTGGTCCCGAGAGATACGATATTGTGCCGTCCCAGGGCATCGATCAGATTCTCGGCACTAAGTTCATCCATTTTTGTGATCTCATTATTCAATTCCTGTGAGGCTCCGTTTCCATAATAGACCGTCACTTCTATTTTTTCGGTATCCTCTTCCTCATCCGTCACATTGTCGTTATCTTCACCGCTTAACAGATAATCCAGAGAGTTTGCCAATATTTCCCCGGAAGACAGTTCCTCATCTTCCGCGTCAGTTACATTCTGCGTGGTATTACTACATGCCGCTAACATTAATATAATAAGCAACGCAAATATTGCTATGAATCTCTTTTTCCTCATTACTAACTCCATTTCGGACATTTCATAATCAATAAAAAACCAAATCGTGTTATATTCTAACATACTCCTTATAAAAAAGCAAAATAACTTTTTATTGATTGACCACTGTCCTTCCGAATTTAATGACTTCCTGTAATTCAAACTCTCTGTTCGTTATGAGGATATCCGCTTTCTTTCCTGCCTGCAGAATGCCGCATTCTTCCTCGATACCAATTGCTCTGGCAGGATTAAAAGCTGCCGCTCTGACAGCATCTTCCTTAGGCACACCCATACGGACAGCCATCCTCATACAGTCAAAAAGATTCATCGCACTGCCTGCGATCGTACCATCCGCAAGGGTTGCATGATTGCCTTTTACCTGTACGGGCTGACCACCAAGCATATATTCTCCATCCTCCATACCTGTTGCCATCATACTGTCACTGATTAAAATCACCCTGTCTGCTCCGAAGAGTTGAAAAGTACTTTTCACCACAGACGGATGAATATGAATGCCGTCACAAATCAGTTCCACATCGGTCTGCTCCTCCTCCGCTGCCGCACCGACTACCCCCGGCTCCCTGTGGTTAAAAGGCGGCATTGCATTATACAGATGGGTCACATGATGTGCACCTGACCTTATTGCATTCCTTGCCGTCGCATAGTCAGCGCAAGTATGCGCGATGGAAAAGCAAAAATCATTCTTTCCATCCCTGATACAATCTATCGCGCCCTCCGTTTCAGGTGCGATCGCCACCACCTTGATCAGCCCTTCCGCTGCTTGCTGCAGCCTTTCTAACATCTTTCTATCAGGCTTTCGTATATAGGCAGGATTCTGTGCGCCTTTTTTTTCCATGGAAATAAAAGGTCCCTCCAGATAAATTCCCTTCAAAACATCTCCAAAGGGGATTCCCTCTTGAAGCACCTTCGTCCTGACTGTTTCTGCACAAGTGGCACAGATATCCGTAAGCATTTCTTCTGGCAGTGTCATCGTGGCAGGACAGATCGTCGTAATACCATGCACTAACTCATAGGATGCAATAGCGCACATCGCTTCCACCGTGCCGTCACAGAAATCGTAACCAGCGCAGCCGTGAAAATGGATATCTACCAGTCCCGGAAGTATATAACGCTCCGTTTCTTCTTTTGCCAATTGATCTCCAGTAAATAACGTGATGTTCTCTATCCTATCTCCTGCAAAGGTTATTTCTCCCGGTTCAAAGATCATTTTATCCGTAAAAAGCATTCCTCTGATGGTTCGCACAGGTTCTCACTTCCTTATAACTTAAATATCTTTCTTTTTCATGAGCAGCGTCAAATAAATAACACTTGTTATAAATAGGGGTAAAATTGCTACAAATGCTAAAATCCAATCGGTGTTTCCATTTTCTATAAGTGAAGTACCCAGTAGTTTATTTACTTCTCTCGAAGCGCTCATAGAAGAGGAAAAATAAAACACAAAATATCGCAGATACAGCCAAAAATCATAAAGTGCATGTACGATTACCGCCGCCCAGATATTCTTTGTAAGTAAGAACACCGTTGCATAAAACATTCCTACCAAAGTTGTGCCAAGTACATGAAGGGCTGCCTGAAAAGCATTCTCATGCCATTGAAAATAATGCAATACGCCAAATGAAACAGAGGATAACAGGACGGCATATAGGATTCCAAATTTTTTATCCCTCCAATGTCTTAACAATACAGGCAGAACAACCCCTCGCATAGCAAGTTCTTCATTAAAACCAATAGATAATACAAAAAGCAAAACACATAGAACCTGATATCCTTTCGGCATTTTCCTAAGATGCCATATAGAAGCATATTCCAATGCACAATAAATCCAGTAACTGATTATGGGGAGCCCCAAAAGCAAACCTTTTAGGATTCCTTTTGCGGAAAACAATCCAATAGCATTTATTGTATCTGTTTTATAGACAAAACAGAAAAACAAAAGGCCTGCAGCAATATTCGTTATCGTCAATACATTCATCCTTAC
>JAFLTF010000048.1 GCA_022510585.1 Lachnospiraceae bacterium
GGTACTAAGCTCGAAAAGACCTCGCTAAGTACCGACGCCTTCACAGGACCCTGCAATGGGAATCCTTTTCGCCCGTTCTCCGCCCGCCTACCCAACACAGCGTTTCAGAACAGGAGGAAATTATGTCAGAAAACAGATATCAATTGAACAAAGAATTAGCGCAGATGTTAAAAGGCGGCGTGATCATGGATGTCACCACTCCGGAGCAGGCAAAGATCGCGGAGGCAGCGGGAGCCTGTGCGGTTATGGCCTTAGAGCGAATACCGGCGGACATCAGGGCAGCAGGCGGTGTATCCCGTATGAGCGATCCGAAGATGATCAAAGGGATTCAGGATGCGGTATCCATCCCGGTTATGGCAAAATGCCGTATCGGACATTTTGTGGAAGCACAGGTTTTGGAAGCAATTGAGATCGATTATATCGATGAGAGTGAAGTGCTTTCCCCGGCGGATGATGTATACCATATCGATAAGACTAAATTTAAAGTTCCCTTTGTCTGCGGTGCAAAAGATTTGGGCGAGGCGCTGCGCCGCATCAATGAGGGCGCTTCCATGATCCGTACCAAGGGCGAACCGGGAACCGGAGATGTCGTGCAGGCAGTCCGTCATATGCGCAAAATGAACAGCGAGATAGCGAAAATCACATCCATGCGGGAAGACGAGCTGTTTCAGGAAGCCAAAGAGTTGCAGGTGCCCTATGATCTGGTGGTATATGTGCATGATAACAAAAGGCTGCCGGTTGTAAATTTTGCGGCAGGCGGCGTTGCCACGCCGGCAGATGCGGCACTGATGATGCAGCTTGGAGCGGAAGGCGTCTTTGTAGGCTCCGGTATCTTTAAATCAGGCAATCCGCAGAAGCGTGCGAATGCCATTGTCAAGGCAGTGACGAATTATACGGATGCAGAGATGATCGCTGCGCTCTCGGAAGATCTTGGCGAAGCAATGGTAGGAATCAATGAGCAGGAGATTGAGCTTCTGATGGCGGAAAGAGGGAAATAAAGAAGAGAGGAGATTAGGATGAGAATTGCAGTCTTAGCGGTGCAGGGGGCTTTTGCAGAGCATGAGAAAATGCTTACGAACTTGGATGTTTCTTATATAGAACTGCGGAAAAAAGAAGATTTACAGCAAGACTATGACGCACTGATCCTGCCTGGTGGTGAAAGTACTGTACAAGGGAAGTTATTAAAAGAGCTGGATCTGTTTGATCCTATACGTCAGCAGATACAAGGGGGAATGCCTGTGTTGGCCACCTGCGCAGGATTGATCCTTTTGGCGGATAAGGTAGAAAATGATGAGCGGGAGTATTTGAAAACGCTGCCTGTTACCGTAAAAAGAAATGCTTATGGGAGGCAGCTGGGGAGCTTTCATACAGAACAGGAATTTCAGGGAATCGGTGTCGTTCCGATGACGTTTATCAGGGCGCCGTATATCGCGGAAGCAGAAGTGGGCGTGGATATTCTTGCAAAGGAAAAGGAACATATTGTTGCGGTACGCTATCAAAACCAACTTGCCATGTCTTTTCATCCGGAGCTGGACGAGGATGAGAGAATTCATAAGTATTTTCTGGATATAGTTATTGGCTATAACAAATGAGAGATTATAAGTATTGTACAAGAAAAATAAAATATGCTATTCTAATCTCATGTCAGAGTTTTGCCTAGGAGGAAATTCAAACATGAGCATAGACGTATCAACCAAATGCATTCATTTAGAAGAGGAAAGTGGAGACAGTTTTTACGGAGCAGTCAGCTTCCCAATCTTTCAGACAGCCACTTTTGCCCATCCGGAAGTGGGGAAAAGCACAGGTTATGATTACAGCAGGGTGCAGAATCCAACCAGAGAACAACTGGAAAAAGTAGTTGCGGCTTTGGAAAACGGTATAGATGCTTTGGCTTTTTCCAGCGGGATGGCAGCAGTATCGACTTTGATGGAATTGTTTCGACCGGGCGATCATCTGATCGTGGATGCCGATCTGTACGGGGGAACGGTCAGACTTTTTGACAATATCAGTGAAAAAAACGGAATAGAAATCACAAGGATTGACTGTATCAGTCAAAATGTGGAAAAAGAAATAAAAGAAAATACAAAAGCAATCTATATCGAAACGCCGACCAATCCGATGATGAATGTTTTAGATATCCGGGCTTTCAGTGAAATTGCAAAGAAAAGGGGTATTTGGCTGATCGTGGACAATACTTTTCTGTCCCCCTATTTTCAGAATCCGCTGGATCTGGGGGCGGATATCGTGGTACACAGCGGAACGAAATATCTGGGAGGTCATAACGATACCCTTGCCGGTTTCCTTGTAACAGCGAGAACGGATATTTCCGAGAAATTGCGTTTTATCATTAAGACAACGGGAACAGGACTGGCGCCTTTTGACAGCTGGCTGATCTTACGCGGCATCAAGACTCTGGGTATCCGGATGGAAAAGGCACAGGAAAATGCGTTTGAGATCGCTCACTGGCTTGAGAAACAAAATGAAGTTAAAAAAACAGTTTATCCGGGACTTGCAAATCATCCCGGACATGAGATCATAAAAAAGCAGAGCAGAGGTTTCGGCGCGATGATAACCTTTGAAGTGGAAAGTGAAGACTTTGCGAAGAAAATTTTGAAAAATGTACGTTTGATCAGGTTTGCGGAAAGTCTTGGCGGTGTGGAAACCCTGATCACCTATCCGATCACGCAGACGCATGCAGACGTACCAAAGGAACTGCTTTTGCGAAACGGAATCAATGAAAGAGTGCTGCGGTTGTCTGTCGGCATTGAATCCGCTAAAGATTTAATTGCGGAACTTGACAGGGCGTTTAAAGAAGCGCGGTAAGCCTCTTCGGAATGAAAATTAGTTTAAGGGAAGGATCAGGTGATTTGAATGGCCGAAAAAAATCTTGACTTTGATCAAGTGATAGACAGAAGAAATACCTACAGTTTAAAATATGATTTTGCAAGAGAACGAAATATGCCGGAGGATCTTCTGCCCTTGTGGGTAGCGGATATGGACTTTCAGGTTTCTTCTTATATTCAGGAGGCGCTTATTGCACAGGCTAAGCATGGCATCTTTGGATATAGTGATGTGAAAGAGGAATATTTTGAAGCGGTAAAAAAATGGATGAAGCGCCACTATGACTGGGATGTTGAAAGAAACTGGCTGATCAAGACGCCGGGTGTGGTTTTTGCGCTTGCGATGGCAGTGAAAGCATTTACGGAAAAAGGGGATAGCGTGATGATCCAGCAGCCGGTGTATTATCCATTTGATTTGGTGATCACCGATAATGGGCGAAAAGTTGTAAGCAATACTTTGGTACGGGATCGGGATGGAAGATACGGAATCGATTTTGCAGACTTTGAGGAAAAGATCATTCAGGAAAAAGTTAAATTATTTTTCTTATGCAATCCCCACAATCCCGTTGGACGGGTATGGAGCAGGGAAGAGCTGGAACGTCTGGGTGATATCTGTTATAAACATCATGTCATTGTGGTAAGTGATGAAATCCATGCCGATTTCGTATTTAAAGGAAAGCATCAGGTTTTTGCAGGCCTGAAAGAGGAGTATAAGGAAATTGCAGTGGTAGCGACTTCTCCCAGCAAAACGTTCAATATAGCCGGTCTGCAGGTATCCAATATTTTTGCTCCGAATCCTAAGCTTCGCAGTCAGTTAAGAAAGCAGCTTGACGCTTTCGGTTACAGTCAGTTGAATGTGATGGGACTGGTGGCAGCCAAAGCGGCTTATGAAAACGGTGAAGAATGGTATCAGGCAATGCATCAATATGTAGGTGAAAACATTGCTTATACCAAACAGTTTCTGGAAGAAAAATTACCGGAGATCAAACTGACCGAACCGGAAGGGACTTATCTGCTGTGGCTGGATTTTAAAGCGTTCAATCTGTCGGACAGCGAACTGGAGGATTTGATCATCAAAAAAGCAAAGTTGTGGCTGGACAGCGGTAAAATTTTCGGAACAGCAGGGAAAGGCTTTCAACGGATCAATGTTGCCTGTCCGAGATGCACCTTGACCGAAGCGTTGGTAAGGCTGGAAGCTGCCGTGAGAGAAATTAAAAAATAGAGAGCAGTATTTGTTATAGTTAATACCTATAATCAGTCCAAGGTTATAGGTATTATTCAAGTCAGACAAAATATGTTATCCTCATATCATACTAAAACTATAGGAAAACAAGAATAAACAAAACGGAGGATAACACTATGGCAAATCAAGATTACCATTTTGATACCAAAAGAATTCATGCAGGATACTCTTCGGAGGATCATTTTAACGCTGTGAATACACCGATTTATCAGACGGCGGCATTTGACCTGGCAGATATTGACAGGGCAAGAAGGTTGTGGACCGGGGCTGAAAGCGCAGGCCTCTATACCAGAGTCGGCAATCCCACAGTCACTGTGTTGGAGCAGAGGATCACGGAACTGGACGGCGGTTCGGCGGCAATCGGTCTTGCGTCCGGAATGGCGGCGATCTCTTATACAGTGCTTTTGCTCGGAGAGGGCGGCGGCAATATTGTTTCCGCATCTTCTCTTTATGGAGCGGCGCAGGAATCGTTGACGCATTTCTTCCCGAAATTTGGAATTACAACCAGGTTTGTAAAAAACAGAAATGATGCAACCGAGTATGAATCTTTAATAGATGAGAATACCAAAGCCATTTACATAGAGTCCATCAGCAACCCGAATATCGAAGTCTATGATTTTGAAGCGATTGCGGAAGTTGCACATAAACACGGGATCCCGGTTGTGGTAGACAATACGATCGCAACGCCTTACCTGTTCAGACCCTTTGAGCATGGCGCCGATCTGATCGTATATTCTGCAACCAAGGGAATTGCAGGTCATGGAAATACTATTGCGGGTCTTGTAGTGGAAAAAGGCGGATTTGAATACAGCAAAGAACGTTTTCCGCAGTTCCATACGAAATCTTATAAAATGAGAGACTTACAGGGCAATCCGAGAACGCCGCTTGAGTTTGCACCTGATTCTCCGTTTGTGGCTTCTCTTAGAATCTTTTATCTGGAGTTTATCGGAGCAACCCTGGGCGCTTTTGACGCCTTCCTGGTGTTACAGGGACTCAGTACCTTGTCGGAGAGATTAGAGAAACAGGTAGCCACAACGAAGAAGCTTGTGGAATACTTGGAAAATAAGAAAGAAGTGGAATGGGTAAGACATCCTTTTGCTAAAGACAGTGCCTATAAAGAGTTAGCGGATAAATATTTCCCGAACGGGGCAGGAGCGGTATTCTCCTTTGGCTTTGGAGGAACAAGGGATCAGTTTAAAAAATTTATTACCTCGCTGGAAGTGTTGTCTTATCATGTAAATATCGGCGATGTCAGAACCCTGATCGCTAATCCGCCGGAGACTACGCATACGGAATTAGAACCGCATATACAGGAACTGGCAGATATTCCAAGCAATCTGGTGAGAATCTCTGTGGGTCTGGAAAATGCAGACGATCTGATTGCGGACTTTGAGCAGGCTTTCGAAAAAGCATTCAGCTAAGAATGATTAGAAAGCAAATAAGATACGGAGGAAATCGGCATGGGCAAAGAATTTGAAGGAAAAACCATTTTTATCACAGGCGCAGCCAAAGGACAGGGCAGAGCAGTTTCCCTTGCTTTTGCCAAAGAAGGCGCCAACATAATCGCTTTTGATCTGGGAGAAAAGATCGCTTATCCGGCATACAATCGTTCTTCCAATGAAGATTTGGAGAAGTTAAAAGATGAAGTAGAAGCATTGGGCGGAAAGATTGTGATCTATGCAGGGGATGTCAGGAAAGCTCCTGATGTGAAGGAAGCGGTAGAAAGAGGCATCCGGGAATTTGGCAGCATTGACATCCTGTTCAGCAACGCAGGAATCGCAGCCTATGGGAATTCCTATGAACTGGAAGAGGAACAGTGGGATGCGGTAATTGATATTAATTTAAAAGGCGGATGGCTCGTATCCAAATATGTAATCCCCCATATGATTGAACAAAAGAGCGGAGTCATCCTATACAATTCCTCAATTGCCGGACTGCGGGGGTTAAATCGCATGAGCCATTACGCAGCTTCAAAACATGGTCTGATCGGTCTTGCAAAGTCGCAGGCAATTGAGTTGGCACCTTATGGGATCAGGGTAATCACCATTCATCCCACAGGAGTAAACACGCCGATGAACGACGGTCTTGCGGAGATGGAAGGAACAACGGCGGAAGAGATTGCGGAACGTTCTGCAGGAAATCTGCTCCCTGTTCCCTGGGTGGAAACAGAAGACGTTGTGGAAGCAGTTAAGTATCTTGCAAGTGACAAAGCCAGATATATTACCGGCAGTCAGTTTGTGCTGGATGCAGGGTTATTGACAAGGTAGATTCGAATTGACCAAATTAGTCAAAACAATCAAAAACGGGAGGAAAATTAGATGGCGTATATATCAAAAGTAAAATATGAAGAGGCTTCAGAAGAAGTAAAAGCATTAATCGATGAACAGATCAGAGACCATGGCAAGATCACCAATATGAAATTGACTCTGTTACATTCCGTTCCGGCATATCATGCTTTGATGGAGTGGTTTCCGTTAGAAGAAACGATAGAGGCATTTTTGGGAGAACGGGCCGTCAACTTTTTCTGCTATGCCATTTCCGAAGAAAACGACTGCCTGTTATGCAGCGCTTTCTTCAGACAGATCCTAAAGGAACTGGATATTGATTTTGATACCTTTGAGTTTACCGAGGAAGAAGATTTGCTGGTGCAGTATGGAAAGGCGATCGTAAGGGATGCCAATAACATCCCGGCAGAGCTTTTTGATCAGTTGAAAAAGCATTGGAATGAGGAGCAGATCGTAGCGATTACCGCCTTTGCAACGATCATGATAGCTACCAATATTATCAACAAGTCGCTGGCTGTGGATCTGGATGAAAATCTTCTTCCATACGCGCAGAAATAGATGTAACAATTTTTGCAGTCTATTCTGTTTGATAGTTTGGTTTAAAGAGTTTCGGATATTTTTCCAGCGTAAACAGCAGAATCATTCCCAATACTCCGCAGGAAATAATTTCCCCGGCACCTACGGTCAAAGCATAGTAGCCGTAACAATAAACATAAGAAGTACCTTCAATCAGAAAACCATAGCCGTAGATCAACACCAGTGGAACAATCAGCACATTTGCAAGGATGGGTGTAATGGGTGCGAACCATTTCCATTTTCTGAGCGCATACGTGCCGAGTGCCCCGATTAGCGTAGCGAGGCTTCCGAAAATAATATCGGGCAGAATACAGCCTGTCAGAATGTTGCTTAAAAGACAGCCGATGAACAGACCGGGAATGGCGGCCGGAGTAAAATAGGGTAACACAGTGAGTGCTTCCGAGAAACGGACCTGCACGGCGTAGTTTGCAAGGCCGAAGGCGTTGGCGACAAAAGTCAACACAACGTAGAGGGCGGCAATCATAGCCGCCTGAACCAGAGTAGTGATTTTCATTTTCATATTCATTTGTCTCCTTTAGTTTTGTTTTTTCTCCATCCTAAGGACGGATAGGTCAGGAAGGTCTCGAACTGACCGAAAAATAGTATACTACAAATGAATAGAAAGTCAAGGACTTAATCCAATACCTGTATTGGCGTTATTCCGATTCCATCCAAAATCTGCAGGGATCTTACCATCCACTCATCCCATACCTGGCAGGGTTCATGACAATCCGAGCCGACGATCACGCGGATGCCGGAATCAGATGCTCTGTTCCAAAAATTCATATGCGGATACATATACCGATTACCGTCAGGATAATCGTGCAGTCCTCTACGGAAACCGTTGGCATTGAACTCCAGAATCGTACCGGTTGTTGCGGCGGCATCCAAAATGATGTCCGTGGCGGCATCACAATTTTTATCCCAGGCAAAATAATTCATAGCGAAAATATCAGGATGCGCCACTATTTGAAAATAACCCGTTTTCATGGCATCCGCTATTGCCTTGGCGTAGGAAAGGCACACCTTGGAATCCTGCACTTGAGTAATGTTAATAAGACATCCGGCATCATTAAGAAAAAAATGCTCCCCTAACAGCAGATAATCCAATTTGTGTTCCCACAAAAGTTCTTCATAATAAGACCGGTACTGCGGTACATACTCTATCTCTAATCCTTTTCTGATGACTATATCGGAAGAATAGGTGTTTGTTAAGAGATCAACTGCGGCAAAATATTCCTTTAATTCGTTGTATGGCATGCGATACCCATAATCCTGATCCGGAAAAGGTGCATGGTCTGAAAAGCCCAAAATGGAAACGCCGGCAGCCAGAGCGGATCGGATGTAATCCTCCTCATTTCCGAACGCATGGAGACAGCGCCGCGTATGGGTATGGTAATTTGTTCTCATAGTTAATTCCTCTACCGATTCGTCTTACTTCCGCATTTTGGACAGACAGGACTATCCTTGTAGACAAAGCCACAGCGATAGCAGTGAATGATTTCATGCTTCTCTTTCGCCATGTATTCCAGACTTCTGGATTCCGGTCTGTCCTTAAGATAATTTGCAAAATCATCCAGGATTTTTGCAAAAGCGTCCCAGTCTTCCGGCTTTACTTTTTGCGGCAGCTTTTCTTTTCGGCCAACAAAAAGCTTAATATGAATGCCTTTATTGAAAATCGCTTTTTTTGCTGATTGTATCTGTTCAATATTTGTGATTTGAACGACGCCGGAATGCAGAAAAGTATGATAAAAAATATGATCCGGTGTCAGCACAAAGCCTTCTTTGCCGTTTGCTGTCCGTGAGGTATCACAGACCATCAGCGGATATTCGTAAGGGCCTCTTGCAGCGGCATAACCGTTTATGGCACATAACATGGCAGTCCGGTATTCTTCTTTTTTCTGTTCCTCTTTTTCTTCAAGTTCATCTTCCCATATGGCGGTTTTGCTTTGGCCGTTTTGTGCGATCCGCTGTTCTTCTCTTGCATCATAGAAATAAAAATGTTCGAGGTCCGTCAGTTTCTCTTCCATCTCATGTTTCAATTTCCGCATCAATTGAACACTCTCATCGGTCTTGAGTCTGGTGAGGCGTCTTTGTATCATCTCCAGTGTATTGACTTTTAACTCCGGAAGAAACATGCCTTCTTCAATCTGCTCATAAGCTTTTAACCCATCTGTAAAAGACAGGCTTGTAATGCTGGGGCAGATTTTTTCGATCCGTGCCTCGTCCATTTTTCGGACAGCCTCATATATTTTCTCTAAATAAGGGGCTTTGTTTTCTTCTTTATAATCCTGTTCCTGCAATTGTTGATATAGCTTCCATAGGGCGTTGCGGTCTTTTTTGCCGCCGCGTTTGATCAAGAGGGTGATTTCCTCTTTTTCAGCAAGATCCTTTCGCTTTTCTAACTGATCACGATATGGAGTTATGTCAACCTCTTCGTATTGCTGCAGCTTTTCCAGATATGTGGAAAGCTGTTTTCTATCCAAATGCAGTGGGATATGTGTTATCAGATGTTCCACTTCCCTGGCGGCGCGGTCCTCTTTGATCCGCACAAGCTTTTGCAAAGATTCCTGCTTTAACTCTTCGGGGATATCCTGTTTTTCGACTTCTGCTATGATCCGTCCTATCTCTGCATAGGTTTTGTTTTTGCTTGAATCTACTTTCTGTTCCAGCGCTTTTTTCTCTGCCTGATATAAAAGAACGTCAACTTGCTTTATGTATTGGCTTTTCTGATCTTCGGAAAGCACGGTTTCTTTATGGATCTGATTTCTTAAATCGGAAAGCTGTTTATGTGACAGATTTTGCAAAGCGCCCATGCGTGCATCATATTTCGCTGTCAGTTTATTCCGGAGCGTTTCTTTTACCGCTTCTATATAAGAACTGTCTGCTATATTGATTCCGCCTCCTGCAGAGGATGCTTCCTCCTGATACTCTATGCGTGCTAATATCGTCTTCAGTTCTTCGGTCGTTTTCCTGGCAAGTGCAGAAATATCCTGGGTGGATTCGGCCGGTAATGAATTGGCTTGAGCGGAACTCGTAAGAGTTGCGTCCGGCGATGATTGACCAATATGGTCAATAGATTTGGTTGTTTGCTCCGGCTGTGCAGTTGTCTGTTGCTTGCTTTCTGCTTGTATGGATCTTGAGAATAATTTTATCCCTCTTTTTGAAAGCCGCTCTTTTAATCCTTTTATTCCGGCGGGGCGCACAGGATTATCTTTAGAATCCGTTTTTTCTGCAAGATCAGTCTGTATATCCTGCGCGTTGGAAGAAACTGTCTTAACACCATGCATCTCTGTAGGATCTGCGCTTCCCGGATCCACGGTTTCTCCGCTTTCTTCGGATTCAAATCTATTGAAATTATGATTGATGGTTCTTTCGGTTTTTTTACCCAGAATTGCCAAATAATCCTCATAGGCGGTCCGGTCTTCGTCAAATTCCAGGTGATAGACATCACCTTCCTGTAACAGTTTCTTTGGTCTTGGCGTATAGAAGATATTACAGTCATAACAGGTATAGACCCGCGCCATAAATACCCGCCCTTCTTCCGTATCGATCAACAGTTCCTTATTGACGGGATATACTCCCATGTATAATCGATTATCACATTTGGGACACAGGTGGTTTGAAATGTAAAAATCATAACCGATTCGGGATCTGGTATTGCCTGTTTCATTATAAGAAGATTTTTGAAAAGAATAGGAAGCCTTTTTCCAGCACAGATTATGCCAGAGGCCGATTTCATAATCGTCATTGTCCTCTGCCATAGTTTCCGTAGTCGATTTCTCAGAATCGGGAGTATTTTCTTCAGAATGGTTTTGCGAAATATCGTCAGATGCTTCTTCTTTACTTTCCGAGGTGACAAGGATCTGGCCTTCTTTCAACCTGCCTTCGCTTCTAAGCAGTTTCAATATGGCAAGCATTACATCTTCGTAAGTTACTTGTATTCCGTCTTTGTAGAAACAAAAACTATCTTCGGAAAAATCCGGTTCCACTTTAACAGGACGAAGGATCGTTTCAAATAAAGCATTAAGTTCCCGATAATCTTTTTCTACCTTGAGACCGCTTATGATACCCCATTTTCCAAAGGCATAAAGTATCATATCCATTACATTGTTTAACAGACTGTCACTGGGCATGGGTGCAAGTCCTTCGCCCTTCGGAGGCAGCTCCATGATGCTTGTATAAGCACGTTTCGTGTCAAGACTAAAAATCAGGGAACGAACCTCACCTGCAAGGATCAGGTTATTATTTGCAATAGCAAAAACATCCGTCCACTCAACAGACAGCTTCATGGTTTTTATCAATTTCCGAAAAATATTTTTTAATTCCGGATTCGCTTTTAACAATAACATTGTAACCACCCC
This sequence comes from Lachnospiraceae bacterium, assembly GCA_022510585.1. Lineage (GTDB taxonomy): Bacteria > Bacillota > Clostridia > Lachnospirales > Lachnospiraceae > UBA3282. The sequence continues at coordinate 11,309 of JAFLTF010000048.1, forward strand.
GTTAGAGAACAAAAAGCGCCAAAAGGCGCTTCTTGTACTTTTTACAGTTCACCTGCATTATATCTTGCAACAATAGACTGGATACGTTCTACAGGATTCAAAAGATCGCTGATAGAAGAATCATGATTCAAAGTATCGATCAGATAGGCAATGTATTTACTCAGGTCGCAATCTATGTACCATTCGCGCTCAAGCAGTTCAGGAGTTTGATAAATCAGATTGGTTGTTAAGATCTTATCAAAGAGTCCATCCCGATATGCCTGGTCAAATTGATCCAGACCTGCGGTAAAAAGTCCGAAGGTAGCAAATACAAAGATACGTCTGGCTTCTCTTTTTTTCAAGGCAGCGGCAACTTCCAGCACGCTTTTGCCGGAACAGATCATATCATCGATAATGACGACATCCTTGCCTTTTACGCTGCTTCCCAAAAACTCATGTGCAACAACGGGATTGTGGCCGTCTACCAGTCTGGTATAGTCTTTTCTTTTATAGAACATACCCATATCCAGTCCAAGGACATTGGCGATATAGATAGCCCGGCTGGTACCGCCTTCGTCAGGACTGACGATCATCATATGTTCACTGTCGATCTCTAAACCTTTTACATTGGTCAGCAGACCTTTGACAAATTGATAAGAAGGCTGTACGGTTTCAAAACCGTGCAGCGGGATCGCATTTTGCACCCTGGCGTCGTGAGCATCAAAAGTTATGATATTGTCAACTCCCATGTTTACCAATTCCCGCAGCGCCAGTGCACAGTCCAGAGATTCTCTTTTGGATCTCTTAGACTGTCTGCTTTCATACAAAAATGGCATGATCACGGTGATCCGTCTTGCCTTTCCGCCGACTGCCGCAATAATACGTTTTAAGTTCTGATAGTGATCGTCAGGGGACATATGATTTTCATGTCCGCACAAAGAATAAGTCAGACTGTAATTTGTAACATCTATAAGAAGATATAAATCGTCACCGCGGACGGATTGATTGATCACACCTTTGGCTTCGCCGGAACCGAATCTGGGCACCTTGGTATCCAGAATATAAGAGTCTCGCTGATATCCGGTAAACGCAAGGCTGCCTTTGTGTTCACTTTCTCTTTCTGCCCGCCATTTTACAAGATAATAATCTACTTTTTCACCCAGTGGCTTACAGCCTTCCAGCGGAATGATACCGAGGGAACCGACAGGAATGGTCTCCAGATTTCTTTTTTCTTCACGCTTTGCCATGCAAAACTCCTCACTTTCTGTTCAGCAGTTGTTTTTTGTACATTCGAATGTCAGGACCGGTCAATTTGCAGATTTCATAATGACTGGTAATTCGGGAAAAAATACGGTCTGAGTATCGATTCTGCAGCTCTTCCAGAGAAAGGTTCGTCGATATGATGGTCGCTTTTTTCCCCATATGGCGTTCGTTCAATAAGGAAAAAAGCTGGGAGGCTACAAATTGGTTGGTAAACTCGGTACCCAGATCATCAATGATCAACAGATCGCATTGATACAGGTCTGCGTAACGTTCCCGTTGTTCTTCTCTGTTTTTGTAGTCAAAAGAATATTTGGATAGTAAGTCAAAAAGACCGGCTGCACTAAAGTAGATAACGGAATGTCCTTTTTCGATCAATTCCTTGGCAACACAGTTTGACAAAAAAGATTTCCCTGTACCCACTGTACCATAAAAAAATAAATTATGATAGTCGGAATTAAAATTTTTGATAAAATTCCTACATGTGGTTACGGCGTTTTTAAAGTAGGATAGATCCTGTCCTTCATAATATTCATAAGACAAAGCATCAAAATTTTCATTTTGCAGCATCTCACGGATATTGGACTGCTCATAGAGAAGTAAGATCATCGCCTGTTTGAAGCAATGGCATTTCTGCCCGTCGATGTAACCGGTATCTTTACAGTCCGGACAGGTATAAGAGGGCTGCAGATAATTTTCCGGGAGACCGGCATCGATCAATAGCTGTATCTTTCTGCCGGAAATTTCCGCAAGCATATCTTTTAAATCTTCCATTGCCTCCTCGTCGCCTTCCAGATATCTTTTACCCTGAGAGACGGATATGGCTGCAACGGAATCTTCCAATTCCCGATAACCCGAAACATGCTCGTATACATAAGCGGTTTTACGCTCTAACTCATGACGGTTGTTCAGTTGTCTGTTTTCATAATCACGATGTATAAGGTCATATTGTGCATTGGTCAGTGCCACGGGAACGCTCCTTTGAGAAATAAATTAGTTGCTTAAAAGCTCTTTTTCCAGTGCATCAAAATCATATTGATTCTGGCGGAACTGATTAAATTTATTGCCGGAAGAAGTTTTGGCGATCCGATTCTGCCTGAAAGATTCTTCCGCAGCAGGGATATCGTTTTTGTGATGAACGCCTGCTTTGTACCAACTGCTCAAAATACTGTCTGCGTATTCAAAACGATGTTTGTCCGTAGCAAGAACAGTTTTCTCACATGCTGCACAGATCACATCGGTTCCGAAAGAAAACTCCTTTGTCCAACGGGTGATAAAGGTAACTTCCACTTGAGTGGGGACATTGGACTTACCGAGTGCTTTCATAATATCATAAACAGTCTTGTCATATTTATGTACATAACGGGCTGCCTGCTTAGGTGTAGTGATACCTTCCTGTGCCCAATCGATGGCTACTTTTTCGATGTATCTTAAATCTTTTTTGCCGCGGTCTACACAATATTGAATCAGATAGTCGATCAAGTCCTCCGAAAAACCCAACTTGTCCGAAATAAAGAGAATAGATTTCATATCCGAGGAACTCAATGTTTTCTTTAGATATTGTTCCGTTATAAAAAGCAGTCTGGAAGTTTCTTCCTCTGATTTGAATGCTTTTAACTGATCCAATGTATAGTTCGGCTTTTCATAAGGATCCTCTTCGACCACTTCCTTTTCCACAACTTCCAGCTTGGAGGAGATCGGTACCACACATGTGGGAGAAGATACTTCCGATGCTTTTACGGCAGGAGCCGAAGGTGCGTTTAAGTCCTGAAGATGGATACCGGTGAGAGCTTTATTTTCATCATAATCTAATGTGAGCAGATGATTTTTCTCCCAGTATTTTAAGGCACGCAGAACATCTTTTTCCGTATAGTTAAAAATATCCGCAATTTCCGAAACACTGGTAGAAAGTCTTGCACTCATCCTACGGATCAGGAAAAGATAGATCTTAAGCTGCGCATCATTGGCTGATTTCATATATTCATCAATAAAGCGGTTTGAAATCACTGTAGAATCCGCATAATTATCCTGATAAATAGTCAAATGGCTCATTATTGTAACCCCGCTCAAAATTCTTCTAACTTTAAAGTAAGTTGAATTATAGCATGATGGATTTTAAAAAGATATAGTCATTTTGCCAGAAAGTAAAACGAACATTTGTTCATGTTGTCTGTGGAAAATGTGGATAACAAATTCTTATATGGGATTCATCACAAAAAATATCCACAGTCGAAAGAAGGATGAAAAAATTCTTTCGCTGTGGATATTGTGGATAATTATTTTTGAAGTAGATTTTCGCCGATTTTTACAACATCTCCGGCACCCATAGTTATCAACAGATCATCCTTTGTGCAATTTTCCAAAAGAAAATTTTCAACTTCTTCAAAGGAGGAAAAATGATAGCAGTCGTGCCCGAGTTTCCGAATCTCTTCCTGCAGAGTCCCGGCATTGATGCCTAAAGTATCTGTTTCTCTGGCGGCATAGATGTCGGTCAGGATGATCTGGTCCGAGAGTGTCAGCGCTTTGGCAAATTCGGGAAGAAATGCTTTGGTCCTCGAATACGTATGGGGTTGAAAGACACACCATATCGTTTTATGAGGATAATTTTTTGCCGCATTTAAAGTTGCAGTAATTTCTGTAGGATGATGCGCATAGTCATCTATTATAGAGAAGCCGTTTACCTGCCCCTTGTATTCGAAACGTCTGTCTGTTCCGCGAAAATCAGACAACGCCTGTTTGATACACTCTTTATCGATCCCGAGAAGCAAGGCGGCAGCAATAGCGGCACAAGCATTATATACATTATAGAGGCCCGGTACATGAAGGGTGTATGTGCCCTCATCCCGGTCTTCCGATCCCAACAAAGTAAAGGAAGGGTGCCCGAAGTTATCATAAGTGACGTTTTCGGGACGGTAGTCGCATGAAGCGGACGAACCGTAGGTTATGACCCTGCAGGGTAAAGCTTTTGTGATAACTTCTACATCAGGAATATTTCCGTTGATGATCAGTGTTCCGTCCGATGGCAGAAGTTTGGCAAACTCATGAAAAGAATTACGGATATCGTTAATATCCTTAAAAAAATCCAGATGGTCTTCCTCTATATTAAGGATAATACCGATTTTTGGGAAAAAGCTTAAAAAGCTGTTGGTATATTCGCAGGCCTCCGTGACAAAATAGTCGGATTTTCCGACACGGATGTTTCCGCCGATAGCCTGATAGATGCCGCCGATGGACAAAGTGGGGTCTGTTCCTGCTTCCAAAAGGATTTGGGACAACATGGAAGTGGTGGTGGTTTTGCCGTGGGTGCCGCTGACGGCAATGGGGATCTTATAGTTCTTCATCATTTGTCCAAGCAGTTGAGCTCTTGTCAGAAAAGGAATGCCAAGCTCTTTGCCGGCGATAAATTCAGGATTATCCTCCTTGATCGCGCTGGTGTATACAATTAGATCCGGATGCAGGGAGAGATTTTCTTTCTTTTGTCCGTAAAACACAGTAGCGCCTTTGGAACATAAGGTTTCGGTAAGAGGCGATTTTTGTCTGTCGGAGCCGGAAACCCGAAAACCTTCCGAGAGAAGTATCTCTGCGAGTCCGCTCATGCTGATACCGCCGATTCCAATAAAAAATACATGGATCGGATTTTGAAAATTGATCTGATACATACTTAAGACTTCCTATCTTTTCTATTATTTAATTGATATATTATTATAAGTATTATACGCACTTGTTGCAAAAAAACCAATATGATTTTACAGTTGATGGAAAGAATCCAAGAAAATTGCAGGTTGCGGTAAAATTTATTTATTTTCACAAAAAATTGTAGGTATAAGTGGGACATAATGAACAAATATTTGTAGAAAACGAATAAAAAAAGGACGAATTATGTGGAAATGTTGTTATATATGAATAAGACAAAGGCGATAAAAAGTGAATTATTTTGTAAATAATATTCACTTTCTGATTGAGTTGTGATATACTGATATAACAAAATAAATTTTATTATTTTATTTTAAATATATTATCGGGATATGAGGTGATGATATGGTTAAGAAAGAGATGATTGCCATGCTGTTAGCAGGTGGTCAGGGCAGCAGACTGGGTGTTTTGACCTCCAAGGTAGCCAAGCCTGCAGTAGCATTTGGCAGTAAGTATCGGATTATTGATTTTCCGCTGAGCAATTGTATCAATTCAGGCATTGATACCGTTGGGGTTTTGACACAGTACCAGCCGCTTCGACTGAATACGCATATCGGAATAGGTATTCCCTGGGATCTTGACAGAAATATCGGCGGTGTTACGGTGCTTCCGCCTTATGAAAAGAGTGTACACAGTGAATGGTATACGGGAACAGCCAATGCAATCTATCAGAATATCGCTTATATGGAAAGTTTTAATCCGGAATACATATTGATCCTTTCGGGGGACCATATCTACAAAATGGATTATGAGGTGATGCTGGATTTTCACAAGCAGAATGGAGCAGAAGTTACCATTGCAGTTATGCCGGTGCCGATGGAGGAGGCTAAAAGGTTCGGCATCATGATCACGGATGAGAATCGTAAGATCGTTGATTTTGAGGAAAAACCGGAGAATCCAAGAAGCAACCTTGCTTCTATGGGTATTTACATATTTAATTGGAAAACCTTGAAAGAAGCCTTGCTTGCAAATGCGGAGCAGTCGGGATTGGATTTCGGCAAACATATCATTCCTTACTGCCATAAGCAGGGTGCACCGCTTTTTGCATATGAGTTTAACGGATACTGGAAAGACGTAGGTACCCTGCATTCCTACTGGGAAGCAAATATGGAACTGATCGATATTGTTCCCGAATTTAATTTATATGAAGAATATTGGAATATCTATACGAAATGTGAGATCCTGCCTCCGCAGTATCTGGCTCCTGACAGTGTGATAGAGAGAAGTATCGTAGGGGAAGGTGCAGAGATTTACGGTAAGGTTTATAATTCCGTGATCGGCTGCGGCGTTCTGATAGGAGCAGGGACCGTTGTCAGGGATTCCATCATCATGAATTCTACAGAGATTTACAGTAATTGTGAGATCAATAAGGCAATCATTGCAGAGAACGTAGTCGTAAACGATGGTGTGAAGCTGGGTGTCGGCGCTGAGGAACCCAATGAGACTGACCCCAATATTTATAATCACGGTCTTGTCACCATCGGTGAAAACAGCGTGATCCCCAAAGGGGTGTCCATTGGTAAGAACACAGTTGTATTTGGAGTAACTTCCGATGAGGACTATGAGGACGGAGGTCTTGCAAGTGGTAGAACATTGATTAAGGCAGGTGAAGAACAGTGAGAGCGATAGGAATTATTTTAGCCGGTGGCAATAATCACAGAATGAAGGTGTTGACCCAGAAGCGTGCTGTTTGCGCCATGCCGATTGCAGGAAGTTATCGTGGTATTGATTTTGCACTCAGTAATATGACCAATTCCCATATCAATAAGGTTGCGGTATTTACACAGTATAATGCAGGCAGTTTAAATGAACATTTAAGTTCTTCCAAGTGGTGGGATTTCGGACGAAAACAGGGCGGCTTATACGTTTTCACACCGGCGGTTACTGCAGAAAGCAATGCATGGTATCGCGGTACGGCGGATGCAATCGCCCAGAATCTTACATTTTTGAAAAACAGTCATGAGCCCTATGTTGTTATTTCTTCCGGCGACTGTGTTTATAAAATGGATTACAATAAGATCTTGGAGTATCATATTGAGAAGAAAGCAGATATTACCGTAGTTTGTAAGGATATGGGTCCTGATATCAATGTAGAACGTTTCGGTACGGTCAAGATGAATGAGGAAAGCCGTATTGAGGAATTTGAAGAGAAACCGGTAGTTGCCAATTCCAATACGATCTCCTGTGGTATCTATGTCATCAGAAGACGACAGTTGATCGAGATGATCGAGAAATGTGCCGAAGAAGACCGCTATGACTTTGTTAAGGATATTTTGATCCGTTATAAGGATATGAAGCGGATCTTCGGTTATAAGATCAAGGAATATTGGAGCAATATTGCAACCGTGGATGACTATTTCAGAACCAATATGGATTTCCTGCAGCCGGATATCCGGGATTACTTCTTCAAACAGTATCCTGACATCTATTCTAAAGTGGACGATAATCCTCCGGCGAAGTACAATGTGGGAGCCAAGATCAGAAACAGTCTGATTTCAAGCGGTTGTATCGTAAACGGTACGGTAGAGGATTCGGTGATCTTCAGGAAGACTTTCATAGGAAACAATTGTTACATTAAGAATTCCATTATCCTGAATGATGTTTATATCGGAGATAATACACATATCGAGAACTGCATTGTGGAAAGCAGGGGAACGATTCGTGCCAACTCATATTACAAAGGAGAAAATAGTATAGAGATTGTTGTAGAACATAATGACAGATTTGTTATTTAGTGGTATGATAAACAGAAATAGTAAATCGATATGATTTATTAAATAAAATGTTATTGATTACAAGCTACGTGGCTTGATGAGTATGACTTGTGTGGAAAAGCTTGTGAAAGC
>JAFLTF010000049.1 GCA_022510585.1 Lachnospiraceae bacterium
ATCATGGAAGTACTTTATAATGAGACAAAAGATGAGAAATACGCTCCGCAGCCGCTTCTTAAGAAGATGGTAGAGGAGAAGAAGCTTGGCAGAAAGACCGGCGTAGGTTTCTTCGACTATTCGAAATAATAGAATTTTAAAATAAATGGAGGAATAAAAAATCATGGATTTTACTTTAAGCAAAGAGCATGAAATGGCGAGAACTCTTTTTAAAGAATTCGCCGAAAAAGAAGCAAAGCCTCTCGCTCAAGAGGTAGATGAAAATGAACGTTTTCCAAGAGAAACCGTTGAGAAAATGGCGAAGTTAGGTTTCCTGGGAATTCCTGTACCGAAAGAGTACGGCGGACAGGGATGCGACCCCTTGACATATGCTATGTGCGTAGAGGAACTTTCCAAGGTATGTGGAACAACAGGTGTTATTGTATCTGCACATACTTCCCTTTGCTGCGATCCGATCCAGACTTACGGTACGGAAGAGCAGAAGCAGAAATATCTGGTTCCCCTTGCAAAAGGTGAGAAGCTGGGCGCTTTCGGTCTGACGGAGCCCGGCGCAGGTACGGATGCACAGGGCCAGCAGACTAAGGCTGTACTGGACGGCGACGAGTGGGTACTGAACGGTTCCAAATGTTTCATTACCAACGGTAAAGAAGCTGACGTATACGTTATTTTTGCAATTACCGGAACAGTTGAGAAACGCGGCAGACTGACCAAAGAGATCTCCGCATTTATCGTAGAAAAAGGAACCCCCGGCTTTACGTTCGGAACCAAGGAAAACAAGATGGGTATCCGTGGATCCTCTACATACGAGCTGATCTTTACGGATTGCCGCATTCCGAAGGACAACTTGCTTGGACAGCAGGGCAAAGGTTTCAATATCGCAATGCACACGCTGGACGGCGGACGTATCGGTATCGCTGCACAGGCGCTCGGTCTTGCGGAAGGCGCTCTTGAGACCACAATCAACTATGTAAAAGAAAGAAAACAGTTCGGCAGAGCAATCGGGGCATTCCAGAATACCCAGTTCCAGCTGGCTGATATGGCTACCAAGGTTGAGGCTGCTCAGTTGTTGGTTTATAAGGCGGCTATGAAGAAAGCGGAATATGCGAAGAATCCGAAGGTTTCCTACTCTGTAGAAGCTGCTATGGCGAAATTATATGCGGCAGAGGTTGCTATGGAAGTAACAACTAAGGCAGTGCAGCTCCACGGCGGATACGGCTACATCAGAGAGTATGATGTAGAGCGTATGATGCGTGATGCGAAGATCACGGAGATCTATGAAGGAACCAGTGAAGTTCAGCGTATGGTTATTTCCAGTGCGCTTCTGAAATAATAACTGCTGTTATTTTATAAAAATAAGGTAAAGGAGATAAAATCGATGAAAATCGTTGTTTGTATTAAACAGGTACCTGATACAAAGGGTGGCGTTAAGTTCAATCCCGACGGTACATTAGACAGAGGCGCAATGCTTGCGATCATGAATCCCGATGACAAAGCAGGTCTGGAAGCAGCGCTGAGATTAAAAGATGAATATGGTGCAGAAGTTACCGTGATCACAATGGGACTTCCGAAGGCAGAAGAAGTGCTTCGTGAGGCTATGGCAATGGGTGCCGATAAAGGTATTCTGGTAACAGACAGAGTACTTGGCGGTGCTGATACATGGGCTACCTCCACAACAGTTGCAGGCGCTATCAGAAATCTTGAGTATGATCTGATCATCACAGGCCGTCAGGCTATCGACGGTGATACAGCGCAGGTAGGTCCTCAGATTTCAGAACATCTTGATATTCCTGTTATTTCTTATGCGCAGAACATCAAGATCGAGGGCGACAGCGTAGTTGTTGAACGTCAGTATGAAGACAGATACCATGTGGTAAAGGCTAAAATGCCTTGTCTGATCACTGCTCTTTCCGAACTGAATGAGCCCCGTTATATGACACCCGGCGGAATCTTTGATGCTTATCAACAGGAGATCACCGTATGGGGCAGAGCTGATTTAAAGGATGTAGACGATTCTAACTTAGGTTTGAAAGGTTCACCGACTAAGATTGCGAAAGCATCCGACAAAGTAAGAAAAGGCGCAGGTGAAAAGGTTACTCTTGACCCTGATGAATCAGTAAGCTACATTGTTGACAAATTAAAAGTAAAACATGTCATCTAATGAGAATGGAGGATTGTGATGAGTTTAGAAGAATACAAGGGAGTATATGTCTTTGCGCAGCAAGTAGACAATGAGATCAGCAGCATTGCATTTGAATTACTTGGAAAAGCAAAAGACCTTGCAAAAGATTTGAATACAGATGTAACGGCAGTACTTTTGGGTTCGGGAGTAAAAGACCTTGCCGATAAGCTTGCCGAATACGGCGCTGATAAAGTAATCGTTGTAGATGACCCTGAATTGAAGGTATACAGAACAGAGCCTTATGCCCATGCGCTGTCATCCGTGATCAACAAGTATAAACCGGAAATCGTGCTGGTTGGTGCAACCGCTATCGGAAGGGATTTGGGCCCCAGAGTTTCCGCAAGAGTGGCAACCGGTCTTACGGCTGACTGTACCGTATTGGAAATCGGCGATTTCCCGTTGCAGCCGGTTCCGGGACAGGAGCAGAAACACAATCAGTTATTGATGACCCGTCCTGCATTCGGCGGAAATACCATCGCTACCATTGCATGTCCGGATAACCGTCCGCAGATGGCTACCGTTCGTGCCGGCGTTATGCAGAAGATCGAGCCGATCAAAGGTGCAAAAGCGGTTGTAGAAGAGTATAATCCCGGATTCACACCGGATCACAAGTATGTAGAGATCCTGGACGTTGTTAAGGCTGTTACCGATACGGTGGATATTATGGACGCTAAGATTCTGGTATCCGGCGGACGTGGTGTCGGAAGCCCTGAGAACTTCAAGATTCTTGAAGATTTGGCGGAAGTGATCGGCGGTACGGTAAGCTGCTCCCGTGCGGTAGTGGATGCCGGCTGGAAACCGAAAGATTTGCAGGTTGGCCAGACAGGCAAAACCGTACGTCCTAACGTATATTTCGCAATCGGTATTTCCGGTGCGATCCAGCATGTGGCAGGTATGGAAGAAGCCGATATCATCATTGCCATCAATAAGGATGCGGATGCTCCGATCTTCGACGTAGCCGATTACGGTATCGTAGGCGACCTGAACAAGATCGTTCCGAAGCTGACAGAAAGCCTGAAAGCAGAACTTGCTGCGAAATAGGTCAAAGGATGTTACGTTTGATGAAATATGTTATGTAAACAAAGGACAGACAGTGACTATTTGTGGTTGCTGTCTGTTTTAAAATAGGATAATCTATGAAAATGATTGAAATTGAAGATCTCACAAGTGCATATGGGAAGAAAGAGGTGCTTTGCGGCGTTAATCTTTCGGGAGAACGCGGAGAGTGCATCGGGATCGTAGGACCCAACGGATGCGGTAAATCTACCCTGCTTTCCGTTATGGCAGGTGTGCTGCGTCCTAAGTCAGGAAGTGTGTATTATTACGGCAGGGATGCGCTAAAAAATCCGGTTGTCTTCAGGAAGATGACCGGTTATGTACCGCAGGAAAATCCGCTTTTGGAGGAACTTAGCGTCTACGATAACCTAAGGCTCTGGTATCCGGATAAGGCACAGCTGCAAAAGGAGTTGGAGCAAGGATTTTTACAGCTATTGGGGATTCCGGAATTTGTAAAAATGCCTGTTCACAAGCTTTCCGGCGGAATGAAGAAAAGAGTCAGCATCGGAATCGCCCTGGCCGATGAGCCGCCGGTTCTGATCCTGGATGAGCCCAGCGCGGCACTGGATATGGCCTGTAAAGAAGATGTGAAACGCTATCTTCGAATTTATCTGGAGAGAAAAGGAACGGTGGTCATTACGACACACGAGGATGGCGAGTTGTCTCTGTGTGACAGCTTGTATGTTATGAAGAACGGAAAATTGATACCGGTTGATAAGACTTTGCGGGGAGAAGCATTGACAGCGTTATTTTAAAGGAGAAAAATGATGGAACAATGGCAGGAGATTCGGATTCCCGAAATACAAAAACAACCGAATAAAAGTCGGAAAACAGCAGTGCCTGTAACAGCGGTGTCGGTCATAGCCATCGGTTTGATCCTGCTGGCCGCAGCTGCATTCTGGTTTTTCAAAATATACCGCTCGGATGAGCGAAAGCTGTTAAACGGCTTTCGGAATCTGGCACAGGAAATAGAAGAACGTCAAATCTTGTGGGAGCAGGCGGAAGGCAATGCTCCTGCCAGGAACCGTAATTGCAAAATAGAGACTTCTTTCAATCTGAGCGGAGAGAAGCTTCCTGTTACCTTGGGAGTGGATACGACTATCCTGAGAGATGCCGAGGCGCATAAGTTGCGCTCCTCTACGGACCTTAGTGTCATGAACCGTAAAATTGTGGAAACGGAATTGTACGGAGAGGATGAGGTATTGATGCTTGCGCTGCCGGATATTTTCAGGCAGAATTTAGCATTTGATACCAAGCGAATAGACAGACAGTATAACAATTCTCTGTTGGCAGAGAAGTTCGGCAGGATCGAGAAAGGAGAACTTTCTATTGATCTGTTTCCCGAAGAGAGAGAACAAACCTGGGGGACCCCGGAAGATTGGGAAAACTTTCTTTCAGATCTGAAGAAAAATATCGGTTCAAGTGAGGATAGTGCCCGTATCAACATAGAAAAACTGGATGAGTCAGTAGTAATTGAGGTTCCGGATACGGTAAATAGGCAGTACCAATGTAGTCAATACCGCATGATCTATCCGAAAGAAATGTTAGGATCCGTGGAAACAAACGGAATAAAAATCACAATTCAGGAAGATCTTGTACTGTTGACCGCTTTGGATAACAATGACCGTATTATTCAAATCGCATTGGATGAACCGCTGGAGTACACCGTAGAATTTGAAAGCACACGGTTTCTTGTAAAGACAGATGGCAGCATCTGTTTTCTGGGGGAAGGGCGAAGCATAGACGACATCGTTGTCAGTATGGATATGAGTATGATGCAAACAGAACAGTCTGAAGGAGAAGACAGTCTGTTTTCATCATTGAGGAAATTCCTGAAGCTGGAAGATACTCGGTATGAAATACAGTCAAATTTCCATATTCTTTACAGTGAAAATGACACTCGTGTCACAACCAACATCAACCAATTGACCGCTTCGTTTGGTAACGCCGGAGATTATAAGGTGACCGGAGAGATCAACCTTGAGCCGTTGCAAGAGGAAATTGAGCCGTTAGAGGGAGAAACCTTGCAAGTCTTTGAAGTTACGGAAGAAGAATATGAAGATCTGGAAGACCAGCTGCGCCAGACAATCAAAAAATGGCTGCGCGCATTGTCTTATTTATATTTCGTAAATTAAGGCTTATTAATGTTATTGTGATAGCGTAGATTTTTGTAACTTTATTTTTATTCGGAGAGTATATCATGAAAAAAGTCCTGACCTTATGGAGATTGGATTTGAAGCGCACAATGAAACTGCTTCCCGCTATGCTTTTAACGGCGGTTTTACTCCTTGCGGTCCTTAGCGGCATCGTCATTGGCTTATTAAATACAGTTTATAAAGATTCTCCGGCAATACAGATCACGGTTGCGGTTGTAGATGAAAACGATAATCCATTGACCGATTTGGTCATTCAATATATTCAAGGCATGGAAAGTATATCCGAGTCCTGTCGTTTTGTTATGGTATCAAATGAGGAGGGCTTTTCCATGCTTCGGGAAGGCAGCGCGGCAGCCGCCCTGGTGCTGCCGGACGATATGGTGGAAGGGATTCTAAGCGGAGACAATGTGCCGGTACAGGTTTATTTTCCGGAGAATGCAGGAATCGAGTCGGCGCTGCTTCGGGAATTGACGGAGGCGGGAGTCGGAATGCTCCGTGTGGCGCAGGCAGAGATCTACGGTATTTACGATACGGCCATGACTTATGGAGCATATGATAAGCTGTCGGTTCTGGAGGCGGATATCGATCGGAATAACCTTGCTTTTGCCCTGGACAGGCTTGCACTTTTTCAAATGCGGGAAGTTTCCGCTACAGGCGGATTGAACCTCATGCAATATGGGATGGCCTCCGGAATGATTTTTTTTCTCCTGTTATCAGGCATGTCCGGTTATTCGATGATGAAAGCCTATCCGGATGGTTTTCGAAAGCAAATCATGCGGCAGGGAATCGGAATCGCCGCCCAGGTATTCGGTAAATGGCTGTGCGGGCTGTGCGGTATCGGCATTACCTTTGGATGCTTTTTACTGCTTGTAAAAGGGATTCTTACAAGGATCGGTTACAGCGCATGGCTGCCTGAGATTAACCTGAGAGGTGTCGGGGTGTTACTGGCAGTCCTTTTCTGCGTAACAAGCTATGTTTTCCTGCTCTTTCAGCTTGCGGACAATGCTGTGGCGGCAGTCTTGCTTCTTTTCCTGCTGTCCACGGTGATGCACTATTTTGCGGGAGGCTTTCTGCCTTCTGTTTTTCTGCCGGATAGGATCAGACAGATCGGGAATCATCTGCCCTCGGCCTATCTGATCGAAGCGATGGGGAGTCTCTATACAGGGAATGCCGTAAGCAGGACAATCGGGATACTGCTCTTATTTACGGTAGGTTTTTGGACAGCCGCCTTTTGTATCCGAAGGAGGGCAGGAATATGAAGAAATACGTTGTCTGTCTCTGTTTGATGTTTAAAAGGATGTTAAAAAAGCCGGCTTTTCTTCTGATGCTTCTTTGCCTGCCCATTTTAGCTGTGGTAGTTGACAGAATGGAGCATATGGGAAATACGAAAGGGGCAGCTGTGGGGGTCTTGTTTGCGGAAGAAAGGATGGCCGTCTCATCTGAAGAATACAGCGAGTGGAATCAACGCTTAATATTGCTATTGCAGGAACAGGAAGGCATTTTGGATTTTTATGTTTATAACAGCCAAGAACTGCTGTTTGAGGAAGTAGAAAGAGGTGTACTGAATTGTGCATTGGTTTTTCCGACGGATTTGCAGGAGAAGCTGAAGGACAACACATGGCAGGCTGAAATTGCCCTATATGAGACATCTTCCTCTATGTTGACTGAGATAGTCAAAGAGAAGACTGCCGGTGCAGTTTTTGCTTTATATTCCGAAGAAGCTTATCTAAATTATGTGGAAACGGCGGAAGCCTTTGAAGCGGCGGAGGAAAACGGAAATACCAGGGAGGAGATCGTGCGGTTTGCGGAAAACGCATATGAAACCCATCTGCTGGACGGAAGTACTTTTGCCTTCCGCTATCATGGCAGGACCCTCGGAGAGGTTCAACAGACCGCCACGGTCAATTTCCGTCTGCGGGGCGTTCTGTCCGTCTGTATTTTTATCAGTGGTCTGTGCGGCCTATTGGTGGATTGGGAAGATCGACAAAGACGTCAGTTTGTACGGATCATGCCGAGCTGGATGACTACTATAGTCAATATTTGGATTCCGACGGTATACACCTCTGTTGTTGCTATGCTCGCCCTCTATCTGACAGGACAGTTTACCGGCATTTTGGCAGAACTAAGCCGAATTTGCTTTTTCCAGTTGTTAATTGTGGGATATTGCAGTATTCTTAAATTGATCATAAGAAAAAAAGAGTCCATAGCGGCATCTGTTCCGATCCTGTCACTGGCAGGCATGGTCTGTTGTCCGGTCTGGATCCGCCTGGCATTGTATCTGCCGGTGTTTAGTGTTTTGGAGAAACTTTTCCCGATGACTTATTATTTGTTGTGGTAGAAATCTTTCCTTATGACGCATGAGCTTAGGAAATATTTGGTAAAAGAGACAGATGCAGTTTGCAAGAAAGGCATAACAATTTATGGAAGCACAAAGAATCGAGAAAAATATCATGGATTATGAGACGGTAGCGCTGGATGATGAAAACAGCGCCCTGCTCATTCTGGATCAGACTAAACTGCCGGGCAAGGCAGAGATCATCTGCCTAACCACAGGGCAGGAGATCCATGAGGCAATCTATCTGCTGAAAGTGCGGGGGGCTCCGGCCATCGGGGTGGCAGCTGCTTTTGGCATCTATTTACTTGCAAAAGGGATCGCAGCGCAGGATTTTGATCCTTTTTATGAAGAATTTGTCAGACAAAAGGAATATTTGAACTCTGCAAGACCCACGGCAGTCAACCTTTCCTGGGCCTTAAACCGTATGGAGCAGGTCTGTCTGCAGAACAAAGGAAAATCCATATCGGAGATCAAAGAATTGCTGAAAAACGAGGCTGTTGCGATCAAAGAAGAAGATATTCGCGTGTGCAGGGCAATCGGAGAAAACGGTTTGCGTCTGGTAAAACCGGGGGATGGCATTTTGACCCACTGCAACGCAGGACAGCTTGCTACCTGTAAATACGGGACGGCCACGGCGCCCATTTATCTGGGTCAGGAGAGAGGTTACAATTTCCGGGTTTTTGCGGACGAGACCAGACCGCTTTTGCAAGGAGCAAGACTTACGGCTTACGAGCTATTATCTTCCGGGGTGGATGTCACGCTGATCTGCGACAATATGTCTGGGGCAGTCATGAGAAACGGCTGGGTCAACGCGGTCTTTGTAGGCTGTGACAGGGTTGCCGCAAACGGGGATGTTGCCAATAAGATCGGAACGTCCGTGGTGGCAGCCGTAGCGAAACGTTATCATGTACCTGTCTATGTCTGCGCGCCCACATCCACCATTGATCTGCATACTCCATCGGGAGCTGAAATTACGATTGAACAGCGGCCGGCCCATGAAGTTACGCAGATGTGGTATCAGGAGCCTATGGCGCCGGAGGGGGTCAAAGTATTTAATCCGGCCTTTGACATTACGGACCACGATCTGATCGCGGGGATCGTCACGGAGTATGGAGTTGCAAGAGAACCGTATACGGAATCCTTGGCGGAAATCTTTCGGAAGAAACAAAAACTTTGAAGAGGAAAAGGGGCGTAACATTCATGGAATACATGACAGAAAAACAGGCCAAAAAAGCGATTATTGATATTGGGCAACGCATGTATGTGCGTAATTTCGTGGCTGCAAATGACGGAAACATTTCTGTAAAAACTGGAGAAAATGAAGTCTGGGCAACCCCTACAGGAGTTTCCAAAGGCTTTATGAAGAAAAAGATGTTAGTCAAGGTGGACTTAGACGGTAATCTTCTGGAAGGAACTTACAAGCCTTCCTCGGAGCTTAAAATGCACCTGCGGGCCTACCGAGAAAATCCTGATATCCGCGGGGTATGCCATGCCCATCCGCCGATCTGCACCTGTTTTGCCATTGCAGGCATTCCATTGGATACGCCGGTGTTAGCCGAAGCGGTCATTACCCTTGGAGATGTGCCGATCGCACCCTATGCAGAACTGGGTTCCAAAGAGGTGCCAGAGGTCATTGCGCCTTACTGTCATACCCACAATGGGATTTTGCTTGCCAATCACGGTGCGGTCACCTGGGCGGAGGATGTCTATACCGCTTATTACCGCTTGGAATCCATGGAGTACTATGCTAATATATTATTAATAACTGAGAAAATACTGGGAAAACAAAATCTGCTTTCCAATGAGCAGATTGATGCTTTGCTTGCTATGCGGGAGAAATTCGGCGTGAAGCAGGGCGGTGTGCCGAGAAAGAGCGATTGACCATATCAGTCAATATGGGCTGCTTGAAAAAATTGTTCTTACTAAGAAAGGTGCGAATCAACATGAAAGAAGAGGAACTGATCGCAGAAATTATGAATCATCTGGATGCAGAGTCGATGCAGGGCGTATATCGAATGAGCGTACTGATGGATGAAAATGCGGACGAGGCTAAAACAGTTTCCAAACAATGCTGTAATATGTACGGCCGGCCTGCTTCGGAAACGGTTGGGCTACTGGATATGTATACGGATATGAATGCCGGTGCACCGGATAATGAATAGAAGAAAATGAAATACAATCAGCATACCATGGGCAGGAAATCCGGCGGGTTTTCTGCCCTGTTCTATTCATTGGTCGATGTATCTACGTCAAAAAAATCCGATAGCGTGTTGATGAAAAGTTGATATTTATATCGTATAATGAAATGAAAACCTGTTTATCCACAGAAAGAAAGATGAGGATATGTTATGTACAAAATACTGATAGCAGATGATGAAAAGGATGTGGTAAGTCTGTTAAAGGATTATTTTGAGATCAACGATTATCTGGTACTCACCGCATATACCGGCGCAGAAGCCATCGAAAAGGCATCCCAGAATCCGGATATTATCCTGCTGGATGTCAATATGCCGGACGGTGACGGGCTCTCTGTCTGCCGCAAGATCCGTGACCATGTATCCTGTCCTATTTTGTTTCTGACAGCAAGGATTGAGGACAGTGATAAAATTTCCGGTTTTGCTTCGGGTGGCGATGATTATATCATCAAGCCCTTTTCCATTGAGGAGCTTGGGGCCAGGGTGTCCGCCCATATACGGCGCGACCACAGGATCAAGACCCAGGCGAATGTCCGTTTTTTCGGGGATGTGACGATCGACTATACTGCCAAGACAGTTTCGGTGGCAGAGAAGACTTTAGAGCTTGCCAAAAAGGAATATCAGATCGTAGAGTTTCTTTCGCTAAGCTGCGGACAGGTTTTTGACAAGGAACGCATCTATGAGAAGATCTGGGGGTATGATGCTGAGGGAGACAGTTCTGTAATTGCCGAACACATACGCCGTATCAGGGCAAAACTGGCAAAATACGGCGAGGAATATCACATTGAAACAGTCTGGGGGATCGGCTATAAATGGGTAAAATAGGGACAAAACATTCTTTAAAGTGGAGTATGATACGATATCTGCCATTTTTTCTGATCGTTGCAATTATGGGAATCTATATCATTGGATTTGGTACAAATGATTTACAGAGCTGGTATGTACACAGGCACGATGATATCAACTTATATACCAGTATAGGCTACGGGATCAGTATGCTGAAAGAGAATCAGGTAGAGGTGGAAAATCTGTCCACCACAAGGGCAAATATCAGTTATTCTAATTTAAGGTACTTTATTGTATTTTGGATCATTTGTTATGCGCAGGTAGTCTTAATACCTGTATGGATTATTTTCTGCGTTGCGGTAACCGGGGGTATTTTTTACAACCGGGAACTGAAAAAGCCCATCAACCTCCTGCTTGATTCCTCCCGGAAGATCAAGGACAATCAGCTGGATTTCGAGATAGTATACGCAAAGCCGAACGAGATTGGTATGTTGTGCAGGGCCTTTGAGGAGATGCGCTTGGCACTCTATGAGAACAATCGGGAAATGTGGCGCTCCTTAGAGGAACGCAAGCGGCTTAATTCAGCATTTTCTCATGATTTGCGCACCCCTTTAACAGTACTTAAGGGATATACTGATTTTTTGGAAAAATACATTCCGGGCGGCAAGATCACGGAAGAAAAGCTCCTGTCGGTCCTTTCCATGATGAACGGGCAGATCTTGCGGCTGGAACATTATACACAGAAGATGAACACGGTGCAGAAGCTGGAAGATATCGTACCAAACATATGTTCCATATCCAGAGAAGAACTTTTTGAGAACTTTTCCGAAACGGGAAAGATGATATGCGGTGATGATTTCCAGTTAAAAGGCAGATCTGATCATGAAAATATTTCCATCGATACGGAACTTGTCATGCAGGTGTATGAAAATCTGATCTCGAATGCGAAACGATATGCCGAAAAATCCGTCGTGGCAGACTACAGTATTTCGGAAGATATCCTGACAATCTCAGTCCTTGACGACGGAAAGGGATTTACCGAAGAGGCGTTGAAAAATGCAGCGCAGCCCTTTTTCCGGGACGAGAAGGAGCCGGACAAGACCCATTTCGGACTGGGACTTTATATCTGCCGTATTCTCTGCGAAAAATGTGGGGGGACGCTTACGGTGGAAAACTACGAAAACGGCGGAAAGGTTACAGCCAGATTTTTCTGTGGGTCCATTTCGGAAAGTAGATAGAAAGTTGAAAATCGCATTGTATCATAGCAGCATGGTCGAAAGATCATGCTGTTTTTGCGTGAAACGATGCCAACAAGAATGGCACAGTTGGTCATCGGAAAATTATTATGAAAGGACTGATTACTATGGACAATTGTATTGAAATCCGAAACATTGACAAATTCTACGGCAGAAAACAGGCTTTGAAAAACGTAAGTCTTACCATACACCAGGGTATGTTTGGCTTGCTGGGAAGAAACGGAGCCGGAAAAACCACGCTGATGAAAACCCTTGCCACGCTCCATTGCAAGAAAGGCGGAAGCATTACTGTGTGCGGGACTCCTATTGAGCATGTAAAGGAAATCCGGAGCATGACAGGGTATCTTCCCCAGGATTTTTCTATGTATCCCTCCATGACGGTGCAGGAAAGTCTGGACTATCTGGGGGTACTTTCAGGCATGGACAGACAGCTTCGTGAAGAAAGGATCAAGCTACTGCTTGGGCGAGTGAATCTTACGGAACATAAGCACAAAAAGGTCAGGGCATTATCGGGCGGTATGAAGCGCCGTCTGGGGATTGCGCAGGCGTTGCTCCACGACCCTAAAGTGCTGATTGTGGATGAACCCACAGCCGGTCTTGACCCGGAAGAACGCATCCGCTTCCGGAATCTGCTCTGCGAAGTGGCAGAGGAACGGATCGTGATCTTGTCCACCCACATTGTTGGGGATATTGAAGCCACCTGTGAGGATATTGCAATCATGAACAGCGGTGAGATCTTGTGGCAGGGCACTGTCCCGGAGTTACTCCAGGGTGCAGAGGGGAAGGTCTTTACCTTCAATGCTCCCAAAAAGTATCTTCCTCAAATCAAGAAGCAGTATCTTGTCACGGGCATGCTGGTGCAGAGTGAATACACCACAGTCCGCATCATCTCGGATCACACGCCCGATCTGCAGGGAATCGTTTTGGCAGAGCCGAATGTGGAAGATGCCTATATGTACTGTCTCTACAGCCATGGCTGTGATGTTTCGGGAGGTGATGCGTAATGTTGTTTCTAAAAGAATGTAAAAAAGTATTGTTTTCGTTGACGTTCTTTGTCTATTTCATCACCGTACTTGCCATCTATTTGACACAGTTTCAATACGACGGCCGCGAGGCGCTTGAGAGGCCTGTTCCGGGATACAATGATTACGGTATGGTTGCGAAGGAAATTCCTGAGATCATGATGCCGGCAGCCGTGGAAAGCTTGGTATGCGAATATTTGTCGGGCAGCTTTACGGCATATCCCTACGGCTTCGTTAAGTATGTGAAGCTAACGGAAAATAAGAAAATGCAGCTTGCTAAGATCATCTCGGAAGTATCAGGCATTACAGCGCAGGAACTGGATTCCTTTGAGGGTTTTGAACAGGGCGGTTACTATATGGATGAAAACGGTTATCTGTTTTATCAGGAGCCGGTCATTCCAAAGATCACTATGCCGGAAAATCTGACTTATGAGCATTTCCGTGAGTTGATGAAAGAAGCGGATCGGATCATTGGCGGCGGTTCCAAGTACAGTGACGAGTTTATCGTAGGAAATTTCTCGCTTGTTCCGAAAACCTATGAGGATGCCCTTGCAGAGTACGAACAATTCATAAATGAGGATAAGATTACAACGGCTTACGCCCGCCTTTACTGTGATTATCTCGGAATCGATCTGGCCATCCTGCCTGTTTTTGTGGCGGTCGCGCTTGCAAATCTTGATAAGAGATCCCGGATGGAACAGCTTGCCTATGCCAGAAAGATTTCTTCCACAAAGCTGATTTTTACGCGGTTTTTTGCCCTGATATCCGTCATGATGATTCCGGTGGTCCTGACGACGGTACTGGCTGGTAACCTGGTAAACAATCTTTACCCCGGTTATGCTGTGGATTCTTTTGCGATTTACAGATACATGATAGGTTGGCTTGTTCCGAATATCATGGTAGCCTCTGCGGTTGGGATGCTGCTCACGGAAATTTCCTCCGGACTATTGGCAATTTTTGCACAGGGGGCATGGTGGCTTACAAGCATCTTCGCTGCGACGGGAGGACTGACAGGTAGAATCGGCAGGTTCACACTGGTGATGCGCCACAATAACCTTATGAAGCGTGATGTCTTCTATGCCCAGTGGGAGAATGTTGTATTTAACCGGACTTTTTATACCGTTATTTCGATTGCTGGAGTTGCGTTGACCGCACTTATCTATGAACAGAAAAGGAGGGGACGTATCAATGGACTGCCGTTTCAGATCGATCTTCAAAATTTTAAACGTCAATCTAAAGCATAATTTTCTGCCGCATCTTTTCATCTCCCTTGTTATTGTCTTTTTTACCCCGGCATTATTCGGCATTGCTTCGCTGAATGCAAGGGAAGCGGCGCAGCCTTTGGAGCGGCTGCTGTCTCTTGTAGGAATCGTACTTCTTGTACCGATCTTTTTGCCTGAGCAGAACGAAAATATCCGGGATTTGATACGCTCCAAACGGACGGACTATCTTGCGGTATGTATGCTTCGGCTGCTGTATTCCGTATTTTTTCTTGCGGCGATCATCGGCGTTTTTACATGGATCATGCAATGCAGGGAAAGTGAAGTGACGATCCGCCATTTTGTGGGGGGATTTGCTTCCGCATTGTTTCTCGGTTCCTTAGGAATCTTTTTTGCCGGGCTTTGTCAGAATACGATCATTGGCTATATGCTCTCCCTGATCTACTATATCGCTAATTTCGCATTGAAAGATGAGCTGAAGGGGTTCTATTTATTTTCCATGTCGGCAGGGAGTTTTACCGAGAAGTATTGGCTGCTTGGGGGATCGGTGTTTGTGCTTGCTATCACTTTTGTCTTACTGAAATATATCAGGAATTCTTGATTGCAAAGAGCGGATGATATGTTTATAATAGAAGAAAATGTTTAAGGAGAAAACGACTAAAAATGCAGTTTGACCACGCGAAAGTAAAAGATCCGCTTTTTTTTAAAGAAAACGTACTTCCGGCCCATTCTGCCCATATTGTCTATAAAAATAGGGCAGAATTTCATGCGCAGGTAAATTCTTTAAGGGAATGTCTGGACGGCGTCTGGAAATTTTCTTATGCCATCAATATGGCCTCTGCGATTCCCGGTTTCGAGAAACCGGAATATGATTGCAGCAGTTGGGCGGATATCCGGGTGCCGGCTCATATCCAGATGGAAGGCTACGACATTCCGATGTATGTGAATCTCCAGTATCCCTGGGATGGCAGGGAAGATATAGAACCCGGTGAGATCCCTGAAAGGTTTAATCCGGTGGCAAACTATGTCAAATATTTTGCAGTGCCTGCGTCCATGAAAGGGCAGAAAATCCGCATTTCTTTTCAGGGTGTGGAAAGCGGCATGGCGCTTTGGTTAAACGGACATTATGTGGGATACAGTGAGGACAGCTTCACGCCCTCCGATTTTGACCTGACGCCCTATCTTAAGGACGGAGAAAATAAACTTGCGGTGCAGGTCTATAAGTGGACTTCTTCCAGCTGGGCGGAAGATCAGGATTTCTTTCGGTTTTCCGGCATTTTCCGCAGTGTTTATCTCTATGCGGTACCGCAGGTCTATGTGGAAGATATTCGGGTCAAGACCTTGTTTGAAGGTGATGATCTTGGTCATGCCGTTCTGGAAGTGCAGACGAAGGTACGCGGCAGAGGAAAGCTCCGCTTTGCCCTGAAGGACGGGGAAAGACTTCTGTTTGAGAGACAGGAGACGATTGAAAAAGGTGAAACTGAGGATTCGTTACATACAATCACCATCCGGGAAGCGGTGGATGCGCCCAAACTCTGGAGTGCAGAGTCCCCTTACCTCTATCGGCTGGAAATCGAGGTGAAAAACACAGCCGGAGAGACCGAAGGCTATACGGAGCAGACGGTCGGTTTCCGTAAGTTTGAGATGAAAAACAACAGAATGTTGTTAAACGGAAAGCGGATCGTGTTCAAAGGGGTCAACCGGCATGAATTCAGCTCGGTCTCCGGACGGCATGTTTCTTATGAAGAGCTGGAAAAAGATATTGTGACCATGAAGCAGAATAATATCAATGCCATTCGGACCTGTCACTATCCGGATGATGTGGCAATTTATGATCTGTGCGACAGATACGGCATCTACCTGATCGCGGAGTGCAATATGGAAACTCACGGCACGATGGAACCGTATTTGCGGGGAGTCGTGGATATCTCTTATGTACTTCCGGGAGACCATGAAAACTGGGAGCCGATGATGCTTGACCGCGTCAATTCCTGCTATCAGAGGGATAAGAATCATCCCTCCATTTGTCTGTGGTCCTGCGGAAATGAATCTTTCGGCGGCAGGACGATTTTCAAGATGTCGGAGTTGTTCCGCAAACTGGACGATACCAGACTGGTCCACTATGAAGGGGTTTTTCATGATAGACGATATAACGATACTTCCGATGTGGAGAGCCGTATGTATGCCAAGGCTTGGGAAATAGAGGAATATTTGAAGACTCCCGATGCCAAGCCCTTTGTCAGCTGTGAATATTCCCATGCCATGGGGAATTCCTGTGGCGCCCTGCATAAATATACAAAGCTGGCAGATCGGGAGAACTCCGGCTATCAGGGTGGCTTTATCTGGGATTACATCGACCAGTCTCTATATAAAAAGGACCGCTATGGTCAGGAATTTCAGGCCTATGGGGGCGACTTCGGCGATCGGCCGAGCGATTACAATTTCAGCGGTAACGGCATTGTGTATGGCGGAGAAAGAAATGCTTCCCCCAAGATGCAGGAAGTGAAGTTCGATTATCAGAACATAGCGGTAGAGATTCATGAGAAAGATTTTGAGGTATGGAATAAGAACTTATTTGTCAATACGGATACCTTTGATGCAAAAGCTCTCTTAGAGAGGGACGGCATTTTGATAGATGAGAAGGAACTGCAGATCAGTGTGGAGCCGGAGAGCCGGATGAGATTTCCGATTCCTTTTGCCATACCGGAATATGCTGGGGAATATGCACTTACAATATCCTTTCATCTGAAAAAAGATACCCTATGGGCCAAAGCTGGACATGAGGTGGCTTTCGGGCAGGCAGTCGTGGCTGTCAGAGAGAAAGCAAAGGAGGAGAAATCCAAAGAGAAACCTTATACCTTAATTTACGGCAAGAATAATATCGGTGTTCGCGGTGAATCGTTTGAGGCACTCTTTTCCATCGGGGTGGGATTGGTATCCTATCGATATGCCGGCGTGGAGCTTTTGGAGCAGATTCCCAGGCCCAACTTCTGGCGTGCGCCTATCGATAATGACGAAGGAAATAATATGCCGGGCAGGTATGCGCAGTGGAAGATTGCCAGTCTGTATCTGACCACCAAGGGCGTAGATGGAAAGTCGATAGTCAATGACAGTAATGTCAGTTTTGGGAAAGTGAACAAAAATGACATTGATGTCAGTTATGGAAACCCGATTATTTGGGAAGAAGAGCACTGTGCGGTCATTACATATTTCTATCGCCTGCCGACCACTCCGGTCGCGGAATGTCAGTTGACTTATCGGGTCTATGGCGACGGAAGGATTCAGACGACCCTGACTTATGACCCTGTGAAAGAGCTGGGTGACATGCCGGAGTTTGGCATGCTGTTTCGGTGCAATGCGGATTATGACCATGTGGAATGGTATGGAAACGGTCCGCAGGAAACTTATGAGGACCGCAAGGAGGGAGCGAAACTCGGTATCTACCGGAATCTGGTAAAGGACAATCTGGCCGCCTATCTGGTGCCGCAGGAATGCGGGAATAAAACGGATGTACGCTATGCAAAAGTGACGGACAAAAAAGGCAGAGGACTCCTTTTTACCGGAGATAACATGAACTTTTCCGCCCTGCCTTACACCCCACATGAGATGGAAAACGCCAGACATCCCTATGAACTGCCGCCGGTACATTATACGGTGATCCGCGTGGCAATGCAGCAGATGGGAGTAGGCGGAGATGACAGCTGGGGAGCGCAGGTACACCCGGAATATCTGATCGATGTCAGCAGGAAACTTGAGTTTACGTTTACATTCAGGGGAATCTAATAGGTGATTGCGAAAGCAATTACTTAAGTATGATAAAAGAGGGAGAGAACAAATGAGTAAAACAACGAAAAACTACGAACAGTTAGCAACAGCATCAGGATTGCGGCTGGATGAAACCAGAAATATCCTCTACGGGCAGCGTAATGGCTTTCAAATGGTGGCTTATGCCGCAGATACCAGATATCCTTATCTGCTTACCGTCTGCATGAGCGTGTCGGCTCCGATGGGCGTGCTGGACAAATCGGATATCAAACAGTTTGTCAAAGGCGAGAAAGGGATCACCTCCCTGGTTCAGGACAAAAATCAGATCAAGATGGTGGTAAAGAGCATTTCGAACCTGCAGAAGATGCAGGAGAACTTCAATGACAGCCTCAATGCTCTGATCGCCTTTCTGACCGCGAAAGGTTGTATGCCCTGTTGTCAGTTCTGTGGGCAGAAGGTGGAAACAGAAGGGTTTGACGTGGGTGGTTCCTACATGCTTTTATGCCCGGATTGTGTGGGTAAATTCAAACAGGATATGACGATAGCCGCACAGCAGAAAGAACAGAAAAGTGAAAATATTATCGGTGGTATCGTGGGCGCTCTGTTAGGGTCCGTGATCGGAATCATCTGTATCATCTTCTTCAGCCAGCTGGGAAGGATCTCTGTACTGTCCGGTTTTGTCATGGCAATCTGTACCATCAAAGGCTATGAGATGTTGGGTGGAAAACTGACGAAAAAGGGAATCGTGATCAGTGTGATCATGATGCTTATTATGACCTATGTAGGAGACCGTCTGGATTGGGCGATAGAGATCGTCAAAGAATGGAGCGATGTGAACTTCTTTACCGCATTCCAGGCAGTTCCTTACCTGTTGGCGGAGGAAGTGATAGATATAGGCAGCTATATGGCGAATCTCATCCTTTTATATATCTTTACGATAGTCGGGGCGGCAGCAGCTGTCTATTCTGTAGTAAAAGACCGTAAACTGGAGAATAAGATTGGAAAGATCGGCTCTACTACGGAACTGTAACCGGGAATATGTGATAGTATGATAATGTAAGTCTGGCAGTCTGTCTTTGGGAATGAAGGCAGGCTGCTTCTT
>JAFLTF010000005.1:0-5217 GCA_022510585.1 Lachnospiraceae bacterium
AAGCCCATAAAAATAATAAAACAGACATTTTAGTAATCTTTTTCATCCGGTCAGTACAAAAAAATCATACTTCAGTCGAATAAGAGCAATCTTTGTATCTTTTGCGCAAATATTTAGATGTTAGAAAATTGTAGAAATTTGCGGACTAAAGGAAGGTACAGAGAAATGAAAAGTTTTTGTGATATCTTGATGCAGTTGGCGGTCAGTGTGATGGAAGTGGCCTTTTTGTATATCTGGCTGAAGGCATTTCTGGAAAGAAGAGATTTGAATCGCAAAGTTACTATAGCGGTTCTTATGGGCTTGACGGCGATCGGTTATTTTACAAACAGTTTGGGAAATGTAATATATGGAATGTTACTGGGACTTGCCGGTTATTTTGTTTTATCGATCCCGCTTTTTCGGGAGCGGATCGGAAGAGTCTTTTTCTACGTGATCATTAATTATGTGCTGAGGACAGCGGTAAAGATATTGTTGGAACGAAGCGTGGGTCTGCAGCTTCTTTTGTATTATCTGATAATAAAAATATTCTCTGCAAAAGTAAAAACGATCTCTTCGCCATTCATCGTTGACCAGCGGCATACCTGGAAGCAAGATATTTTATTTTGTTCTGTTCCGACAGCGACCTACTGTCTGATGATCGTGATCCGTGCTTCCGGAATAAGGGCGGTGTTTGGCGTTTGGGCAAACGTATTTCTTGTTATAGGCATTCTGGGTTCTGTCATTGCAAATATAGCGGCGGTTTATCTGCTTGAAACAAGTACCGAATTAACGGTAAATATGAAACGTTTGGAGACAGAAAACCTTCGTTTCAATCTGGAAGAAAAGCATTATCAAAATGTGGAAAAACTGCATGAAGAGTATGATATTTTCCTGCATGATATCAAACATACGATGAGAACGATAGCCGCTTTGGCAGAGGATGGAAATTGTACGGAAATCGAGCGTGTCATAGCTAAAATGAGGACCACTGTGGGAAATATAGAGCAGGCAGAAATATGCGCTCATCCGTTATTAAATGCCTTGTTGTCAGAGAGAAAAGGTTATGCAAATGACACAGGTGTCATATTTAACATAGAAATAAAAGAACCGTTATATTTTCGGGAAATTGATGATTTGGATATCATTACGCTTATGGGAAATCTTCTGGATAATGCCATCGAAGCGGAAAGGCAGTCAAAAAGGCAGGAGGGTGTTTTGTGTCATATGCGGATGGCAAGAGAAGGAAGGCATATGATCATTCAGGTGGAAAACAGTTATGATGAGAAAAAGCAGAATAGAAATCTGAGAATAAAGGAGAAAGGGCGAATAGGAGAAAAGCACGGAATCGGTTTGGAAAGCGTTCGGTCGAGTGTAAAAAAATACGGTGGAATTATGGAAAGTCAAAAAGAGAACGGGAGATATTGCACGAAAATCATCCTGCCGGTATTGACAGAATGGGAGAGCGATGTATCAGACACTGCACATAAGATTACGGTACTAAACTAAGAGACGGCCATTGTGAGAGTTCGTTCTTGTATAATTGCCATAAATAAGGTAGAATATAAAGCAAGAACGAAGAAAGGGAACATAGGGAAAAATCAATGAAAATATCGGTTGCGGGGACAGGTTATGTAGGATTGGTAGCAGGTGTCTGCTTTGCGGAAGTGGGACATGATGTGACCTGTGTGGATGTAGATGAAAAGAAAGTAAAAATGATGGAAGCCGGTATTACGCCGATTTATGAGGATGGTCTGCAGGAGCTGATGCAGAAAAACAATGCAGCGGGAAGGCTTCATTATACAACGGATTATAAAAGTGCTTATAAAGATGCGGAAGCTATTTTTATCGGAGTGGGAACGCCGGAGCAGCCGGACGGTTCCGCTAATTTGAGTTATATTGCTACCGTTTCCAGACAGATTGCCGAATCTGTGGAACGGGATTGCCTTGTGGTTGTTAAATCCACGGTTCCGGTTGGAACGAATGATAAGGTGGAACAGTTCATCCATGACTTTCTGGCCAGGGATGTAAAAATAGAAGTGGCTTCCAATCCGGAATTTCTGGCCCAGGGGTCCGCGGTGCATGATACGCTCCATGCGGCAAGGATCATTATAGGGACGGAAAGTAAGGAAGCGGAAACGATTTTGAAAAAAATCTATGAACCATTCGGGCTTCCGATCGTATCGGTGGGCAGGCGTTCAGCGGAAATGATCAAATATGCCTGCAATGATTTTCTTGCCCTGAAGATCTCATATATGAACGATATTGCCAACCTATGCGAATTGGTAGGCGCCGATATTGATGCGGTGGCGGAAGGGATGAGTTATGATGAAAGAATCGGTTCCCGTTTTTTAAATGCGGGGATCGGATACGGAGGCAGCTGTTTCCCTAAAGATACCAAAGCCTTAAAATATATTGCTAACCAGCATGGGTATCATCTTCGGACGGTAGAGGCTGCAGTCGATGTCAACGCGGAGCAGAAGACCCGATTATATCAGAAGGCAAGCAATAGAATGATCACCTTCCAGAATCTGCGGATCGCGGTTTTGGGGCTTGCTTTTAAAGCGGGAACGGATGATCTGCGGGAAGCGCCTTCTTTGGATAATGTAAAGTTGCTTCTGGAAAGCGGAGCAGATATTTATGCCTATGATCCGGTAGCTGTTGATAATTTCAAGAAGCAGTTTCCTGAGGGTGACTTTGCAAAAGGTCATATCCGTTATGTAGAAACGCCGCAGAAAGCTCTTCAGGATGCCAATATTTGTTTTATCTTCACAGAATGGAAAGAGATCAGGGAAATCCCGGCATCGGAATTTAAGAGATTAATGAAGATACCGCTTGTATACGATGGGCGGAATGTGTATAACGTAAGAGAAATGAAGGATGCGGGAGTTGAATATTACAGCATCGGACGTTAGTGGGAGGGCATATGAATCCACTGGATATCAGTAAAACATATTTGGTGACAGGGGGAGCCGGTTTTATCGGATTTCATTTGTCGAAGAGACTGCTGGAACAGGGAGCTGAAGTCATCGGTTTTGATAACCTGAACGATTATTATGATGTATCCCTGAAGAAAGACAGATTGGCAATTCTTAAGAAATACAAGCATTATACATTTATCAAAGGAGATCTTGCGGATAAAGGAGATGTGTTTCGGCTTTTTCAGGAATATAGTCCGCATATCGTAGTGAACCTAGGGGCTCAGGCAGGCGTCCGTTACAGCATTGACAATCCGGATGCTTATATGCAGTCCAATATGATGGGGTTTTTTCATATTCTGGAAGGATGCCGGTATTTTCCGGTAGAACATTTGGTATATGCTTCGTCCAGTTCCGTTTATGGCGGAAACGAGAAAATCCCTTTTTCTACGGAGGATAAGGTGGACGAACCTGTCAGCTTATATGCGGCAACCAAAAAATCGAATGAGATGATGGCACATGCCTATAGCAGGCTGTACCGGATTCCTGTGACGGGGCTGCGTTTCTTTACGGTATACGGTCCTTTTGGACGACCGGATATGGCCTATTTTAAATTCACCAAAAAGATTTTGGAAGATGAACCGATACAGATCTACAATCATGGAGATATGTATCGCGATTTTACTTACATTGACGATATTGTAAAAGGCGTGGAAGCCGTCTTATGCAATCCGCCTGAGGAAAATGCAAAGGGGACAAGGGCGAAGCTTTATAATATCGGAAACCACAGATCGGAAAAACTGACAGATTTCATTGAGGTTCTGGAGAGACACCTTGGTAAGACGGCGATAAAGGAGTTTTTGCCGATGCAGCCGGGCGATGTATATCAGACTTATGCCGATATCTCCGAACTGATGCAGGATTTTGATTTCAAACCGGATACCCCGATAGAAGAGGGAATCCGCAAGTTTGTAGAGTGGTATCGGGAATACTATAAAAAATAAAGAGGTATAAGCTTGTGGAAAGAATGACTCCTATTTTGTATCTGGTGGTTCCCTGTTACAATGAGGAAGAAATCATAGAAAAAACAGCGCAGGTCATGAAGGATAAGCTTGGCAGGCTGTTACAGGCAGGACAGATCCGGCAGGGAAGCAAGATCTTATTTGTTAATGACGGAAGTAAAGATAGTACTTTAATGCTTTTGCATCGGGCAGCCGCTGAAGACAGTGTTTTTTCGGTAGTCAGTCTGGCGGGAAATTATGGGCATCAAAGTGCGATTCTTGCAGGCATGATGGCGGCAAGAAAGTATGCGGATGTGGTTGTGACGATCGATGCAGATCTGCAGCAGGATATTGAAGCGCTGGACAAATTTCTGGCAAGCTATATGCAGGGAGCCGAGATCGTATACGGTGTGCGTAACGACAGGAATACCGACGGCACTTTTAAAAAGGGAACGGCAACGGCATATTATAAGTTGATGCAATTGCTTGGCACTAAAGTAATTGCCAATCATGCGGATTATCGGCTGATGTCTAAGAAGGCCCTGGATGCTTTGTCGGAATATCAGGAAACGAATTTATTTCTGCGGGGATTGATTCCCACCATGGGATTTGCTTCAGATGTGGTTTATTTCGATGTAAAAGAACGTGAGGCCGGGAAATCCAAATATACCTTAAGCAAAATGATGACACTTGCGATGGATGGCATTACTTCCATGAGTGTCCGGCCGCTTAGGATGATTGCGGCGCTGGGATTCTGTGTATGTATCTTTAGTGTGGCTATGTGTATTTTCAGTGTCATAGATTGGCTGAATGGAAACACTGTACAGGGCTATACTACGAATCTGATCGTATCTTTGATCATGGGAGGTGTCACTTTATTTTCCTTAGGTATTATCGGAGAATATATCGGTAAGATTTATATGGAGACGAAGAAACGTCCCCGTTATATCATAGATACTGTTGTGTGGAAAGATGATGCGGCAGGGAAGGTGCAGGATGAAGAAAAGACAGAATAGGTTGTCTGAGGGACAAATGCCTGAAATCGATATTCATACGGATGATTACGCATTGACGGTAAATACTTCAAAAGATATTCTGGAATGTATGAAGACAGGCAGCCTGGACAGTATCAGTATCATGCCCAATATGTCCTGTACGGAAGAGTGCGTGATGATGTTGTATAAGATCATTCCGGATTTGCCTTTTCTGCCTAAAATGTCCGTGCACCTGAATTTTGTGGAAGGACAATGTCTCACAAAACCGGAGGAGATTCCTTATCTGACCCGTCAGGGGGAACAGATGATGGGATTGTCATGGGGCGG
>JAFLTF010000005.1:5317-15226 GCA_022510585.1 Lachnospiraceae bacterium
ATTATAGAGTAGAGTATATCAGAAATTCTAAAGAAGTCTTAGGCGCATTTCTGGCAGACCTGTCTTTATGGAAAACCTACCAGCCGATCAATTTCATTAAAAACAGGTTATTGTCTCTATATTCTTATAAGGTAGACCGTTATGCACGGACGCATTCCATGATGCAGATGTATTTTTGGGGCCTTATCATGAGTGGTCATATGGATTATGACAGGATTGTCAGATTGTACCGCAGGGTAACCGCAAAGGCAAAGAAAGATCATAGGACATTGGAGATATCCTTTCATGTCGGGAGTACACTGCCGGAGGAAGTGACAAAAGAAATCGGGGAGACCGCAGCCCGTAATTTTTATTTAAAAACGGACAGGCAGGTGGAAAGAGAAACCGTGATGAAACTGCGTAAGTTTGCGGGGACAGGGCCTTTAATATGAAAAGGGCTGTAGTTCCGGTACCTCTTCCGTTAGCAGCTGCATGAAGTAGGCAGCTCCGTCAGCATTTAGATGGTCACAGTCTGAAAAATATTGAAGATTATCATAGAATCTTGGATCACAGGAATAGTCATAATAGTTGACACCTGTGTCAGAAACAATTGTGTCAATCGTGTCATGAAATTCCTGAAGAAATTCCTCGGATACTAAGTCCTGATAGTAGTTGGAAAAGGGCGTTGTGATTAGGACAGGGGTAATCTGGTGTTCCTTACAATAGTTGATAATGTCGGTCAGTTCCTCGATTCTTTCCGGCATAAAATATTCTTCTTTGTTATCGAAATGTCTGCTGTAACGTTCTCTTGCCTGGCTGGCGAATTCCTCTATGTTGATATCATTTCTGGTTTCATCCTCTGCGGCAAATGCTACTATGGATAGTTTCCCAAAGGAGAAGAGTTTCAGGATATCTTCTCCGGCAGATAAGATGGGCAGTCTGTTGGTAATGACATCCAAATAAAAGTCATAGTCGGGAATATTTTCCGGGGAAAGACAATGATAATAGCGCAGGCTCATTGCCTGTGCTTCCTCCTCATTTATCACCTCATTGTTAAAAGAAAAATAGGAGACGGGAATGAAAAGGACGCTGCCCGGTGCCATATAGTGTCCATATTCTTTCAAAACGGCATAATCATAGTCAAAGCTCTGACTGGCATTAGCAAAATTAAAGCAGGAATAACCGCGGTTTGTAAGCAGAGTATAATCGAAATTATAAGCGCCGTGGGAGCTGCCGAGATTACCGATGTTGACTTCTTCATAGAATACCCCCAACATAGAATATTTTGAGACATCCAGATATTTTTGGTCATTGATTTTGCTATAGGGTTTATTGATACACAAGATGATCAAAACAGCGGCAGCCGGAATCAAAATGCATTTTAGGGCAAAACGTATAATATCAGAATATTTTTTCATGATTACGCCCCTCTCTTTCTTAAAATTGGAAATAGATAAACTCCGTTGCTACGCCTTTTGACGAAAACAGCGCTATCGTCACTAACAGCAGAACATATACGGGCCAACGGATAAAAAATTTCTGTTTGGAAATTTCCATGATCACATCGTATTTCAAGGAAAAATAATCATAAACGGCAAGCGCCAATACGGATAGTCCCATTCCGAACATCTGTGCATAGGACAGGTTCAGGCAGATCACCGCTGTCTTCAGATAATTCAGCGGGCGGGAAGCATCCCAGAACAGGCGGGAAATCACCCACAAGGCATCCTGTATACTGTTTGCACGGAAAAAGATCCATGTAAAGCAAAGGAGGATAAAAGTAACGGGAAGATACAAGAAATGCCGTTTTCGTTCTTTTCCTTTGGGATAAAGCAAAGTTTCCGCAATCTGGAGCAGACCGTGCAGGGCACCCCAAAGAAGATAGGTCAGAGCGCTTCCGTGCCAGAAACCGCTTACCAGAAAGGTTATGAGCAGATTCAGGCAATGCCGCCATTTGGGTACCCGGTTGCCTCCCAAAGGAATGTAGACATAGTCCCGAAACCAGGTGGAAAGGGAAATATGCCAGCGGCTCCAAAATTCTTTGATGGAGAAAGAAAAGTAGGGACTTTTGAAATTCGTCATGAAATCAATGCCGAAAAGCTTGGCACAGCCAATGGCAATATCGGAATATCCCGAGAAATCACAATAGATCTCTATAGCATACATGACGGTGACGACAATGAAAGCAAATCCTACATAGCTATGCACATGATCGTAAAGCTGATTTACCGTCTGAGCAAAAACGTCGGCGATCACCAGTTTTTTAAAATATCCCCAGGCCATCAGCTTAAGACCGTAGGTTACATTATCATAGACGAAAGGACGCTCTTTCTTATATTGGGGAAGCAATGCATCGGCCCTTCCGATCGGTCCCGCAAACAACTGGGGAAAGAAGGAAACAAAGAGTGCATAATAGCCAAAGTGTCTTTCCGCCTTTATTTTACCTCGGTAGACATCGATCAGATACCCCATGGACTGAAAAAAGTAAAAGGAAATGCCTATCGGAAGAAGGATGGATCTTCCTGTCTTAAAAAAGACCAAAACCAGGATCAAAGGCAGGGTGCCAAGCAGCAGATATCCTTTCTTTTGTCCGGCAGACTGCGCTTTTTCCAGAAAGATGGCAAGCGTATAGGTCAAAAATGTTGCACCGAACAGCAAAAGGCCATACCAAAGATGCAGATTCATATAGAAAGCATAACTGGTAAGCAGCAAAAAAAGCCATCTGTATTTATGTGGGACTGTATAATATAAGAGGAATACAATCACTAAAAATATGCCAAAGGATATGGAATTGAAAAGCATGGTAAAAGCTCCGTTCCTAAAGATTACAAAAAAAGTTTACCACAAATTGGAAAGATGTAACACAAAAATATTTTGGATTTATTCGCAAAAATTCCCTTTCTATGGTAAAATAAAACAATACGGACCGGTAATATAAGATTTATAAGAATTGAGTCAGAAAGCGGAAACGTGAAATGGGTATAACTTCTTTTTATTTTATATGTTTTTTTGTGGCTGTTCTCGTCATATATTATATCATTCCAAAAAAAATGCAATGGTGTTTTTTGCTGCTTTGCAGTGTGGCTTATTATCTGTTGACGGATAACGGGATTCTGATCCTGTATCCGCTTGTTTCCGTAGCAGTCTGCTATCTTGGCATCAGGGTGATTGCAGGCAGCGATGATCCGGGAAAGAAAAAGCGTGCACTTATTGCCGTGATCGCAGTCAATCTGGGCATACTGTTTTTGTTGAAATATATTAATTTCGGAATCAATACGATCAACGGAATAGCGAACATTCTGGGCCATGTCACGGAGCCGCCGCTACAGGGCTTTCATCTTTTGGCGCCGCTTGGGGTTTCTTTTTATACCTTTTCCCTGCTGGGGTATGTGATCGATATCTATTACGGAATAGCCGGACCGCAGCGTAATTTCGGGAAACTGGCATTGTACGGCATGTATTTTCCGGCAATGATCTCAGGACCGATTTTGAAATACCGGGAGTGTGGAGAACAGTTCTTTGAACCGCATTATTTTGATTACGGACAGGTGACAAGAGGCATACAGCGGATGCTCTGGGGCTTTTTAAAGAAACTGGTGATCGCCGAAAGACTCGGTGTGCTTGTGGATACCGTATACGGACAGTATAGAAGTTACCCGGGAGCATTTATCTGGTTTGCGACGGTTTGTTATGCCTTTCAGCTGTATACGGATTTTTCGGGTTGTATGGATATTGTTTTGGGCATGTCGGAAAGCCTGGGTCTTTCTTTGCCGGAGAATTTCAAGACGCCCTTTTTTGCCAAAAGTATTTCCGAATATTGGAGAAGATGGCATATTACATTGGGTGTATGGATGAAAGACTATGTTTTTTATCCGCTTTTGCGTTCCCGTTTTTTTACCGGTTTAAACAAATCCTGGAAAAAGAGATTCGGAAAGAAAAGGGGTAAACAATATACGAATTTTGCGGCCATGTTTCTTCTCTGGTTTACCGTAGGCGTATGGCATGGCGGAGATTGGAAATATGTGATCGGTTCCGGTCTGCTGCACTGGTTCTATATTGTAATGGAAGAATTACTGGAAGAGCCCTGCGGACGGGCTATGGAAGTTCTTCATATCAATCGGGAGGGCAGAGTGATTGCCGGTATCCGCATGCTCAGAACATTTTTCCTGGTCTGTATCGGGGACCTGTTTTTCCGTGCCAAGTCTGTAGGATCGGCGTTTAGGCTGTTAAAAAAATCCGTTTCGATCTGGAATCCTAATGTGCTTTGGAACGGCTCCCTGCTCACCCTCGGTCTTGACAGTGTGGAGTTTTGTATTACTGCAGTTTCTCTGCTGCTGCTGCTTTTTGTTTCTCTGATGCAGCAGAAAGGTTCCGTGCGGGAGATGATCGGCAAACGGGTATTGCCGGTTCGATGGCTCATCTGGTATGCACTGCTGTTTTATGTGATTCTTTTCGGCTGTTACGGACCGGAGTACAGTGCTGCCGAATTCATCTATCAAGGCTTTTAAAACGATATTTTTCGTGATACAATGATAAATAAGCTGGGTACCTGACACCCGGAGAATGTGATATATGAACTGAGTAGGAGATTATGATGGACAAAATAGCGGTTCTGATTCCCTGTTATAATGAAGAAAAAACAATTGCCAAGGTAGTAAAGGATGCCAGAGAGGCATTGTCGGAAGCGGTTGTTTATGTGTATGATAATAATTCAAGCGACCGCTCGGTGGAGCTTGCCAAAGAGGCAGGTGCGCAGGTACGGTTTGAATTTATGCAGGGAAAAGGCAATGTGATCCGCCGGATGTTTCGTGAAATAGAAGCGGAATGTTATGTTATGGTGGACGGTGATGACACTTATCCTATGGAAAAAGCAAGAGAAATGGCGGACAAGGTGCTTTATCACAATGCGGACATGGTAGTGGGTGACAGGCTTTCCTCCACTTATTTTACGGAAAACAAACGCCCGTTTCATAATTTCGGCAACAGCATCGTCCGTAGCAGCATCAATGAACTTTTTGACTGTGATATCAAGGATATTATGACGGGATACCGTGCATTCAGCTACGGTTTTGTAAAAACTTTTCCGGTTCTTTCCACAGGTTTCGAGATAGAGACGGAAATGACCATTCATGCAGTCTATAATAATCTCCAGATTGAAAATATCATTGTGGATTACCGCGACCGGCCGGAGGGCAGTGAATCCAAGCTGAACACATTTTCAGACGGATTTAAGGTATTGCATACGATCGCAAAGCTTTACAGAGACTATAAGCCTTTCGGTTTCTTTGGCCTGTGTGCGGCTATATTGGCGCTGGTCGCAGTTATCCTGTTTGTTCCGATCTTGATTTCTTATATTGAAACAGGTCTGGTACTCCGCTTTCCGACATTGTTTGTTTGCGGCTTTATCGGACTGGCAGCGGTACAATCCTTTTTTGCAGGCTTGATTCTTTCTAACCTGGCATTGAAAAATCGGAGAGATTTTGAATATCGATATGCACTGGTTATGCGGAATGTGCAGTCGAAAAAATAGATCAGGGAAATGTATGGGACAGAATATCTGTCCCTTTTTTTGTGTCATAAAAAATGCATAAGTGCCGCAGCGGTATATTTGGAAGTTCTTCCTTATATACTATTAATAAGGACGAGAAACCGACCGATAAGCAGAGTTAAAGTGAAAAAATTAAGAAAAACGAAATGTTTATTTAATATTTACGAGAATTTGCTTTTATAGAGGAAAAATGTGCTAATATTACAGTGTGAGCAAATACATAATCACATGCTTTAAGAAGGGAGTGGAATGCTATTATGAAAAATTCGGAGAACAGAGGAAGAAGATTGAACAGCAAATATATATTATATGGGATTATGATCTGCTTCTGCATACTTGCCCTGACAGAGATCCTCTATGGACAGGTGCAGAAAAAGAAAGAGCAGGAGCGGCTTGCATTGGAGGAGGCAAACAGCCGGGAACTACTGGAAATCGAAGAAGAAAGAGCGGATATCGGAAATTCTGATGAAGCAGCAAAGAATGATGTGGCAGATGGGCAGGAGCCCGTTTCGGAAAATGTAAATGAAATAGAAGAAGATATTGACTTATCTGGTCAACAAGATGAGACGGAGGAAGGAAAAAAATATGATATGCAGATCGTCATTATGGGAGACAGTATTCTGGACAGTGTTCGTGATTCTGACGGCGTGGCAAGCCTGATCGGCGAAAACTGCAATGCGGATGTCTACAATATGTCAATCGGAGGGACTACGGCAGCGCTTGTGGATGGGGAAGAATATAACTATAACAACTGGACTTCCATCTCATTGCTTGGTATTGTGAATGCGATCCTTGGCAATATTAGCAAAGATGTCTTCAGCCCTTATCGTGCCGGCGAAATTTTGAACGAGTGTGACTTCTCTAAGACGGATTATTTCGTTATTGAGTATGGGGTAAATGATTTTACGGCCAAAATTCCCTGCGGCAGATATTTTGAAGATGGGGTAACGCCAACTGCGGACGAAGCCCATACTTATGTAGGGGCATTGGAGTTAGCTATTTCGATGCTGCATGATGCATTTCCAGATGCCAAGATTTTATTGGTTTCCCCGCATTATTGTCAGTTTTTCAGTGGAGAGAGGTATTTGGGAGATGCCTATTCCATTGATTATGGATGGGGGGCTTTGATTGCCTATAAGGATATGTGCAGTAATATATATAATCAGCATAAGCAGGACAATGTTCTTTTCTATGATACCTTTGTAAACAGCGGTATTGACGCCTATACCGCCGATGATTATCTGGAGGATGGAATCCATCTTACTGAGGCAGGGCGTCGGTCCTATGCGGACTATGCTGCAAAGATCATCAAAACCGATTTCTTTCCAGTAGAGTAATCTTAAGGATGCCTATTTCTTCGAAGCCCCGATCTCTCCGAAGAAAAGAAAACGGTTGCAGGGTCGGAGAAAACACTATATAATGACAGAAGCAGCGCTCCTACAAACCGCTGCTTCTGTAAAAATAAAGAAAGGGCGGCTTAAAGATGAGTAGAGAAGACGTATTTGAAAAGTTGAATGAAGTATTTCGAGACGTGTTTGATGATGATGAGATCACTGTAACGGATGCAACCACTGCTGACGATATAGAAGAATGGGATTCTCTGGAGCACATTAACCTGCTGGCTGCCGTGGAACAGGAATTTGGCATGAAGTTTAACATGGGACAGGTTGTGTCAATGAAGAATGTGGGCGAAATGGCGGATATCATCCTTAGTCAGGTGAATTGAGCAGTTCGATCATTCCCATGGACGCACTGGTTAGAAAGACCACTTCCCGGTTTTGCAGAGCAGGAGCGGGGGCAGGCGCATCAATGGCGATGAAGCCGTTTTCCGTAAGCCTTTTATAATCCCTGTTAAAATCCTGTGTCTCATAACAGATATGATAAGGGCTGTTTTTAAATTTTTTTATCAATCCGGAAACGACAGATGTGTCAGAAACGGGAGAGACCAGTTCGATACAATAGCCGTCTTTTTGCAAAAAACAAATATTAACCTCACGGATATCGTCATAGACCGTACTTTGCATGATTTGATAGCCTAAATCTTCAAAGGTGCGGATGGCGGCATCCATTTTTTTTACCAAATATCCGATGTGATGAATTTTTAAAGTGGACATATCGTTCCCCGCTTATTGATAAATGTTTTTAAATTGTGTATACTATTTATATTGTACAGGAATTTGTCTGGATTCGCAACCGGAGTATTATTATGGATAAGATAAAAGCGCTTTATGCAAACAACAAGGATTTTGTCATGGAAGTCATTCATTTTGGTATCGTAGGTGTTTGTAATACGCTGCTGGGATGGGGAATCATGGCGGTATTGTATAACCTGATTCATATGAATTACTGGTTATCCACCGGGATTTCCTATTTTATTGGCAGCGTTTTTTCTTATCATGCCAATGCGAAACTGACTTTTAAGGTGGAAAATAGAGATAAAGGACTGCCATGGCGGTTTGCAGTCAATATTTTGATCTGTTATCTGATTTCCTTCAGCGTAGCACAGCCGCTTGTAAAAAGGGTATTGAGTGCGCAGCCTGCAGTGATCGTGGATAATGTAGCAATGGTGCTTGGCATGTGCTTTTTCGTTGTCATGAATTTCTTTGGACAAAAACTTTTTGTATTTCGTAAGACGAAAAAAAGAGAAAAGACAGAGGAAGGGACATGAAGAAGATAACGCAGCAGAAATGGTTTCTATGGCTGACCAAATATTGGTTCCTTTTTCCGATAGCGGGTTTCTTACTGCTGGAAGGCGGCGTATTCTTTTATTTCGGAGAAAAAAGTTACATTGCGGTACATGACAATATGGATTTGTTTCTGGCGCAGTTTCAGATGCTGAAGAATACGGATTCTTTCTGGAAGCATGGAGTAGATGTGCCTTTTCTGGGCGGTATCAGCAGGGATAATTTGCCGACAGAGCTGTCACTTTACAGCGTTTTATATATGTTGTTTCCCACATACACCGCCTATGTGTTGGGTTTACTGTTAAAGGCAGTCATTGCAATGGTCTCTTTTCGGCTGCTGGCGAAGGAACTGTATCCGGATAAGTATTTGCGGTTTCGTCCCGTAATCTACATGACAGGTTTTGCCTATGGTATCTTAAATTTTTTCCCGGCATTTGGATTTGCGTTTGCATCCATGCCGCTTGCAGCATATCTGCTGATAAGAATTTACAGAAAGCCTTCCCGGAAGCTCTATGTGGCGCTGTTTTTCTATCCGCTGGTATCCTATTTTTCCTATATGGGTATTTTTATCCTGGGATACCTGGTGATTGCAATCATATGGTTATCTGTTAAGGACAGAAGACCCGCCTGGCCGCTCATGCTTGGTCTGGTGGTGCTGTCGCTTGGATATGTAGTATGCGAATATCGTCTTTTCGGACAGATGCTGCTTAGCGATGAAGTGACGATCCGTTCTACCATGGTGAATGCGGATTTATCTGCGGCGGAAGTCATTCGTGAAGTATTCACCGTATGGAAAGAAGGAATCTTTCATGCGGACGGGGTGCATACCAAGGTGATATTGCCCGTATGTATCCTATATTTTCTATACAATAACATATGCTATTTAATAAAAAAGCAGGCAGGCAGGATCCTGCATGATCCTTTTAACTTTTGTATGTTGTTTCTGTTATTCAATAGCGTGGTATATGGTCTGTATGACTGCAAACCTGTCAGGACATTTGTGGAAACTCTGGTGCCGCCGCTTAAGGGCTGGCAGTTCAACCGGACGATCTTTTTCAATCCTTTCCTCTGGTACTGTGCCTTATTTTTGCTATTGATCAGACTGTATGAGGCAGGGATCTGGCAGACATGGATAGCGAACCTGATCATTTGCGCAGCTGTCCTTGCAGTGATCCTGGCGCCGACAAGATATAATGATCTTTATTACACCTGTTATTACCGCGCCTATGAATATTTTCATAAAACAGAGGTGGACGAACTTGACTATGAGCAGTTTTATGCGGTAGATTTATTTGAGGAGATCAAAAAAGATATTGGCTATCAGGGAGAGTGGGCCACAGCGTACGGAATGCATCCGGCTGTTTTGGAGTATAACGGTATTGCCACTCTGGACGGTTATCTTGGGTTTTATTCCCAGAAGTATAAAGAGGATTTCAGGAAGGTGATCGCCCCGGCGCTGGATCGGGTGGAAGAGACACGGATCTATTATGATGACTGGGGGGCCCGGGCCTATTTATATTCCGGTACCGATTTAAGTATTGTGAGCGCTACTAAAACAGTCTATGCCACGGATGACAAGATCTATATTGACATAGACAGCCTGAAAGCGCTTGGCGGGAAATATATTTTCTCCAGGCTGAAACTTTCCAATGCAGAAGAGA
Source organism: Lachnospiraceae bacterium (assembly GCA_022510585.1). Classification (GTDB taxonomy): domain Bacteria; phylum Bacillota; class Clostridia; order Lachnospirales; family Lachnospiraceae; genus UBA3282. The sequence continues at coordinate 15,190 of JAFLTF010000005.1, forward strand.
AAGGTCTCAAGCTTTTGGATTATTATAGCGCAAAAGA
>JAFLTF010000005.1:15326-52727 GCA_022510585.1 Lachnospiraceae bacterium
GATTACTATGCCGATAAGAGTACACAATTTTGCGGGAGTGATTGGCTGGAATGCCAGAAAATATTTACCCCATTTATCAACGGAGAGCTATCTGAAATTACAATTCATAACCAGAAGGAAACAGCAGAAACGGTATATAGACTATTTTTACAGCCAGAATGAAACACCGCATCCGCTGGTGGTGAATTTGGAGACGGTCAATCGCTGTAATAGTACCTGTGAATTTTGTACCGCTAATATTCATGCGGAAAAACGTCCTTATATGAAAATGCCGGATGAACTGTATTATTCTATCATCGATCAGTTAAGAGACTGGGGATATAAAGGGCATCTGACCTTATACGGAAATAATGAGCCGTGGCTGGACAAACGAATTGTAGAGTTCCATAAATATGCCAGAGAACAACTTCCGGAAGCGTTCATTTTTATGTCCACCAATGGACTTCTTCTGGATGTGAAAAAAGTGAAGGCGATCATTCCCTATGTGGATCAGTTGATCATCAATAATTATTGTCTGGATATGAAACTGCATAAGAATATCCAAAAGATTTATGCCTATGTGAAAAAACATCCGGAAGAGTTTGGGGATGTGGATATTCTGATTCAGATCCGCTATCTGAAAGAGGTGTTGACCAATCGGGCGGGGAGTGCACCGAATAAGCAGTCGAAAGGAAAGATCATCAAAGAAACCTGCCTGATGCCCTATACGGATATGTGGATCATGCCAAACGGTAAACTCGGTATTTGTTGCTGTGATAATTTTGAGGTGACGAATCTGGCGGATTTGCACGAAGTGCCGCTGAAAGAAGGCTGGAACAGCGAAAAATATCAGGAACTGCGTGCTGCGGTAAAGGACGGCAGGCAGAATTATCCGTTTTGTAAGAACTGCGATTTCATTGACGCAGGGTTGAGAATGGATGCGGTGGACGATATCCTGAAGCACCGTGATAAGATGCACGGAGCAAGACAGTCCGTATTTAAAAAGGGCTGATCAAAGAACGGTTAAGAGAAAAGATTACAAACAATACTTCGGAGATAACGATATGATCAAAAATACGGTAAGAAAAATGTTGGCAGGGATCGGCTTTTGCATTCTGCTTATGCTATCGATAATGGCATGCGGGGGACCAAGTGAAGTCCCTGCGGAAAATGAACTGAGCGAAGAAGAACAGAGAAAAGAAGAAAGAACCGAGTCAGAAGAGCAGGAAAATGACCTACTGGAGGAAAGTGTACAGGTGGAAGAAACGAATTTGCAGGATAGATATACAGGGAAAAGATTATCGATTTTGGGCGACAGTCTTTCCACGTTTGAAGGATGGATTCCGGAAGGCTATGGCTTTTTTTTCCCCTATGACGGAGATGTGAAGGATGTGGAACAGACCTGGTGGAAAATGCTGCAGGAAGATATGGGAATGGAATTGTGTGGCAATAGCTCCAGTTCCGGAAGCACTTGTGCAGGGGACTCATTAAGTACGGATAATCCTTGGTATGCCTGCAGCGATTATCGAATCGCTGAGCTGGTAGGAAAAGGCGGAATTTATCCGGATGTCATTATTGTTTATCTGGGAACCAATGATCTGCTGACTGCGGTGCCGATTGGCGAAAATGACGGAAGCCAGCCTGTAGAGGAAGGCGTGATCGAAAATTTCAGCGACGCCTATAGTTTGATACTGGATAAGTTGGAAGCACAGTATCCTTCTGCCTATATTTTCTGCTGTACCTTGGCGGAGATTGGAGAGTGGAAAGAACAGTCCTATGAAATTTTTGAAAACAGGATCGGACTGACTTTTGAAGATTACAACGCACAGATTGAGCTCATTGCCGAAACAAGAGATCATCCCGTAATTTATCTGCAATATTGCGGTATTAGTGTAGACAATATGGAGCAGTATGTGACCGACGGTGTACATTTTAATGCGGAAGGAATGAAGCTGGTCCGGGATGAGATGAAAAATGCGTTTTTGGAATTTGAATTTATAGAATAAAAAAGATTTCCTCCGCAGGGTCCTGCAGAGGAAATTTTTTTGTCTGTCTTAACTCTCGTGATACTCTTTTTCTGTATTGACGCTCCAGATATTATCTTTGTTCGTTACACCGTTAATAATATTCTTGACGGTTTCGAATGAGGTCATCATGGAGTGGTCGATGTTGTTGTAGCGGTGCTGTCCGTTGCGGCCTACGCAGTAGAGGTTATCAATGGTTTTCAGGTAGTCAACCAATGTGTCTATATCTTTGTAGGTGTCAAAATAAGCGGGGTAGGCTTTTTTCACCCTCTCCACATGGGAATCCAACACATCTTTTGGACTGTCGATTAAACCCATACGAACGATTTCTTTAATGGCAAATTTGGTAAATTTCTCATCGGGCATCGTCCAGTACTTATCCCCTTCTGTGACAAAATACTCTAAGCCGATCCACACCGTATGCGTTAAATCCTTGATCATATAAGGAGACCAGTTATTATAGATCTGGAAACGGCCCAGCTGCACAGAGCGGTCATGTACATAGACCCAGCAGTCAGGGACGATGTTGCCGATGGTCCTTATCTTGGTCTTGTTCTGCAGATTCAATTTCGGAAGCAGGATGCCTACTGTCATATAATCACGGTAGGGAAGTCCGGCCGCAATTTCGGCAGGGCGCTCTGGAACGTCGTTCATGCCTGCCACCAGATCCTTGATCGGCATGGAAGAGATGAAGATATCTCCTTCCAGGGTTTTCTCCTCGCCGTTTGTTTCATAGGTCAGGGAAGTGATCAGGTTGTCCGCATTTTTATGGAGGCGGATTACCCTGCTGTTTGTAAGGATGGTACCTCCGAGTTTTTTGATTTCTTCCGCAGTCACATCCCATAATTGACCGGGGCCAAGTTTGGGATAGCTGAACTCTTCAATCAGAGAGGTTTCCACATGGCGGTTGGCTTTGCCGGGGAGCATTTTCCCGAATACATCTTTAATGATGGCCATAATGGATAGTCCTTTTGCTCGCTGTGCACCCCAATCCGGCGCAATTTCCCTGGGATGCCTGCCCCAGAGGTTTTCGGTATAATATTCAAAAAACATGGAATATAGTTTCCTGCCGAAGCGGTTGATATAGAAATCTTCCAGAGACTTCTCCTCGCGTTTATTAAGTACCGCGGAAATATAGCTGAAACCTGCCTGCAGTGTGGTAACAAAACCCATGTTTTTAAAGGTTTCAAATTTAAAGGAAATCGGATAATCAAAGAATTTTTTCTTAAAATAAATACGGGATACCCGATGGCGGCGCAACATGACCCGATCGACCTTTTCCGGGTCTGGACCGCCGGGGGTCAATGTCATCTCACGGCCTAAGACGATATCGTCATAGGTGGGGGCACCCTGCAGTGGCAGCATGTTGTTCCACCACTCATTGACTGCGGGAACCTTGGAGAAGAAGCGGTGACCGCCCATATCCATACGGTTTCCTTTATAGTTAACTGTTTTAGAGATACCGCCCATGGCTTCGCTTTCCTCTAAAACAATCACTTCATATTCCTTGCTCTGCTTCAACAATTCGTAAGCAGCAGTCAGTCCTGCGGGACCGGCACCGATGATCAGAACTTTTTTCATAAGATACCTCGCTGTAAATGACATGTAGTTATAAAATCAGCTTATAACCATATATGGAATATATTAACATGTTTACAGGTTCTTGTACAGAGCAATATTTGAATAGTGTGGACATATTCTTTAATTTGCTGTAAACTAAAGCCATGCAGAAAATAGGAAAGAAAGGTGCGGTTTTATGCGATGGTGCAGGTGATCGGTTCTGTCTTTTGGCTTTTAGTCATTCCGTTTTGTATCGGTCTGATACCGGCAAATTTCATATCAAAAAACAGAAAAACCCCGGGTGTGGTCCTGCTTGCAGGTTATCTGTTCATGTGGGCAGTCTTTGAGGTGATCGCCGTTCCGGCAGTGCTTTGGATCTTGTATGATAATTTTCTGTTCGTCCTGCGGTGGTTCACGGCAGCGGCGATCTTTCTTGCCGCCTTAGGCGTCTGGCTGCAGTTCCGAATGGGAAAACCACGGTTCCGGCTTTCTGATATCTTGCGGAAGAAGTTAAGTATGGAGGCCAAGATAGAGTGGCTGTTGTTTTTCGGCTTTGTGGGATTTCAGCTTTATATGGCTGTGACAAGGACTTCTTTTGACGGCGACGATGCTTTTTATGTGGTGCATTCCCTGATGGCGCAGCAAAGCGGAGCGATGTACCGGAACAATCCCTATACGGGATGGTCAACGACGCTGGATATCAGGCATGCACTTGCGGTATTTCCGATATGGGTCGCTTTTGTGGCGGTGAAGGCTGATCTGCATGCAACGATCGTGTCCCATGCTATCATGCCGCTTGTCCTGATACCGCTTACTTATCTGATCTTTTATGAAATTGCGAAGGAACTTTTTACAAAAGAAATTTTTCCTTCCCGGAAGGAAAATATTCCTGTTTTTATGATCATCATGGGAATGTTCCAGTTGTTTGGGAATGTGTCGATTTATACGAATGAGACTTTTTTTCTGACAAGGACATGGCAGGGAAAGTCAGTAGTGGGTAATTTCGTGATTCCAATGACTTTTTTGCTCATACTGTGGATCTATCATGAGAAAACGGAAAAACGAAACCGGGAAGCCGGACTGTGGTTTTTGCTAGTTTGTTTGAATATAACGGCAGGCTTTAGCAGTTCGCTTGCGGTTTTCCTTCTGACGATTCTTCTGGCGATTATGGCGGTGTGTCTGATGGTAGTGGAGCGAGATATTAAAATACCGGTGAAATTAGGGCTTACCTGTATTCCTAATGCGATTTATGTTTTGATTTACCTGGGATTATTGGATTGAAAAGAAGCAGGGATATAAACTGTGGAAAGGCACGGATATTGATATGTGGGGAATTTTTTTGGAAAGTGTGGTCATCTTTCAGAATTATATAGGGTACCATCAGAATAAATTCTTGTTCGGTATTTATCTGTTTTTTTTGTTATATTTGTGGCTGACGGAAAAAGACAGAAGACTTCGGGCGCTTTTTGTTTATGCGCCGACGATTTTACTTGTTTGTTTTTTTTGTCCCCTGTTTCGCAAAGCATTTGTAAGACTTTTGAATGATGCGGAGACCTACTACCGTCTGCTTTGGCTGCTGCAGACAAGTATCCTCAGCGCTTATGGAGCAGTGAAACTGTTCGGCAGCCGCAGATGGAGCAGAATCGCGGGTCTGGTTATTCTGTGCATCATGATAGCGGCATGCGGCAGTTTGGTTTATCGAAGTCAGTATATTACAAAAGCCGAGAACGCATACCATCTGCCTGGGGAAGCGGTGGAAGTGGCGGAGTTGATCGATCCTGAGGAAGGTCGTGTGATGGCACTTGTTCCTGCGGATCTGGTTTATTATATCAGACAGTATTCGTCAAAGATCAATACGCCTTACGGCAGGGAAATGTTGATTGCAAGATGGGATTATTACAATGATATGTATGAGGCGATGGAAGAGGCAGAAATAATCGAGACAGCCTCTTTCGTAGGGCTGACAAGAAATTATGGATGTAACTATGTGGTCCTGAAAAAAGATAGAAAGATACAGGAGCCGCTCGCCGATTATGGTTTTGCATTGTATGCACAGACGGATCATTATCTGATCTATCAGGATACGGAAATCGGAAAATAGTTATTTTATATACTCTTTAACATCAATTATTTCTTCGTCAGGATACAGTCCACAAAACGCTGCGCCAGCAGATCGTGTCCGGCTTCGTTATAGTGGATATAGTCCTCCATATATTCAAGATAGTTATCTTCGTTAATGGAACCATAGAAGTTATCTATCAGAGAAACACCGCAGTCACTTGCGACGTCGATCTCCTTGCGGAGATAGTGACTGAGGGTACCGTTTCCTAAATCACTCCGGTCACCGTTCTGGTAGTTACCCTCATCATCGAAGCTGAAGCAGAAAGTATGGGACATAAGAACGATCCTGATAAACGGATACGTTTCCTGAATTCGGGTAATTGCGCTGCGAAGCGCACCGGTATAAGCGATGATGGAATAGGGATCATTCGGATCGTCACTGGTTCTTCCTTCAACATAATCGATGCCGTCATACATGATGCAAAGGATATCGACGGTATTCATATTAAGTCCTTTCAACATTTCTACCGTTAGGGCATCCGTATCCGGTTCATAGGTATAATTTGCCGCTTCTGCTGCACGTGAAAAGTCTCCTGTACAAAGAGCTTCTGCAAGATAGGACAGGCTGAGTGCATCCATGGAATATCCCGCATTGTATACCGGATATACGGCGCTTACGGTGGAATTTGTAAAAGAACCGTTATAAACAGTTGCGCCAGATTTGGCGGCAATACGGTTGGCCAGTCCGGACTCCTCGTTTCTTCTGAGGGCAAAAGCGTCGTTCCCGAGACAGAGGATCGTGGTAATGCCGTCATCTTCATGTCCTTTCAGTTTATCGGGGTCAAGAGGGATGATGATATCCAGTGCCTCAATATCAAAATCTGTCGTCTGGTAGTTGGGGTCATAATCGGAAGGAACGCCGATGTTCCATACATAAAGCTTGTAGGCGATTATGATGACAATGATTACAATAACAGACAGAATTACAATGTGTGGGTTAATATGAAAAGGAACGTTGTTTTTTTTCGTATCTTGGCTCATCACGACCTCCATTGGATAAGGGTAGTAACTGGTTAGTAAATCTATTTATATTTTACTATGAATGGACTTAAAAATCCATCCATTCATAGAATTTTAAGAAAATTGTAAGAATACACAGGAAAAGAGCGCTGTCAACAGGATGTAGATTGACAGCGCTCTTTTCGCGTTGCTATCGCATTGCTCAGATGACCGATACGGCATTGTTCATCTGGGTTTCACCGGTTAAGGTGTAAGTAATGATCGCATTTCCGGGTATTTGGCCATGAAGTTCCTTGTACCATTTGCTGTATTTGTACATACGATAAGTAGTACTTAGATCCTGCAGTTGTGCCTCATCTGCAAGCCGGGTAAGAAGGGCGTCCCTCTTTTCCCGGTTCATGGATACATACTCCATGTAAGGAACCTTAAGTTCGGTAATGCTCTCACTACAGTTCGGACAAGAACGTTTATGCCCGTTCAGCATATGGATGCGATGGCAACACTTACAATAATGCATGTACATCATGAAAAATTCCCCTTTTCTCAGTCGATAATGTTGAAATTGTAATGTTGCACTTATATTGTGTCAGTTCTGAAAAGCAAAGTCAAGCGGATTCAGGCAAAAAATGGCAAAAAAGAGCTGTTAAGTATCGCGTAATATGACGGTTGTGTCATAGGCGGTTATTGTGAAATAAAGGAAAAACACGGATATTCTTGCTGATAGCTATAGATTGTGTTATAATAACACATATGATTTTATCGGGCGGTGTTTTGAAAGATACATTTTACCCGATGGTCGTAGTCATACAAATATTTGAGATGAAAGGCATACATAAGAATGATGAAAAGAACAGATAAGAATATAGGAGATACGATTCATACGGAGAATCAGAATGATCTGGAGAACACTCTGGAGTTTTTGAATCTGGATGATGATACCATTAAAAGATATGGTAAGAGTGATACAGTGAAAGAAAATGAAGAATTTGAAGAAATCGAGGATATCGAAGACGAGTTTGAGGAGCCGGATGCAGACGACGAAGATCTTGAAGAGATAGACGGGGATGATGACGATTTCGATGAGTTTGACGAAGATGATGAAGAAGACGAAGATTATGACGAGTTTGATGAAGAGGACGATGATCTCGAAGAAATAGATTTTGACGACGAAGAGTATGAAGAAACAGACGAAGAGGACAACAGTGAGATTGTATACGGGGGCAATATTTTTCGCCGTTTCGGATATTTTGTCATACACATGAATCCATTGGATCGTGTGGTAGCGATTTTTGGATGCTTTATTTTGATAACAGCCGTTATTACAGGAAGCCTGTATCTGAGCGCAAAGACCGAATCCGACAGGGTAGAAGCCTTTGCTGAAGTAGGAGCGGAAATGGAAGGCATCCATGTGATCGGTGAAAGCGGACTTTTGGCGGTCTCCAATGCGGAAGCTGCCAGATTATCCCAAATGATCGCAGCAGATGAAAAGGAACAGGAACCGGAAGAGAAAGAGGAAGAAACTGTGATAGAAGTCGGAATCAATCTGACTTCCATTCAGTCCGATCTCAAGATCAAGTTTATCAATACGGAGACAAATAAGCTGATCGGCAGTGTACCTTTTGAAGTAGAAGTTACCAGAGACGGCGGCAAGTCGTATGTTGTAAAGGATGAGGATAAAGACGGTATCATTTATCAGACCGATATTGATGCCGGTACTTACACGGTGAAAGCCAATGCTCTGGAGGGAGAGGAATATCGAAAGTACCGGATGCCGGCGAAGGAAAGCAGCGTAAAGGTTACGGATACGATCGCTTATAAGAAGGTAGATGTCGCCGATGAGATCAAGAAGGAATCGGAAATAAATGCCGCTGCGGAAGATACCGCACAGCAGATGCAGACGGAATCCGCACTGACAGATACGGTGGAGTGGGTGGAATCCACCAAGACGGAGATCAGTTCGGAAGAAAGCTATAAAGAAATCAATAAATCAGAAATTCCCGATCCGTCAACGCTTGGCAGGATAAGCGGCTTTATGAAACTGGCTCTGGTCGATGATGTAATTCCCCAGACAGCGGAACAGCAGACTGATAAGGAGCGAAATGAGGAAAAGCTGAAAGCTTTGAATCCGACTTTAAGTGCAGCCTCCGTTTCCATCGATATGTCAAAGGAAACTTCTGTTTCCCTTTCCATATCCGTGTCTGCCGGAGAATCTTACTTCGTGGATTGGAAAAGTAATAATACTGCCGTTGCCGAGGTGTATGACGGTGTTGTTACAGCCCTGTCAAACGGAAGTGCAACCATTACGGCAACTGTTACGGTGGGAGATGATCCGAATACATCAGCTTCCAAACAATTGAGCTGTACGGTGAGTGTTACCGGAGGTGCCACAGAACAGCCTTCCGACCCGGCTAAAGAATATAAGATGAAGAGTGTGACCGGCGGAGGAACGATACAGGTTGGAAAAACCTGTACGGTTGTGGGAACAACCGATCCGGAGGGCGGCGTGGTGACATGGAGCAGTAATGATAAGAAAATAGCCACTGTAGACGCAAACGGTGTTGTGACGGGTGTGTCAGTAGGGACAACGTCAATCAGAGGTACCAGCAGCAGCGGAGATTATAAAGAATGTTCCGTAACGGTGGTGTCTTCGGAAGTTACTTATAAGTCCGTTACCATTACAGGCAGCAGTACAATACAGGTGGGAAAAACAGGCTCGGTCAAAGGAACCACAGACCCGGCCGGCGGCACTGTCAAATGGACAAGCGATAACGAAAAAGTGGTTAAGATAGACAGCAACGGAAATATGACAGGTGTGTCAGAAGGAAGCGCAACCATTACCGGCACCTGTGGGGGTGCAAAAGGCACCTTTAAGGTCACCGTTACAAAGGACGTCTCCACCGACAGTAAATCTAAATTAAAAGACAAAAACGGCAATCAGATCTATGTCAAAAATGCAGACGGGAGCTATGTGGAAGCGACCTATGCGGATTATTATAAAAATCAGAAGTTTTATTTAAAGAGTAAGACTGCCCAATATCGCTATACCGGCTGGCAGACGATTGACGGATACACCTATTTCTTTGATAAAAACGGCAATTATGTGACCGGTGAGCAGGTGATCCAAGGGGCCAGATATACCTTCGGAAGTGACGGAAGACTGTCATCAGGTTCCGGTACAATGGGAATCGATGTATCAAAACACAATGGAAACATTGACTGGAATGCGGTGAGAAACTCCGGCGTCTCCTTTGCCATCATCCGCTGCGGCTACCGTGGTTCCGCCACAGGCGTGCTTGTTGAGGATGAAAAGTTCCGAACGAATATCAAGGGTGCGAAGGCAGCCGGACTTAAAGTTGGCGTCTACTTCTTCTGTCAGGCAGTCAATGAAATTGAAGCTGTTGAAGAGGCATCTATGGCTGTAAGTCTGGTCAGCAGCTATGGCCTGGATATGCCGATTTTCTTAGATGTGGAATCGGCAGGCGGTCGTGGGGACCGTATCAGCAAAGAGGCAAGGACCGCAGTCTGCCGGGCATTTTGTCAGACCGTACAAAACTCCGGTTATTCGGCAGGTATCTATGCCAATAAAACATGGTTCAATGAGAAGATCAATGTCGGCAGCCTGACAAGCTATAAGATCTGGCTGGCGCAGTATGCCAGCACACCGACTTACACCACGACCCGGTATGATATGTGGCAGTACTCATCCAAAGGCAGAATCAACGGCATCAGTGGGGATGTAGATCTGGATATCAGATATTATTAAACTAACGGAGAACAAACACTATGAGAACTTATCTTGTAACGGGCGGCGCCGGTTTTATCGGTTCCAACTATATTCACTATATGTTTAAGAAGTATGATAAAGAAATCCGGATCATCAATGTAGATGCTCTGACCTATGCGGGCAATCCGGAGAATCTGAAGAGCATTGAGAACAGAGACAATTATACGTTTATCAAAGCCGATATCTGTGATAAAGAGACGATCAGCAGAATATTTGCGGAAAATGATATCGACAGAGTGGTGCATTTTGCAGCGGAAAGCCATGTGGACAGGAGTATTAAAAATCCGGAAATATTTGTGCGGACAAACGTACTTGGCACCGCGGTGATGTTAAACTGTGCACAGGCTGCATGGGAACTGCCGGATGGCACCTATAAAAAGGATAAGAAGTTTCTGCATGTTTCCACGGATGAAGTATACGGTTCGCTGGAAGAGGATGGGGGATATTTTTATGAAACGACGCCTTATGCCCCCCACAGCCCCTATTCGGCAAGCAAGGCCGGTTCCGATATGCTGGTGAGATCTTTTATGGATACGTATCATTTTCCTGCTAATATCACCAATTGCTCCAATAATTACGGCCCGTATCAGTTTCCGGAGAAGCTGATTCCGTTAATTATCAATAATGCACTGCAGGGGAAAAAGCTTCCGGTGTACGGCGACGGCAAGAATGTCCGCGACTGGCTGTATGTAGAGGATCACGCGAAAGCCATCGATATGGTGCAGGAAAAAGGAAGATTGTTTGAAACCTACAATGTGGGCGGTCATAACGAAAAGCAGAATATTGAGATCATTCATATCATTCTGGATACCCTTAGAGAGATGCTTTCGGATGACGATCCGAGAAAAGCCCTTGTTACGGACGATCTGATCACTTATGTGGAAGACAGGAAAGGGCATGACAGAAGATATGCCATTGCGCCGGACAAGATCAGGGCGGAGATCGGCTGGGAACCGGAGACTATGTTCAAAGAGGGCATTAAACGTACCATACAATGGTATTTTGAACATGAGGACTGGATGAGAAATGTGACAAGCGGCGAATACCAGAAATATTATGAAGAAAACTATGGGAAAAGATAAAAATCATAGTCTTTTAATAGGAATTGGAGAGGATTGACGTGAAAGGAATCATATTAGCAGGCGGTTCGGGAACCCGCTTATATCCGTTGACAAAGGCAGTTTCCAAACAGATCATGCCGGTATACGACAAACCGATGATCTATTATCCGTTGTCAACTTTGATGTTGGCCGGTATCCGGGAAATCCTGATCATTTCCACACCGAGAGACCTTCCGGCTTTTCGGGAATTGTTCGGTACCGGAGAACAGCTTGGACTGAAGATGGCATATGCTGTACAGGAGACGCCCAGAGGACTTGCGGATGCTTTTATCATTGGCGCAGAGTTTATCGGTGATGATAATGTGGCGCTGGTGCTGGGAGATAATATTTTCTACGGACAGAGTTTTTCTAAGGTACTCAGGGAAGTGGCAGGCAGAGAAAAAGGCGCTACTATTTTCGGCTATTATGTCAGGGACCCCAGGGAATACGGGGTAGTGGAGTTTGACGAGAACGGAATGGCGCTGTCCATCGAAGAGAAGCCCGAACATCCCCGGAGCAACTTTGCGGTGCCGGGACTGTATTTTTATGATAATGACGTGGTGGAGATCGCGGCAAATGTAAAACCGTCGGCCCGCGGAGAAATTGAGATCACCAGTGTCAATAATGAATATTTAAGAAGAGGGACCCTGCGGGTGGAAACACTGGGACGGGGATTTGCATGGCTGGATACCGGAAACCATGATTCCCTTCTGGATGCGGCAGATTTCGTAGCGGCTTTCCAGAAACGGCAGGGGTTATACATTTCCTGTATTGAAGAGATTGCATACAAAAGAGGGTTTATTGATAAAGAACAGCTTTTGAAGCTGGCAGAGCCTTTGCTTAAGACGGATTACGGAAAATATTTAGTGGAGGTCGCGAATGGACTCTAGTAAATTGCGAAATACTTTAGTTGCAGTCATCATCATGTTCCTTATAATAACAGGTGTTGTTTTTGTAATGAACAAGGAATTGATACTGGATAAACTGGGAATTCGTAAAAATGTGCAGGAAGTAGATGCGGAAACGGTGGAGACAGCGGAAAATGATAAGCAGTACGGAAATAATCTGTCCGCTTTTCTGCAGGATGAGACTTTTTTTGATACGCCGGTACGTTATAAAAGTATTGAGACCTATTCCGGCAAGGTAGTATCCCTTGTAATGAGTTCTGTAGCGAAAGATCTGCGCATTATGATCGTGAACAGCCGCGGAAAGCTGGAGACGGGTGTTCCGTTTTGCGTAACGATTCAGGGTTACGGAGATTATGAGGATAAGGATGAAGACGGCATCATCTACATTGATGGGCTGCGTGCAGGCGAATACAGCATCTATTTGAATGAAGTGGATGGGTATAAGGTGCCTAATACGGTCACATCGATCAAAGTGAAGCAGGATATTGAATACCGGATCCTTGAGGATGTGGAATATCTGATGCTGACGGAGCAGGATGTGGATGCTTCTGTAGAAGATACAGAGGAAAAGGGGGCACTGGAGGATGCGGACGGTTCGGAAAATACCTCCTTTGAAGCTTTCGACGGCGATGCGAAAAAGGGTATTGATGTTTCCAAATGGAATAAGACCATTGACTGGCAGGCTGTAAAGGAAGCCGGTGTGGAATTTGCGATCATACGGTGTGGTTATCGGGGGTCTTCCAGCGGTTCTTTGATCATCGATCCGATGTATATAGAGAATATCGAAGGCGCGATACAGGCGGGAATCCCCGTCGGCGTTTACTTCTTTACGCAGGCTCTGAATGAAACGGAAGCCATAGAAGAAGCAAGTATGGTCATTAATCTGATCAAGAAATATGATGTAGATTATCCTGTTTTTCTGGATAGTGAGAGTGCCGGAGGCAGCGGAAGGGCGGATGATCTGTCACCTGAGCAGCGGACGAAGAATCATAAGGCATTTCTTCAGACGATTGCTTCGGCAGGATATGAAGCAGGTCTATATGCATCGACCAACTGGCTGAATAAGCGGCTTGACATGGATCAGTTGTCACGTTACCGTACATGGCTTGCCCAATATGCGGATGTTCCGACCTATGAAGGATATTATCATATGTGGCAGTATACTTCCAAGGGAGAAATAGAAGGAATCTCCACTCGTGTAGATCTGAATCTGTCTTATATGAAAATAGATACGTCTATTGACCATTCTGCAACAAGTGTCGGTTATACCGGGGTGGTGAACGGAGATACGGGAAATGTACCGGTAGACGATCAGGAATGATGAGACATAAAATTTGCGGTTCATAGAAAGGCATGGTTATTGAAATGGGAAAGATATCGGTAGAAACATGTGAAATTGAGGGCCTGAAGGTCATTACACCCGCAGTATTTGAAGATGCCAGAGGGTATTTCATGGAAACCTATCAATATGAGGATTATAAGGCGGCAGGAATCGATCAGGTATTTGTGCAGGATAACCAATCCGCTTCCGTGAAAGGTGTTTTGCGAGGATTGCATTTTCAGATCCAATATCCTCAGGATAAACTGGTCAGGGTGCTTAAAGGAGAGGTGTTCGATGTGGCGGTGGATCTGCGTAAAAACTCTCCAACCTATGGCAAGTGGCATGGTGTGCTGCTTTCCGCGGAGAATAAAAAGCAGTTTTTTATTCCGAAAGACTTTGCACATGGTTTTCTGGTATTGTCTGACTATGCCGAATTTGCCTATAAATGTACGGATTTCTATCATCCGGGTGATGAAGGCGGTATCTTGTGGAATGACCCGGATATCGGAATTGGGTGGCCGATTAAAGAGGGAATGGAGCTGATCTTGTCCCCAAAGGATTCTAAGTGGGGCGGTATTGCGGAATTTAGTGCAAAATACCGGAAATAAGAGCGGGAGATCTTGTCAGAAAATGAACGCACATGACACGGTAACCAGAAAAAACAGAAAAAAGAAACATAATACTTTTCCAAAGCCCGCAGCAATTGCCATTTTCTGGGGGCTTGGTTTGATTTTGGCGATTGTTTTATTAAACCACCACAATCCTTTAGCGGATCAGGCAACGGAGAATATGAAAAAGATCAGCGGCTGTGTGTTGATCGCATTTACCTGCATCATCTTTGCCTTGTTTTATGAAGGGTTGACGACGATTCCGATAGAGCTTTTCCAGAGCCGGAAACTGATCTGGAAGTTGGCTAAAAATGACTTTAAAAAGCGGTATGCCGGTTCTTATCTGGGCGTTGTATGGGCGATGGCGCAGCCGGTCGTGACGGTGATCATGTATTGGATCGTTTTTGACAGGGTTTTTGATACAAGAAGCCAGCTGGTTGCAAGCGGTGTGGAGGTACCCTACGTGCTGTATCTGACAGCGGGGCTGGTGCCCTGGTTCTATTTTACGGAAGCGCTTACACAGGGAACGATGGCGCTTTTAGAGTATAATTATCTGGTGAAAAAAGTGGTTTTCAATATCAGTATTTTGCCGATCATCAAAGTGATCGCCGCAACCTTTATCCATGTATTTTTTGTCTGCATCTTGTTGATCGTTGCAATAGGATACGGATATTATCCCAGTATTTATACATTGCAGATTTTTTATTACAGCTTCTGTCTGATGTTGCTGGTGCTGGCAATGAGTTATTTTACCTGCGCGATCGTTGTATTTATCAGAGATTTACAACAGGTAATAGCCATTGCTTTGCAGATCGGGATGTGGGCGACCCCGATCCTTTGGGATATTTCCATGTTAGGGACAGATTCTATGAAGGCCCTGTTTAAGCTGAATCCGATGGTATATATCGTCAACGGATACCGCAGTGCGATTTATGAAGAATTGTGGTTTTGGGAGCATTTTTATTCCTCTACTTATTTTTGGATCTTTACGATCAGTCTCTTTTGCATTGGGACGTTGATTTTTAGGAAACTCAGGGTGCATTTCGCGGATGTGCTTTAAAAGAAATATGGAGTATGAAGACGCATATGGCAGATGAAAAGATTGCGATCCAGGTAGAAAATCTGGAAAAAATCTACAAACTGTATAATAAGCCTTCCGACAGATTGCGGGAGACGCTGGGCTTTGGCAGGCAGAAAAGGCATATAGAACATCATGCCTTAAAGGGTGTCGATCTGACGATTCATCAAGGTGAGACCATAGGTATTATCGGGACCAATGGCTCCGGTAAGTCTACGATCTTAAAGATCATTACAGGCGTTCTGAACCCGACCGGAGGCAAGGTTGTGGTGAACGGGCGTATTTCTGCGCTGCTCGAACTGGGAGCAGGTTTCAACATGGAGTATAACGGTATTGAGAATATTTATTTAAACGGTACCATGATCGGATTCTCGGAGAAGGAAATCGAGGAAAAGATGGATGATATTCTGGCTTTTGCCGATATCGGCGAATATGTGCATCAACCGGTAAAAACCTATTCCAGCGGTATGTTTGTAAGGCTTGCCTTTGCCGTAGCAATCAATATCGATCCGGAGATTCTGATCGTAGATGAGGCGCTTTCCGTAGGAGATGTCTTTTTTCAGGCAAAATGTTATCATAAATTTGAAGAATTTAAGAAAATGGGTAAGACCATTGTCTTTGTCAGCCATGATCTAAGCAGTATCAGTAAATACTGCGACAGAGTCGTGCTTTTGAATCAGGGAGTCAAGCTGGGAGAAGGCAGTCCCAAAGAGATGATCGATGCCTATAAGCAAGTATTGGTAGGGCAGTATACCGTACCGGAGAATGACGGCGATAATATTCTGGAAGATGAGAAACTGCGCGCTCTGGCAGCAGGAAAAACAGCCGGGATAGCGGCAGCCGGGGGGAATATCAACCCGGATCTTTTGGAATATGGTTCTAAAAAGGCAGTTATTACGGAATACTTTATAACGGATGAAAAAGGGACTAAAACTTCTGCGATCATCAAGGGCAGCTCCTTTCATATCCATATGAAAGTGCATATGGAAGAAGATATTGCGGCCCCCGTTTTCGCATTTACCATTAAAAATAGCAAAGGCACGGAAATTACAGGCACGAATACCATGTTTGAAAAGGCTTTTCTGGAATCCGTAAAAGCGGGAGAAGAGAAAGAAATTATCTTTACGCAGGAGATGAATCTCCAGGGAGGGGAATATTTGCTTTCTCTGGGAGTGACCGGCTATGAGGGGAGCGATTTTACGGTTTATCACAGACTGTATGATGTTTTGAATCTGACGGTTATTTCGGATAAGGATACGGTCGGTTTTTATGATATGAATTCGAGTATTCGGGTTATATAATGAGGATGAAAGATGATAGAAGAGATTGGAAAGATCAAACTGAATCTGGAGCATTATCCGGGAGAGGATTTATACTGCGACGGAGAAATCGAGGATGAGCTGCTTGATATCGCCAGAAACTATGCTGAAGTGGAATATCCGAGCATTATTGAGGAGAGAAAGAGCTGGCCGATCCTTTATCATTTATCTTCTCTGCGGGAAAATATTGTGGAATGGCTTCCGATCGATAAACACATGAAGGTGTTGGAAGTGGGCTCCGGCTGCGGCGCGATCACAGGTGCACTCGCCAGAAAAGCAAAAGAAGTGACCTGCGTGGATCTGTCTAAGAAGAGAAGTATGATAAACGCTTACAGGCATATGGATTGTGACAATGTTACGATCCATGTCGGTAATTTTCAGGATATTGAACCGGATCTGCCCTGTGATTATGATTATATCTGTCTGATCGGGGTCTTTGAATACGGACAGGCTTATATCGAATCCGGGAAGCCTTATGAGGATTTCCTGCATATCTTGAAAAAACACAGCAAAAAAGGCGGTCATATCGCGATTGCCATTGAGAATAAACTGGGATTAAAATATTGGGCAGGCTGCAAAGAAGACCATTTGGGGACCTGGTTCTCCGGTCTGGAAGACTATCCGGAAGGCGGCGTTGTCAGGACTTTTACAAGGGACGGACTTCTGAAAATAGCCGAAAAGTGCGGCTTTTCTGAAGTTTCCATGTATTATCCCTATCCGGATTATAAATTTATGACATGTCTTTATTCGGATAAGCGGCTGCCCAAACTCGGAGAACTCTCTTCCAACCTGCGTAATTTTGACAGGGAAAGACTGCAGTTGTTTGACGAAAAACTGGTCTTTGATACCCTCATCCGGGAAGGGCAGTTTCCGTTGTTTTCCAACTCCTATATGATGATCCTGGGTGAAGAACCGGAGATAAAATATGCCAAATACTCGAATGACAGGGTGGATGCATTTAAGATCAAGACGTTGCTTACCTGCCGTAATGAGGGGGGCCAGGTTAGAAAACAGATAGAAAAACATCCGTTATCTAATGAGTCTAAGGAGCATATTACGCAAATCTACCAAAACTTTGAGAAACTGTCGAAACGATGGACAGGCGGAAAGCTTAAGGTCAATCAATGTCGTCTGATTCATGAGGCAGACAGTTTGAATAGGGAAACCGGCTCGCAGAAGAATGCCGAAGACAGAATCTGTGCGGTCATGGAATATCTGGAAGGCCGAACGCTGGAAGAATATCTGGATGAATGTCTGGACCGCGGAGATATAAATAAATTTCATGCGTTATTTAATGAATATCTGGAGAGGATATCCTATCAGAATGAGGCTTGTAAAGATGCTCCCGTGACGGATTACGACTTGATTTTTGCAAATATTCTGATCGATTCTGATGGTGAATGGCACATCATAGACTATGAATGGACCTTTGACAAAGCGGTAGAGACCAAAGAAATCGCATTTCGATCAGTCTATTGTTACATGCTGGAAAGCGGAAAAAGAGAAAAATTAAATCTTGATTTGATTTTAAATGAGCTAAATATTACGGAATCAGAGGCTGAACAGTACAGAGAACAGGAAATGAAATTTCAAAAATATGTAACAGGCAAGCGGATGTCCATGGCGGAAATTAGGGATGCGATTGGGCAGCCTGTTTATAAAATAACAGATGTACCGCTTGTTTCACCGGCAGAGAGACTGAAAGAACGGGTGCAGATCTATGAAGACCTGGGAGGCGGTTTTTTGGAGGAACATTCCTTCTTCTTAGAAGATGGGAACTCTCAGGAAGTATTTTCAGAAGAAAGAGACTTTCAGGTCACCATTGGCAGCGGAAGAAAGGCACTCCGTATTGATCCATGTAGTCATTATTGCATTGTTCGGCTGAAAGAAATCAAATGGAACGATACCGTGATTCCTATCAAGCACAAAAGGCTCTCAACTAATGGAACGCGGGTGGGCGAAGGGGTCTATGCTTTTGCTACGCAAGATCCGAATATCACCTTGCAATTGGATGGATTACAGGAGCAAAGCGAGAACCTGCTTCAGGTGTCTATGCTGGTAACGAAAATGCCGAAAGAAACTGTGGAGCATATGCAGAGAAAGGGATTATTTTAATCAATGAAAGAAAAACAGTTTCCCTATGACTGGGCATCCTATTATCGGGCAGCTTATGAAAAGGAAAAAAAGAATAACATGTGTCTGGCAGGGAAAATTGCGGATGCAGAGGCAAAAGAAGTTGATCTGAGATTTCGTTTGGAACGCATTCAGGGGAATGTTTTCTGGAAACTGACTGCTCCGGCAAGAAAGTGTTATCATGCACTTAAGGGGAATAAACCGGTTCAACATGGGAGTAGCAGGCTCGCCAAAGAGGGCAAGAGAGCGGATAAGGATGCTGAGGAAGCCGGGATACAGGAGGAAACGGTCGTATATGCTTATCATCAGGAGCTGTTTCGACAGAAGCATCCGTATCTACAATGGATCGCGGAACGGGAAAAGACCGATATAAATAACAATAGTTATATAACAGGCGAAATGCAAGAAAAACGATTCGTTGAGGGATGGCATCGGGTCGATTTGGAAGATTCCGATTTGAGTATTCTGACATGCGGGCGAGGGATCATAGATAGGGATGCGGAGATAAAAATTAAATCCTGGTTTAATTTAAACAATGATTGTATATTTGCCTATACGGATGAAGATTATTACTGGGAAGATCTGTCCAACAGGATGCACCCATGGTTGAAGCCCTGTTGGTCTCCGGATACACTCTTATCTTTTTGCTATGTAGGCCATTTGATAATTACAAAACAATCGTTATTAAATGAACTTTTGACGAAGGGACAAGGCATCCCGGAAAATGACACAAGCGTCAGTTTTTATGATCTGTGCCTGCGTCTGGAAGAAAGGGCAGAGTCTGTCGGCCATATCGAGGAAGTGTTATTTCACAACTGTTACGAACCGGATGAGAGCGGGAAGATACGGATCGCGGAGGCAAGACAGTCGGGAGAGGATGTGCTGGAAGTCGTGGAAGAACTGTTACAGAAGGAGCTGGAACAGGGATTTCACATGACAGGCTGCGGTCCCGGCTTTTGTCATATCAGGGAGGAAGCTTTGCGAAGAAGAGGAATTCGGGCACACTTAGAGGCAGGACCCGATCCGGACATCTATCATGTGGTCTATGAGACAGGGAATCGAAGCAGCGAATCGGACAAGGGAGATGGCGCGAAATCCGATATGGTATCGGTCATCATTCCCTCCAAAGATCATCCCGAGATCTTGGAAAAATGTCTTTCCTCCTTTCGAGAGAAGACGGAATATACAAATTACGAGTGGATCGTGGTGGATAACGGCAGCGATCCCGAAAATAAAAATCGTATAGAATCCCTGCAAAAAGAGTATGGATTTGTCTACCTCTATGAGCCGATGGAATTTAACTTTTCGGCAATGTGTAATCTGGGAGCACGGAAGGCAAAAGGGGATTTTTTATTATTTTTAAATGATGATATTGAAATTTTTCAAAAAGATTGGCTGAGGGTCATGGCAGGACAGGCCGCGCAGCCTCATGTAGGCGCCGTGGGCGCTAAACTCTGGTATGCAGACAGCGATACCATTCAGCATGCGGGTATTACCAATCTGCGCGTGGGTCCTTCCCATAAACTCACCACCTTTCCCGATGACAGAAATTATTACTACGGCCGGAATCTGGTCACCTATGATGTGATCGGTGTAACTGCGGCCTGTCTGCTGATAGAGAAGCAAAAATATCTGGAAGCGGGCGGTATGGAAGAGTCCATAAAAGTTTCTTATAATGATGTGGACCTTTGTTTTAAACTGATCGAAGCGGGATATTATAATGTGCTGCGCAATGATGCCGTGCTGTACCATGCTGAATCCTTAAGCAGGGGGCCGGATGAAGAAAATGAAGATAAGTGGAACCGCCTGCTTAGCGAGAAGGAAGCTTTGTATCTCAGGCATCCGAAACTGGAAGGGACAGACCCCTTTTATCATAAGGACCTAATCGGGGATGATTTAAATTACATCTGTAATTTTAAACCGGCATATGCGGATCGTGAGGAGACAGCGGCTCTTTCTACGGAAGATGCGAAAAAGACGGCAAAAGCCAAACAAGGCTTTCTGGAACTAACCGTTGACCGGGTGGAAAAGCAGCGCAAACTCAGCCTGAGCGAGCCTGACAGGATGGTCATTACCGGCTGGAGCTATCTTCCCGGTGAAAATAATGCGGAATATACGAGATGTATCTTATTACAGAGGGAAAACGGGATCTTATATAAGGCGGAGCTGTTTCCCTGTCTGCGCAGGGATGTGGAAAAACTATTGACCGAAGAAGTCAATGTATCTTTGGCCGGTTTTGTGCTGCGTTTTGATACCAGGAGCCTTTTGTCCGGAACATGGAAGATCGGTATGCTGGCAGAGCATGAGAATGGACGTCAGAGCTATCTGACATGGTCCGATAGGCGCATTGAGATAGAATAAGGGAGCTTGATCATGAGCACAGAGAATAAGAAGGAAGAAAAGGATCTGCGTTATTATAAAGAGGCCTATGAAAGAGAGCGGCAAAAAAGCCGCGTGTTGGCAGGAAAGCTTGCGGATGCGGAAAACCGTGTACAGGAGTTGGATCAGAAACTGAACCGGATCAGGGGAAGTATTTTCTGGAAGCTGTCGGGGCCGCTTCGCTCCATGGTGCATTTTCTGCAAAGAACGAAGGAACGTATCGGTTTTTACGGAAGCTTTCGCGGCATTCTTAAGAAACTGGATGCCAAGCGAATCGAGAAAAAGGTAAAAAAGCGGCACGGGACGGCAGGCTTTCCCACGCCGGAAGAAGCAAAAAAACAACGGGAAACCGTCTTTCCGAAGAAGATAAAGATCAGTATCCTGGTGCCGCTTTACAATACGCCGAAGAAATTCCTGATGCAGGCAATTGAGTCCGTAATGGCTCAGACCTATGAAAACTGGGAGCTTTGTCTGGCGGACGGCTCCGACGCGGAACATGCTTATGTGGAGCAGATCTGCAGGGCATATGCAGATAAGGACTGCGAATATCTGAAAGAACATCCGCAGGTGGGCGGGCTTGTAAACACAGAGAGTCGTATTCTATACCGGAAGCTTGAGAAGAACGGAGGTATTTCCGAGAATACCAACCGATGTCTGGAAATGGCGACAGGCGAGTACATCGGTCTGTTTGATCATGACGATATTCTGCATCCTGCCGTTTTATTTGAATATATGAAGGCAATCTGTGAGCGGGATGCGGATTATATTTACTGCGATGAAACCACCTTTCACGGGAACAGCATCGACCGTATGATCACGCTGCATTTCAAACCGGATTTTGCCATAGATAACCTGCGTGCCAATAATTATATCTGTCATTTCAGCGTATTTGACAGAAAGCTATTGGAGGGAGGAGAGCTGTTTCGCTCTGCCTTTGACGGCAGTCAGGACCACGATATGATCCTGCGCCTGACTTCTAAGGCTAAGCAAATCGTACACATTCCGAAACTGATGTATTATTGGCGTTCCCATAAAGGCAGCGTAGCTTCCGATATCAATGCCAAGGACTATGCCATTGCCGCCGCAAAAGGCGCAGTAGCGGACCATTTAAGGAGCCGGGGCTTTGAGAATTTTGAGATTTCTTCGACGAAGGCCTTTGAGACGATTTTTCGAATCCGCTATGAAATCAAAGGGAATCCTAAAATAACAATCGTTATTCCAAATAAGGATCATTGCGAGGATTTAAAACGCTGTGTGACTTCCATTTTGGAGAAAAGCAGTTACGATAATTATGAAATCATCATTGTGGAAAATAACAGCACTTCCGATGAGGTTTTCCGCTATTATGATGAGCTTCGCAAAAATGCACTGATCCGCATTGTCACTTACCAGGGAGAATTTAATTATTCTCGTATCAATAATCTGGGCGTTTCCAAAGCAGATGGAGACTATGTGATTCTCCTAAACAATGATACCCAGGTGATCACCCTAAATTGGATGGAAGAACTGTTAATGTATGCGCAACGGGAAGATGTGGGAGCGGTAGGCGCCAAACTTTATTACGGCGACAGAACGATCCAGCATGCAGGTGTGGTCATCGGACTGGGTGCCCACAGGACCGCGGGCCATACCCACTATGGGGTGAGCGCTAATAATCTGGGTTACATGGGCAGGCTTTGCTATGCACAGAATGTGACAGCCGTGACAGGCGCCTGCCTGATGGTAAAGAAAAGAATCTATGAAGAAGCAGGCGGTTTGGACGAATCTTTTGCGGTGTCCTTAAACGATGTGGATTTCTGTCTGCGCCTCAGAGAAGCCGGTTATCTGAATGTGTTTACGCCTTTTGCAGAGCTGTATCATTTTGAGTCCGTATCGCGGGGCTTGGATGATCAGGGGGAAAAGGCAGTCCGATACAATGAAGAATCAGAGCGCTTTCGCGAAAAATGGCAGGAAATGCTGGAAAAGGGAGACCCTTACTATAATCCGAATTTCTCCCTGGATCGGAGCGACTTTGCTTTGAAAATTCATCCATAATGTGGTAAGATAAAAGAGTTATTGATGGGCACTAAGTTAATATAACATAAATAAATGGAGGGAAACATCATGAGCTACAAAGATCAGTATGCATTTTGGTTAGAGGATTCCTATTTTGATGAAGATACCAAGAAGGAACTTCAGGCGATCAGGGATGATGAAAAAGAAATTGAAGACCGGTTTTATAAAGAACTGGAATTCGGAACAGGCGGTCTGCGGGGTGTGATCGGTGCGGGAACAAACCGGATGAATATTTATACTGTCCGTAAGGCAACCCAGGGACTTGCAAATTATATCAAGAAACAGGGCGGAGAAGGAAAGGGCGTGGCAATTGCCTATGATTCCAGAAGAAAATCTCCGGAATTTGCGGATGAAGCGGCGCTGTGTCTGGCTGCAAACGGTATCAAGGCCTATGTATTTGATTCCCTCAGACCCACGCCGGAATTGTCCTTTGCACTGCGTACGTTAGGCTGCATTTCCGGCATCGTTATCACGGCAAGCCACAATCCGCCGGAATATAACGGCTATAAATGTTATTGGGAAGACGGCGCACAGGTAACGGCGCCGAAAGATAAAGAGATCATCACGGAAGTAAACAATGTCACCGATTATCATGATGTGTTGACGATGGCAAAAGAGGATGCCGTGAAGGCTGGTCTGTATCAGGTGATCGGTAAAGAGATTGATGACAAATACATGGAAGAGTTAAAGAAGCAGATCATTCATCCGGAAATCATCAAAGAGGTTGCGGATGATATGAAAATTGTGTATTCACCCTTCAACGGAACGGGCAATCTGCCGGTCAGAAGGATTCTGGATGAGATTGGATTTAAGAACGTTTATGTAGTACCCGAGCAGGAAATGCCGGACCCGGATTTCACAACCCTTGCCTATCCGAATCCGGAGGATCCGAAAGCCTTTACCCTGGCGTTGAAACTGGCAAAAGAAAAGAATGCCGATATCGTTTTGGCAACCGATCCCGATGCGGACAGACTGGGCATCTATGCGCTGGATACCAAGAGCGGGGAATATGTGCCGTTTACCGGAAATATGTCAGGAATGCTGATTGCGGAATATATTTTAAGAGAACGGACTGCAACAGGAAAAATGCCTGCAAATCCGGCGCTTGTTACTACGATTGTAACAACCAATATGGCAAAAGCCATCACAGAGGATTATAACGTCAAATGTATCGAAGTTTTAACGGGATTTAAATATATCGGAGAACAGATCAAACTGTTTGAACAGACAGGTTCCAACAATTATGTGTTCGGTCTGGAAGAAAGCTACGGCTGTCTTGCCGGAACTCATGCAAGGGATAAGGATGCCATTGTAGCCGTTATGTGTCTGTGCGAAATGGCGGCATGGTGCAAGAAGAACGGTAAGACCGTCTGGGATCAGATGATCACACTCTATGAGAAGTACGGTTACTTCAAAGAAAGCCAGTATTCGATCACCATGAAAGGTATCGATGGTGCGAAGCAGATCGAGGAGATCATGAATAAGCTGCGGAGCAATCCGCCGAAAAACTTCGGAGATCTGAAAGTAAAAGAGTTCAGAGATTACAATACGGGTAAGACGTTGAATCTGGAGACGGGTGAAGAGGGCGCAACAGGACTGCCGAAGTCCAACGTACTTTATTTTGATTTGACAAATGATTCCTGGTGCTGCGCACGTCCTTCCGGAACCGAGCCGAAGATCAAGTTTTACATGGGTGTTAAAGGAACCGGTTTGGAGGATGCGGAAGCGAAACTGCAGAAACTGACGGAAGATTTGAAGGCCTATTTGTGAGTGTGGGAAGAACATGAACAAGCGTATTCTAACTGTCGGCAATGTTAAAAAAACCATGCGTTATTTTAAGAAAAACGGCATCAAACAGGCCTACTATGCGGCGAAAGAACGTATCGAGGAAGAAAAAAGATCGGATTATGTCTATACAGAGCCGAAGGAGGATGTCCTGGCAGCACAGCGGGCGGACTGGAAACGATTTCCTTACCGTTTCAGTATCGTAGTGCCGGCCTACGAAACGAAAAAGGAGTTTCTTTATGAATTGATCGACTCCGTCAGAAAACAGAGTTACGAAAGATGGGAGTTGATCATAGCGGATGCAAGCGCCGGGGATGCGGTAGAGGAAATCGTAACGGAATATCAGGAGAAGGAGGGCGAGAGGCGGTTGCGTTACCTTCGTCTGGTGGAAAACGGCGGAATCTCGGAGAATACCAATGCAGGAATTGCGGAAGCGGACGGAGATTATATTGGGCTGCTGGATCATGATGATTTCCTTGCGCCGGATGCCCTGTATGAAATGGCAGCGGCTGTTGAGCAGGCGAAAAAAGAAGGAATACGTCCGGTTTTACTGTATTCTGATGAAGACAAATATGATAATAACGCATGTTATTATAAACAGCCCAACCAAAAATACGGATTTAATCTGGATTTATTATTATCCAATAATTATATCTGTCATTTTATGATGGCAGAGTCTGCTTTGATGAAGAAGTTGAAATTGCGGAAGAAATACGATGGCGCACAAGATTATGATCTGGTGCTGCGTATCATTGACCATCTGCTTACCGCAGAGGCAGGTCAGGATATCCGAAAACTGAATGAAAAAGTGCTCCATATCCCGAAGGTCTTATATCATTGGCGGATCCATGAAACTTCTACTGCAGAAAACACCGCCAGCAAGGGTTATGCATATGAAGCGGGAAAGGCCGCTTTGGAGGATTTTTTGAAAAAAAGAGGATGGGATGCAAAAGTATCCCATTCCCTGCATTTAGGATTCTATCAGGTAGACTATGTTCCGGATCTGCTTACGGTCCGTCCCGAGGTCGGAATCGTCGGCGGCAGGATATTGGGCAGGCAGAATAAAATGATATCGGGAATCTATAATGAAAAAGGGGAAAGGCTTTATCAGGGACTGCATAAAGAATACAGCGGTGGCAGTACCCATAGAGCTGCATTGATGCAGGATTGCGCAGCGGTAGATATTCGCTGTATACGCATCTGTGAGTCTCTGCAACCCTTTTTTGAAAAAATAACAGGCGTTTCATATCGAGAAACCGGGACACAAAACCTGGCTGATGTATCCGAAATCACCTGTGATGAAGCCGGATACCGGAAATTGAGCATGGAACTTGGCAGGATTGCTGCCAAGAAGGGGTATTTGACAGTATGGGATCCAAAGATCTCTGTGAAATACGCGAAAAATTAAATGGAGATTTAATATATGAAAGCTGTAAGGTCTACAATCATCATACCCAATTTAAATGGCATGCGTTATTTAATGGACTGCTTACAGTCTCTACAACAGGAACCGGCACACATTATCCTGGTGGATAACGGTTCTACAGACGGCAGCTATGAGATGGTTGTGGAAAATTTTCCGGAGATAGAGACCATTCGGTTTGAAGAGAATACGGGTTTTTGCAGAGCTGTCAATGCGGGTATTGCAGCGGCCCGGACGGAATATGTCATTTTCCTGAATAATGACACTGTGGCAGAACCGGGCTTTGTGGAAGAGTTAGAGCGTGTAATGGAGCGGGACGAAAACATTTTTTCCGCATCTGCCAAAATGCTTTCCATGCAGGAAAAAGACAAAATAGATGATGCCGGAGATCTGTACTGTGCACTTGGCTGGGCTTTTGCCGTCGGAAAAGGAAGGCCGGAGAAAGATTACCGGAAAAGCCGGTTCATTTTTGCCGCCTGCGGCGGCGGGGCCATATACAGAATGAGTATTTTAAATCAGATCGGGCTTCTGGATGAGAATCATTTTGCTTATCTGGAGGACATTGATCTGGGATACCGGGCGCAAATCTACGGATATCGCAATGTATTTGCGCCAAGGGCACGCATATATCATGCGGGAAGTGCCTTTTCAGGTTCCAGATACAATGCCTTTAAGGTGGATCTGGCCTCTCGAAACAGCGTGTATCTGATCTATAAAAATATGCCATGGGCGCAGATTCTTATGAATCTGCCGTTTTTACTGGCGGGCTTTGGTATCAAGACTTTATTTTTCATCCGAAAAGGGCTGGGACGCGAATATGTGGGAGGACTGATAAAAGGCATAAGGCTTTGTGCGTCCAAAGAAGGCCGAAGATGCAAAGTACCCTACAGCAGGGAACATTTTGGGGCTTATTGCCGAATACAGCTTCTTTTGTGGGTCAATACGCTGAAAAGGTTTCTATAGACAGCCGCCTTGACAATTCTTTCCTTAATATTGTACTATAAAAATCAATAGCAAGAGCCGGATAGAGAGGCATAGGATGATCAAGGACAACCAGAAATATTTTAATAGGCTGCATCTTTTGATGGATGCGCTAGTTGTTGCAGTTTCTTATATATTTGCGTGGTATTTAAAATTTGACAGTCCTTTTTCCGATATTTCTCCGGAAATAGGCGTACTTACCATGCAGACATATTTTGAACTGCTTTATTTTATTGTTCCGGGATATATCATCCTGTACTATTATTTCAATTTATATACCCCTAAGCGGGCAACTGTCCATAAATACGAGATCATTAATATCATTCAGGCGAATACCGTAGGAATCATCCTGTTGATGGCAGGCTGGTATTTCATCAAACAGATTGACGTTTCCCGTACCATGATGGGTCTGTTTTATATCATCAATATCATTTTTACGACCATTTTCCGGTCTGTACTCCGCGCTCTTCTTCAATTTTTCAGAAAAAAAGGCTATAACCTGAAGTATATCCTGTTAGTAGGCTATTCCAGAGCGGCGGAAGAGTATATCTTAAGGATCAATGCCAATCCCCAGTGGGGTTATGTGGTACGCGGCATTCTGGACGATTCCGTGCCCAGAGGTACTGTTTATAAAGGAGTTAAGGTTATAGGCTCTATCGGCAACCTGCATTATATCCTGCCGCAAAATAAACTGGATGAAATTGCGATCACCCTGTCTCTGGACAATTATGACCGTTTGGAGTATATTGTTGATATGTGCGAAAAATCGGGTGTGCATACGAAGTTCATTCCCGACTATAACAGCCTGTTCCCAAGCAGACCCTATACCGAAGACCTGATGGGACTTGCAGTAGTCAATATTCGTTATGTGCCGCTTACCAATACCTTGAACTGGGTGGTAAAGCGTGCCGTGGATATTGTAGTATCCCTGATCGGATTGGTAGTCTTTTCACCGATCATGCTTATTTGTGCTATTGCTGTGAAATGCAGCAGCAAGGGACCGGCCATATTCAAACAGGAGCGGATCGGTCTGCATAACAAACCTTTTGAAATGTATAAATTCCGAACGATGGAAGTGCAGAAACCCGGTGCGGAGAAAAAAGGGTGGACGACAAAAGACGACCCCCGTGTGACCAAAGTGGGCAGGCTGCTTCGTAAGACCAGTATGGACGAGCTGCCTCAGCTTTTTAATATTTTGAAAGGCGATATGAGCGTAGTCGGCCCCAGACCGGAGAGACCTCAATTCGTAGAGAAATTTAAAGAAGAAATCCCCAGATACATGGTAAAACATCAGGTCAGACCGGGACTTACCGGTTGGGCACAGATCAACGGATATCGTGGGGATACCTCCATCAAGCGGAGGATCGAACATGATATTTTCTATATTGAAAACTGGACTTTATCCTTTGACATCAAAATTATGTTTTTGACAATATTTAAAGGCCTCATAAATAAAAATGCATATTAAAGTTATACTACTAATTATTAAGAATTGATTAAGAGTTGCAAAATCTGGTGTATTTTAGTTGCAATTCTAACAAGATGTAGTATAATTCTAGTGTATGGGTTCTTTATTTAGTAATTGAGCCAAAGTTGTAACAAGAGTTAGAAACAGGGAGTTAAGGGAGTACATGATATGACAAAGAACGATAGAGATGCATATGAAAAATCACCGGACAGAAAGCCTAAGAAGTCTTCCGGAAAGAAACTGACAAAGAAGGAACAGGCTAGAAAGAAGAGAACGAGGATCATCCTTTTTATCGTGGAGATTTTCGTCCTGGCTCTTATGGGTGTTGTCTTATACGCTGTCCTGCAGGGTGAAAAGGCCGGTCATGTTGAGGTAAAAGAAGAGAATATCATCATCAATGATACGGTCAAAAACGCGGCAGAGACAACGATGAAGGGATACCGTAATATAGCCCTGTTCGGTGTGGATTCTACAACCGGAGCCTTGACGAAGCATACCAGAAGCGACACGATCATGATCGCATCCATCAATCAGGATACCGGGGAGTGCAGGCTGGTATCGGTTTATCGTGATACGTATCTGAATTTGAGCAATGATACTTATACGAAATGTAACGGCGCCTATGCAAAGGGCGGTCCGGAAATGGCGATCAGCATGCTCAATATGAATCTGGATATGAACATAACGGACTTTGTTACGGTAGGTTTTGCCGGTCTGACCGATACCATTGATGCGTTAGGCGGTGTTTACATCGATGTGGATGAGGCGGAGATCAACCACCTGAACAATTATCAGTTATGTATTGCGGAAGATTTGAAACGGCCTTATACAAAAGTGACGTCCACAGGCTACCAGCTGCTGGACGGTCTGCAAGCCACCGGTTACTGTCGTATCCGTTATACCGCAGGAGATGACTTTAAACGTGCGGAGCGTCAAAGAGAGGTTCTCACTGCTGTAGCAGACCAGGCAAAGAAAGCGTCTCCGGCCGCGTTGGTACAGACTGCTAACGGCGTGTTCAGTGAAGTTTATACCTCTCTGGATCTGTCAGAGATCCTGGAGCTGTTAGGAGATGTTACGAAGTATAATATCACAAAGACCGAGGGTTTCCCGCAGGAAGAGTACCGGGTAACGGGAACAATGGGAGCCAAAGGATCCTGCGTTGTTCCGACCAATCTGGAAGAAAATGTCAAATGGCTGCATCAATTCCTGTTTGATGATTATAATTATACACCGTCCGCTATGGTGCAGGAATGCAGCAGACAGATCGAAGCGGATAAAAACCGATATTTGAATTGAAATAGAATGAATAAAAGCAAAAGGGCCGGTCTTATAGGCCCTTTCCTGCTATATAGGGGGAACTATTGGTGAAGACAGTGGATGTTATCATCCCGACTTATAAGCCGGATCAGAAATTCATGGATTTAATGGACCGCCTGAAAGAACAGACGGTTCCGATTCGCCGTATTATCATTATCAATACGGGGCGGAAGTATTTTGACCGTTTAACGGATGGCACTTCTTTTTCCGGCAGGTATAATAATATATTGGTAAAGCATATAGCGAAGCGGGAGTTTGACCATGGAAGTACCAGAAATAAAGCGGTCGGTTATTCGGATGCCGAAATCTTTATTATGATGACGCAGGATGCCGTCCCGGCAGACGAATTTATGGTAGAAAAGCTGCTGGAAGCTCTGGATGAGAAAAACGTCGCAGTTGCTTATGGCAGGCAGCTTGCAGACAAGAGCAGTACCGAGGCGGAGAAATTCACAAGAAATTTCAATTATCCGGCCCAAAAAGCAGTAAAGACAAAAGCAGACCTCGACAGACTGGGCATTAAGACTTTTTTCTGCTCCAACGTATGCGCCGCTTACAAAAGAGATATTTTTGATGCCTTGGGAGGCTTTATCAACCATACTATATTTAATGAAGATATGATCTTTGCCGCCGGCGCTGTCTTTGCCGGGTACGGTATTGCTTATCAGCCTGAGGCGAGGGTATATCATTCTCATGATTACACAGCCGGGGAACAATTTCGAAGATATTTTGATCTGGGCGTTTCCCAGGCGGACCATCCGGAGATTTTCGCAAAGGTGCCTTCCGAATCAGAGGGAATGAAACTCTTTATGAGGACGGTTGCACATCTTAGCCGTAAAAAGATGATCGAACAGATTCCGGGGGTAATTATACAAACAGGATTTAAATATCTGGGGTATCTGGCAGGAAAAAACTACAGGAAACTGCCAAAGAAGCTTGTCGTGAGATGTTCGGCAAACAGGAGATATTGGGAATAGGAGGATATCATATGTGTGGAATTGTAGGGTATATCGGACAAAAACAGGCGGCGCCGATCATTCTGGACGGGTTGTCCAAACTGGAGTACAGAGGGTATGACTCTGCCGGCATGGCAATCTATGACGGAGAAAAGATCAATATCCAGAAATCTGCGGGCCGGCTTAAGATTTTGGAAAATCTGACCCATGGCGGGGAAACTATGCCGGGTTTTTACGGCATCGGACATACCAGATGGGCGACTCATGGTGCGCCCAGCGATATCAATGCGCATCCTCATTATAATACCTCAGAGACCATTGCGGTGGTACATAACGGTATTATTGAAAACTATATGCAGCTGCGCAAAAAGATGACTGATAAGGGCTACCGGTTTGTTTCCGAAACGGATACGGAAGTACTGGCGCATCTTTTGGATTATTATTATAAAGGGAATCCCTTAGAGGCAGTTTCCAAAGTCTTGCATCGTGTAGAAGGTTCCTATGCCCTTGGTATCGTCTTTGCCGACTGTCCGGACCAGATGTTTGCAGCCAGGAAAGACAGCCCGCTGATCGTGGGACAGAATGATGACGGGTGCTTTATCGCTTCCGATGTGCCGGCGATCTTGAAATATACCAGAAAAGTGTATTATGTGGATAATCAGGAAGTTGTGAAACTGTGTGCCGACCATATGCATTTTTATACAGTGGATGAAGAAGAACTGAAAAAGGAACCGGTCATCATCGACTGGGATGCAAATGCTG
Source organism: Lachnospiraceae bacterium (assembly GCA_022510585.1). Taxonomy (GTDB): domain Bacteria; phylum Bacillota; class Clostridia; order Lachnospirales; family Lachnospiraceae; genus UBA3282. Next base: position 47,345 of record JAFLTF010000005.1, read on the forward strand.
CGGAAAAAGCAGGCTATGAGCATTTTATGCTAAAAGAAATGTATGAGCAGCCCAAGACCGTTTCCGACACATTGACTCCTCGGGTCAAAAATGGAGATATCGTGATTGAAGAATTGAACATGACGGATGAGGAGTTAAAGGCGGTGAGCAAGATCCACATTGTTGCCTGCGGTTCCGCTTACCATGCGGGTATGACAGGAAAATACGTTTTGGAAGGCCTGGCAAGGATTCCGGTGGAGGTGGATCTGGCTTCGGAATTCCGCTACCGTGACCCGATTCTGGAAGAGGGCGCCATGGTCATCGTAATCAGCCAGTCGGGGGAGACAGCCGATACGCTGGCGGCGCTCCGGGAAGCAAAGGCAAGAGGTTTCAAGGTACTGGGTATCGTCAATGTAGTGGGCAGCTCCATTGCCAGAGAAGCCGACAATGTCATGTATACCTGGGCGGGACCGGAAATTGCGGTCGCCACAACGAAGGCCTACAGTGCGCAGTTGATTGCTTTGTATTTACTGGCCATGAAAATGGGAAAAGTCAGAGGAAAGATATCAGAGGAACTGTTTGCATCCCTTTTAGGCGATTTAAAGTGCCTGCCGGATCAGATAGAACTTTTGCTCAATAATAAAAATAAGATCCAACGGTTTGCCAACCGCTATATCGGTGCCAAAGATGTCTTTTTTATCGGACGCGGCATCGATTATGCGATCTCTCTGGAAGGTTCCCTGAAATTAAAGGAGATCTCCTATATTCATTCGGAGGCCTATGCTGCGGGAGAATTAAAGCACGGTACCATCTCCCTGATTGAGGAAGGAACCCTGGTTGCAGCGGTGTCCACACAGCCGGATCTGTATGCGAAGACCATCAGCAATATGGTGGAAGTAAAGGCAAGAGGCGCTTTTGTGCTGGCGGTTACCTGTGAAGAGAACAAAGAAATAGAAAAAGCTTCCGATTATGTCATTTATATTCCGGAAACCAATCCATACTTTGCCAATTCACTGGCGATCATACCGTTGCAGTTATTCGGGTACTATGTGGCAGTAGGAAAAGGATGCGATGTGGATAAGCCGAGAAATCTGGCAAAATCCGTGACAGTCGAATAGGATGAAATGTAAAATCAAAAAACACAAAAAGTAAAAATTTTCATCACAATTTATACACATTTTGAAAGTATACTGAACTCATCATCAAGGAAATGAATTGCCGGAAGAAACAGAAGGCAATAAGAAGTAAGAAGTAAGAAGTAAGAAGGGAGTCTTGAAGATGTATGAGAATCAGTATCCGGATATGTACCCGCAAAACAGGGACAACGGAGAAGAACAAGCGGAATTAAATCAGAACCAGAATCAGAACCAGGTACAGGGAAGGTTCAGCGAGCAGATCTGGCAGGATATGAGTCAGGATGCAGGAACCGATATGGGTGGAAACAGTACTTATGACACGAGTGTCAGAACGGAGGTAAATACCACCTCGGAATTAAATACCGAAGCAGAAACGAATAGTTCCTCAAGTATTTATTCGGGTGCAGATATTAATGCCAATACCAATGCCAATACCAATATAAATCAGGCAAATCACTATTATCACAATATGAACACCGGCTATAACGGAGCCGGTACATGGCAGCATAACAATAGTTATGCAAGAAGTGCGGGCAGCTATCAGTATGGGAATACCTATCCCAATGATTATGCCAATCTTCACAATGAAGTGAAGAAAGAAAAAAAGAAAAAGGAAAAGAGCGGAAGCGGTTATTTCAAGAAAGTGCTGGTATGTGTTTCTCTGGGATTGTTTTTCGGAATCTGTGCAGGTCTCGGATTCTATGCGGTGGAAGCGGCTACGGGAATGTTAAACAGAGATTCTCAGGCACAGATCAGCGAAGTTCCTAGGGAAGTGGGAGACAGCGCAAAAGCCGGGATAGAAAAAGGGAAAGAAGAAGTAATTTCAGGATCCGTAACCCATGGTTCGGACGGAAGTATGATTCATAAGACGAATACGGTTACGACAGTCGTGTCAGATGTATCCGACGTAGTTTCTGCCGTTATGCCGGCAGCGGTATCCATCAGCAATACTTATACGGAAACCATGTCTTATTTTGGCCAGGCATTGACGAATGAAGCGGAAGCAAGCGGTTCCGGTATTATTGTAGGTGAGAACGATACGGAACTTCTCATCGTAACAAATTACCATGTCATTGAAAGCGCCAATAAACTGAGTGTGCAGTTTGTGGATGGCAGTGAGGCGGAGGCCTCTGTGAAAGGTACGGATGCAGATATGGATCTTGCCGTAATAGCAGTACCTTTAACGGATATTTCCTCAACATCCTTGGAACAGATCGCAATTGCAACACTGGGAGATTCCGATACGTTAAAGATTGGTGAGCCTGCCATTGCAATCGGGAACTCACTGGGGTACGGACAGTCTGTCACAACCGGCGTTATCAGTGCCTTGAACAGGGAGATGGAGTTATCCGACGGCAGCACCGGAACTTTTATTCAGACAGATGCGGCCATCAATCCCGGTAATTCCGGCGGTGCACTTTTAAACATCAACGGGGAAGTGATCGGCATCAATTCCAATAAGATCGGCGGCAGCGTGATTGAGGGCATGGGTTATGCCATTCCGATTTCGGCGGCAAGTCCTATCATTGCGGATTTGATGCTGAGAGAGACAAGAAACAAGGTGGCTGAGGATGAACGAGGTTTCCTCGGAATATCCGGAATCAGCGTTACGGCAGAGGTATCCTCCGCTTACGGAATGCCTAAGGGCGTCTATATCGCACAGGTATATGAAGGAACGGCAGCAGCAGCGGCAGGCTTGAAAAAAGGTGATATCATTACCGCTTTCGATGGCGCCGGTGTATCCTCCATGGATGAGTTGCAAAGACTTCTGGAATACTATGCGAAAGGTGATACAGCAGAAATAACGATCATGACGGTAAGCAATGACGGTTATGTCAGTAAAACCGTGGACATTACCCTGGGTAATAAAGTGGAACAGTAAAACCGTGATCAGATTTAAATATGACACTTGTGTCACAAACAGACCATTTGAGGCTTCGTCTAAGCGCGGAGCCTTATTTTTCCCTATAAAGTGGTAGAATAGGAGAATATATGATATAATAGGCTCAGATATAATGATTTCCGGGTGAAGAAAATGGAATACTTGATATATGTAGTGCAGACCATCGGCATGTTGATTCCGCTGGTCGGCATGATTGCGCTGCTTCGGCGCAATCATCAAAGCAATAACAGTATGTATCTGATGATAACCAATATGGGCTGTCTTTTAATGAACAGCGGATATCTTTTCGTGGTGAGCGCAGATACGCCTGAGCAGGCGACGATCATCAGCAAGATGGAGTTTTTGGGGAATTCTCTGTTTTACTACTTTTTTGCAATGTTTATTGCCAGTTATCTTTGGAAAAAGTTCCCCAAGCTGCCTTTCTATATCTGGGCGTTTTTTGAAACAGCCAACGTGACATTATATTGGAATGATGCGCTGCGAACTTATTTTTTCGGAGAAGAATCCATTCTCCTGTTTGAAAAGAGTGAACAGCTCGGGATTTACTATATGGCGCAGGTCGTGCGGAATATCGTGTATATAGTACGTTACAGCTGGGTCTGCTTCTTTCTGGCGTGGGTGCTGCTCTATTCCAATATCAAACTGTTTACCATGAAGGATAAGACAGCACGGGCAAATATGGCGAAGATAATCGGCGCGCAGTTTGTTGTTATCGTTTCGCTGATTGCTTATATGGAACTGAATCCGGTTTTTGATTTTGTACCGATTTTTGCCTCTCTTTCCATCTTATCCATCATCTTAAGCCTGATCAGGGATGAATTTTACGGTATTGCGGAAATGGGGCATGAATGGGTCTTTGAGCAGATGAAAGATGCCTTTATCATTGTGGACATCAATTATGGATACTTAGAAGCCAATACTTATGCAATGGAAATTTTTGAGCAATTGAAGCGGTTAAGAAAGCAGAGACCCATTCCGGAAGAACTGCATGAGTTGTTCACTAATACGGAAGAGATCTATCAGACTGACGGAAAATATTATGAAAAGAAGATTGTGGATATTATTGATAAGAACGAGGTTGTAGGTTACAGTATGCTCCTTGTGGATGTGACCAGACAGCAGGAACTGATGGAAAGAGTGCAGGAGGAAAAGGAGCGTGCGGATGCCGCAAATCAGGCAAAATCGGCGTTTGTATCCAATGTATCCCATGAGATCCGCACACCCATGAATGCTATTGTCGGAATGACACAGATCTTGCTGCGGGAAGATCTTCCCAAGCGGGAGAGGGACTATATCGTCAATATCCAGAATTCAGGAAATGCGCTGCTTACCATTATCAATGATATCTTGGATATGTCCAAGATCGAATCCGGCAAAATGGAACTTGTGGAAGAAGATTATGATTTTACGGAAATGCTGAATGATCTGGGGATGATCATTTTGAACCGGATCGGCAATAAGCCGGTGGAGCTGATTTATGACATTGATCCCGAACTTCCGGATAAGCTTTACGGAGATGCGCTGCGGATCCGCCAGATCATCATCAACCTGATGAACAATGCCACAAAGTTTACGGAAGCAGGTTATGTGGCCTTAAGTGTCCGGGTGGAAAAAACAGAGGGAGATGACGTAGAACTGGCAGTTTCCGTCAAAGATTCCGGTCAGGGCATCCGGGAAGAGGATCTGTCGAAACTGTTTGGTTCTTTCCAACAGGTAGATACCAAGAAGAATCATAAAAAAGAAGGCACCGGACTTGGTCTTTCCATCTCCAAACAGCTGGTAGAACTTATGAACGGCAGCATCGGTGTAAGAAGCGAGTACGGCAAAGGAAGCGAGTTTTATTTTCATATCCATCAAAAGCTTGCAGGCAGTGGGAAGGCGGTCACGCCGGGAAATGCAGGCGGGCAGATTCTTATTGCCGGAACCATGAAAAATGAAGCCGCTATAGAAGCATTGCAGAAGCTGGCAGAGGCCTATCAGATGCCCTTTTTGTCCGATATTTTGGCAGATGGAACAGATAGCGGAAAGTTGTATTATTTCACGGATTGTTACGATCAATTATCAGAGGATGAAAAGAAACGCCTGACAGACTGCGGGGCGGCAATTTATTATTTGCAGAATCCTATGGTTGAAAGTGACGTGCCGGAGGGAATCGAAACGATCAACAAGCCTCTTTATACCTATAATTTCTGCCGGGCAATCGCGGCAGGAGAGCAAGGGCTTACCGGAGAAGAAAAAGAGCAGACCGAAGCGGGAGTAAATCCCGTTACGGCGGATTCCTTTACCGCACCGGAAGCTAAGATCCTGATCGTGGATGACAATGAGATCAACCGGATGGTTGCGGAAGAGATGCTGGCACCGCTGC
>JAFLTF010000005.1:52827-56126 GCA_022510585.1 Lachnospiraceae bacterium
ATGAATGACTTTGTAGCCAAACCGATCATGATGGAGGATCTTTTTGCCAAGGTAAAGAAGTGGGTCCCGAAGGAGAAAATTGAAAATATCGCAGTATCAGAAAGGTAAGAACGGATTATGAAGGATGATGAAAAAAACGTTTCCGGTCAGGAAAATGGCAGTGAAAATCAAGAGAAGAAAGATGAATATGAAGATGTCTGCTTTATTTGCAGGCGACCGGAAAGCAAGGCGGGAAAGATGTTCAAGCTGCCCAATCATATTTGTGTCTGCAACGACTGTATGCACAAGACCATGGATACGGTGAGCCAGTTTGATTATCAGGGACTGCTGAACTATCCCAGCGGTTCAAATGGCAATATGACAGACTACAATAATGGGAAGGGGTTTCCGAATATCAGTTTTGTCAATCTGGCGGATCTGCAGGGAGACGGCGGGATCCCGAACAAGCAGAAACTGAAGAAAAAGAAGAATGCGCAGGATGCAGCCCCTGCCATTGATATCAAAAACATCATGCCTCCGCATAGGATTAAGGCAAAACTGGATGATTATGTCATAGGACAGGAGCATGCCAAAAAAGTCATCTCCGTAGCGGTCTACAATCATTATAAAAGGGTTGCTACCGGCACCATGGATGAGATTGAAATAGAAAAATCCAATATGCTGATGATCGGACCTACGGGCTGCGGCAAGACCTATCTGGTCAAGACACTGGCACGCCTTTTGGATGTGCCGCTGGCCATTACGGATGCTACTTCTCTGACGGAAGCAGGTTATATCGGCGACGATATCGAAAGTGTTGTTTCCAAGCTGCTTGCAGCCGCCGACAACGATGTGGAAAGAGCAGAACAGGGAATTATTTTCATTGACGAGATCGATAAGATCGCCAAAAAGAAAAATACCAATTCCAGAGATGTCAGCGGAGAATCCGTGCAGCAGGGAATGTTAAAACTTTTGGAAGGTGCGGAAGTGGAAGTGCCGGTAGGCGCCAATTCCAAGAATGCCATGGTGCCGCTTGCTACGGTGAACACCAGAAATATTCTTTTTATCTGCGGAGGCGCCTTTCCGGATCTGGATGATATCATCAAGCAGCGTCTACGAAAAAAGACATCCATCGGCTACAATGCCGAATTACGGGATAAATATGATAAAGAGAAGAATATCTTAAGTCAGGTAACGATAGAGGATATTAAAAAATTCGGTATGATTCCGGAGTTTATCGGCCGTCTGCCAATTGTCTTTACACTGGAAGGCTTAAGCAAGGAAATGATGGTGAAAATCTTGGCGGAACCGAAGAATGCAATCCTGAAACAGTATCAGAAGCTGCTTGCTTTGGATGAGGTGAAGCTGGAATTTGATGAAGGCGCTTTAGAGGCGATTGCAGAGAAGGCGATGGAGAAAGATACCGGTGCCAGAGCTCTTCGGGCAATTATCGAAGAATTTATGTTGGATATCATGTATGAGATCCCGAAAGACGATAATATCGGTAAAATTACGATTACCAGAGAATATATCGAAGGAAACGGCGGACCGGTCATTGACATCAGGAGCAACAGCCTGGAGAATCCGGACGATTTGAATGTGATTGAAGAGTGATGAGTCAACGCGGAACGAAAATCGCATATCATAAAATAAGCGAAGTTCGTAGAAAGTGTTGACAAAATGACTTGTAAAGAAAGAATTTTATCCAATGATTATGCAGATGTCATTATAGATTTTATGCTGCCCGAAGAAGCATTAGAAGGGCAGGGAATTGATTATTGTTTCCGCTCTATTAATGAGGAATTTGGAGTGGTTTACGCCAACAGACAGGAGCTTCCGGCGATATCCGTAGGCTCCTATAATTATTATTCTATTCCGAAACTCTATGGTCTCATGCAGACTTTTCAGGCGGAAAATCTGGTAGAAATGGGAAATCTCAGAGTGCAGGCCCCGCCCCTTTCTTTACAGGGCCGAGGCGTGATCATTGGATTTATCGATACGGGAATACGTTACAATCTTGACTATTTTAAGAATGAAGAGGGCGGCAGCAGGATCCTTTCTATTTGGGACCAGACCATACAGACCGGAGAACCGCCGGAGAATTTTCTATATGGAACCGAATATACCAGGGAAGATATTAACCGTGCATTACAAAGCGATGATCCGTTTAGCATCGTACCCAGTAACGATGTAAACGGGCACGGAACGGCGATGGCTTCTGCAGCGGCAGGAAGCATTTTAAATCAGGGATTGACCTTCCGGGGAACAGCTCCTCAGGCCGATATTGCGGTCGTCAAATTAAAAGGCGCGAAGGACTATTTAAGACAGTATTACCTGGTTGCCGACGGAGCGGATGCCTATCAGGAAAATGATATCATGGAAGCGGTAAGATATTTAGAGCGTATGGCCATCGAATCACAAAGACCGGTTGTCATCGTCCTTGGGATTGGAACCAACATGGGCGACCATGCAGGGACATCCCCACTTGCTTCCTATCTTAATGAGATCGCTATAAAAAGAAGCAGGGCAGTTATTGTCTGTGGCGGTAACGAGGGCGATAAGGAGCACCATTATACAGCTGTGGTACCTAAGCAGGTAGAGATGCGTGTGGAAGAAAACACGAGAGGCTTTAGCATGGAATTATGGGGAAACCGGGTAGATATCTATAGCGTCGTGATACGTACCCCGGGCGGGGAAATGACTTTCACAATTGATTTCCGTAACGGAATGGACAATAACCACAACTTTCTGTTTGATAGAACCAAGATCTATACCGGACTTACCCTGGTCGAGAAACGTTCCGGAAACCAACTCATCTATTTCCGTTTTGAAAATCCCACGCCGGGCATCTGGACGATTATGGTGACACCTGCAAGGCAGGAGTCTATTCAGGGTGCCGGGCGTTTTCATCTATGGCTGCCGATTACGGCGTTTATAGACGGTGGAGTGAGTTTCTTAGAACCCAGTCCTGACGTAACGCTGACAGAACCATCTAACGCAGGGCATGTGATTACGGTTTCTGCCTATAACGGCCTTAACGGCAGCTGGTTTACGGAATCGGGAAGGGGATTTACCTCGAGCGGCTCGGTAAAACCGGACCTGGCAGCACCTGGCGTGCAGGTTTCCACGGCTCTCGGAGCCCGTACCGGCTCAAGCCTTGCGGCAGCGCTTTGTGCAGGCTGCGTCGCCCAATACATGCAATGGGCGATCGTGGAAGGATATGCCCCTTACAGCGAAAGCAGAATTGTTAAAAGCCTCTTTATCCGAGGCGCGGTGCGGGAGAATAATATTACCTATCCGGATGCGAGATGGGGTTTTGG
>JAFLTF010000050.1:0-1971 GCA_022510585.1 Lachnospiraceae bacterium
GCACAAACTCACCATCTTTTTGCTCAATCACGATATCGCCGTAATATTTCTGTGCCACTTTCCGGATATTGGATAGCCCGAAGCCATGTCCTTCTCCCTCTTTGGTGGTACGCGGCAAGCCGCTTTCCTCATCTACTGCCCGACTGCCTGTCATACTGTTTCTTATTTCTATCATATAAGCGTTGTTCTTACGGTAAGACAAAATCTTAATGCAAGGGTTTTCGCATTCCGAGGCGCCCTCGATGGCATTGTCTATGGCATTATTCAAAATGACACTAATGTCATAAATATTGATATCGTTTCTTTCGGGATAAAAAAAGTCACATGTAAAGAGAATCCCTCTTCTTTCCGCTTCTTTGCGTTTCTCATCCAAGATGATATCCGCCACCGGATTGCCGGTTTGTAAACCTGCCCCGCCGACAGTCTCGTCCACCTGCTCTTTTAACTTTGCCACATATTCTCTTGCATCCTCATTCTGTCCGCAAAGTCTTTCCAAGACCATCACATGGTTTCTCATATCGTGCTTCAGGCTGCGTATATGAAGCTGCATTTTTTCTACTTCTGCAACATGCCTCTCCATGTCCTCTACTTGTCTAAAGAGTACGGCCTCTTCTTTTTCCTTTCGCTGATTTTCTTTGATGCGCTGATAGGAAAAAATGACCGTGAGCATGGCTGCAAAAGAAATCGTCATATAAAGCGTCTGCATCCATCCCCATCCAAGATGGTAGTCCCAGATATATTCCTGCGTATCCATCTCATATGCGGTTGCGGAATAGCGAAAAAGGCCGTATCCCATGATCAGGGATAAGAAGGGGGCCAAGATCAGCGCCAGTTCCCTTTTCTCAATATTTTCCTGTTTGTAGGAATAGATTCTATGAACCGCTTTGATGAGCAAAGCCATAACCACCGCATACAGAGTCGGATTCAGCCACTCCATAAAGCAAAAGAAGTAAAACTGCAAATAGGGATGTTCCATCATGACCGGACGTAAGATCAGCACATCATATAAAAGATCCCAGGGTTCTAAAATAATGCTGCGCGCAACCAGATCCAGGAGATAAAATGTCACCGCCAGGAAAAACTTCTGTTCCCTGTTCTTTTTGTCCACAAGACACATGACAAGAAACGCCGTAACCATCCCCATCATATGAGCAAACAGATAACTCATTTCATAAGGGATATATTTTAAGATCAGCATGACAAAAATATAACTAAACAAAACTGCATTTTTATATCTTTTTTCCGATAGAAAAGGTTCCATAAGGCGAACCAGCAGAAAGCCGCTCAGAATAATGAAGACAGCGCCGCTTACACTCCCCAGCACATTCCATAGCGGTTCCCAATCGATTATTTCTTCCACCATCTCTACAGTCCTCTCCCCTTCCTCCGGTTATATTGCAGGTAGCTTTGTACAAATGCAGGATATTTGGGTTTGGCAATCAGCGCCTCTCCTTTTTTCAGCCAGACTGTGGATGCATCATATTTGACGACATACTTAAAATGAACCAGATACGCTCTGTGGGTACGAAAAAAATCCTCGCCCGCCTTATTTTCTAAATCCGAGAGCTTCCCATAGTATTCAATCTCTTCCTGCTTCGTATGAATGACCACCTTTCGGTTAAAAACCTCTGCAAAAATAATATCCTCCATCAGGACCTTTCTGTGGATTCCTTTGGAAGTGATCATCAAATACCGCTCATGATCTTCGACAGTTTTATCCTTTTCTTCCAGTTCCTTATACTGTTTGGCAGCCTTTTGGAATACAGATGTAAATTTCTCATCTGAAAAGGGTTTTACCAGATAATGAAAAGCTCCCACATCAAAAGCCTGAAAGACACACTCTTCCAAAGCGGTAACAAAAATCAGGATAAGCTTTTTATTCTTTTTTCGAAGTTCTTTTGCCGCTTCCATACCGCCCATGCCCTGCATCTGAATATCCAGAAACAGAATATCCGGTTCCTCATCTGCACT
>JAFLTF010000050.1:2071-18744 GCA_022510585.1 Lachnospiraceae bacterium
CCATGCCCTGCATCTGAATATCCAGAAACAGAATATCCGGTTCCTCATCTGCACTAAGCAGGGCCTCACCGGAGGGATAATCGGAGATATGTGCATCCGGGCAAAGCTTTTGTAACTTCCCGGCAAGCTGCTCCCGGATTAATTTTTCATCATCACATATTGCTATCTGCATTGTTAATCTGTATCCTCTTCTTGATATGCAAAAAGGCTGAATCGAAATTCAGCCTTTTATAATTATGCAAAATCCTCATCCGCATATTCTTCCACTAACTTTTCAAAATCCGACTTCACTTCGGTAAATGCCTGCAACAGCCTTGGATTAAAGACACCGCACTGTCCGTTCGTGATCATCTGGAAGGCTTTCTCTCCATCATAAGCCGCTTTATAAACACGTTTAGACGTCAGGGCATCATAAACATCCACCAGAGAAACAATCTGCGCCGCTATGCTGATTTCCTCTTCTTTCAGATTGTCGGGATACCCTTTTCCGTCATGTCTTTCATGATGATGCCTTGCAATATCATAGGCATAGTCGATGAATTCCTTATCGTCTATATGCGCAAGCTTCTCAATGATTTCCGCCCCTTTGGTAGTATGGGATTTGATGACCCCATATTCATCAGGCGTCAGTTTCCCGGACTTTAATATGATGTTGTCCGGAATGACAATCTTTCCGATATCATGCAGGGAAGATGCCCAGCCGATGGTTTCTAACTTTTCATCCGTCAGCTCATACTCCGGATACAGCTTCATCACACTTTTCCCAAGACAGATCGTAAATTCACGGATCCTCTTAATATGATACTGGGATTCCAGATTCCTGAATTCCACAATATTACTCATGGATTCTATCAATACTCTGGTCATCTCCTGAAGTTTGTCGGCCTGTTTTTTAAGCACCTGATTCTGCTTCTTCAACTGCTTCATCTGGTTTTTTGCCAAAATCTCCAGCTTCTTTTTATATTGAAAGATTCCAACCACATTATGTACGACCTGCTTTACGACATCGAAATCATAAGGCTTCTTAATGTAGCTGATCACACCGTATTCGTAGCCTTTCTTTTCGAATTCCGGAGAGTTTTCACTGGTGATCATAATGAAAGGAACTTTGGTCAAAAAATTCTTTTCACTTAAGAGTTCCAGCACCTGAAAACCATCCATGACCGGCATCATGTAGTCAAGCAGAACTACTGCGATAGAAGAAAGATTCTCCTTGAGTTTTGCAATACCTTCTTTTCCGTTTGAGGCCTCTATGACCCTGTATTCCTCCTCAAAGGCGTTTACCAGCATCGCGCGGCTGACTTCATCATCTTCAATAACTAATATCGTATCGTGTTTCATTGTCTGTCCATACTTCTTTCTTTTTCATTTTTTGTTACATTCTTACCATAACAACACTCTTATTTCGCATTTTAAAATAAACCCTGCTCACATCGGAAGGCAGAATATAGGCCGTCGAGTTAATGACCACAACAGATCCCTCATATGCTGTGCCCCTGACACAGATCGGCGCCTTCGCATCGGCATCAGTCATACTGGACAGTTTAGATATCTCTGCATCCAATTCTGCGAGTTCACCGTCTTTTGCAACAATTGCAGCATTCAGTTTCTGTAAAGATTCTTTCAGTTTCTGTAAGGATTCATCCAACAGTTCCTTGTTGGATGAATGCACCTTAAGAACCTTATTCCAGCCCTCTTCCAGAACCGAAAGTTCACCTAGTATTCGTTCCCTTTTTTCTGAAAGTCTCTGAAATTCCCTTTCATAGATTTCGTTTCTGCCAACTTCTACAATGGTTCTCAAATGCGAACTGTTTCCAAGATTGTAAACATCCAGTCCCTTTACCGCACATACCCTTCCGCCAAGTACCATTCCCTTGGTTCCGGATATGATCACCTTACCCATTGTACTGATGTTGCTGTTCATGATGTAATTGGCTTTCACATTTCCGCCGGCATTAATATTGGCCGCTTCAAAGAAACTTCCGGAAACTTCTCCCCCGGCCTCAATAAAGCAGTCACCTTTGGAGCAGGCTCCTTTTTTCACCATAATGTTTCCGCCGGCAATCAGTCTGGCCGTCTCAACGTTATGCTCTATAATGATATCACCGGTCGCCTGTATAAACCCGCCTGAATATACGCTGCCGATCACATGCACAGAGCCGTCTACTTCCATCTTTCCGGTTACCGCCGTGACGTCTTCGTAGACGACGATCATATTGGTTATGACGATCTGCCCATTTACATATTCAAACTTTCCGTTTAATTTGGATGTATAAGTAATACCATCTTCTTCAATCTGAAACCCTACACCTTTGATCGGATTTCTCTCATGTCCGTTTTCTCCAAAAACTTCTTCGCCGAAAACATTCTTGCCATCCACTCCTTTTTCCGCGGGGTGATAAACTGCGATCTTTTCTCCTTCTTCTACCATTTCAAAAGCTTCTATATTGACGTAATCCACACTTCCGTTTGGAAGAGGTGCCGGAATACGCGGAAGATCCGTCCTGACAAAAAACTCATACCAGCCATCATTGCCTTTCTGAGCGGAAGCGCCTTCGGCAACCAATATCTTTTCGTTCAGCCGCCTTCGATTCACCATATCGGCAATCGCTTCTCTATTCACTCCATAAACAATGCCCCTGCTGGACAGATTATCCAGAATATCCTCCTCCGTGACACTATTGCCTGAGATCCACGGAATATAAGCATAGACCTTATTCCCATCCTCTTCTACCGAAATACCAAACTCTTTCTTTCTAACGGTATCGCTATCCGCCTTCGCCTTAGGAATAGCCGCACCTCTTGCAGGCTGTTCCTCTAAGAGAGCCTGTCTCCTCTTCTTCATATCCGTACTGGAATACATCAGTTCGGCATAAGAAGATACGTCCAGACCGGCCTCCAGACCGAGACGAATCTCTTTCATCTGCCAATGATTAAACAGATTGTTCGCATAGACTGATACGTCAAGATTTTTCTCCAAACCTTCGCGGATTTCCTTCATCTGCATCCAATTATATTTCACATCGGCATATACGGATACATCCAATCGTTCATACAATCCCAGCCTGATCTCAAGAATCTGCTGTGCATACATATCATCCGTCAGCCACTCGTCAATAGGAAGCTCGTCTTCCAACGCCAGGCTGATCTGCTCTAACTCATCCTCCTCAAACCCTCTGTTCAAATATGGTGTAAGATCCACCGAACCGGATTGAAAAAAAGGAAGATCATGGAAGAATTCATCAAGATATGCTGCTTTCTCTTTTTCGGTAAATTGCGGTTTTGAAACATTGTCATTCAAAAATGAGTCATTCATATCTATACCCCCGCACATCACAGAACTCATCCTATGATATCTTTATATAACTCCATAATATTATACTAATATTATACAAAAAAATCTACTATTTTTTTATACACATTACACCCCTACATTTCCGCTGTTGATTCCCATCAAAGAATCCTGAGCAAGCGGCAGCCAGTCAATCACCTTTTTGATGTACCGGTTCCAGAAATCCCATTCGTGCGCTCCCGGTCCTTCTTCGTAGGTAACATCCATCCCCGCCTCTTTCATATAGTCGCGCATTCTTCTGTTACCCGGAAGCAAAGAATCCTCCATACCACAGGCAAGATATATCTTTGGCAGATCCGCATGTTCTTTGCATAATTTCTTTACCAGCCATTCCGGATTCAAGTCGCTTTCTTTTACTTTAGATAAATCGCCAAAAAAGCTTTCTGCAAAATCTTTTCGCTCCATAAAATTCCGGGTGTCGTTGGTCCTCTCTTCTAAAGTATCAATAATCATTGCAGAAGATAAACCGGCAATATAACCAAAGGTATCGGAATATTTCAAACCGTTACGGATTGCGCCATATCCGCCCATCGATAAGCCAGCAATAAAAGTATCTTCTCTTTTATGCGAAAGCGGAAACATCTTTCTGGTTATTTCTACCAGTTCTTTTCCGACAAATTCACCATAAAAATTGTGACTTTCTTTTCTGTCCACATAAAAACTGTTATCTCCTGATGGCATAACCACCGCCAAGTCTTTCTCTTCCGCCCATCTTTGCAGGCAGGTACCGGAAACCCAATCTGTATAGTTTCCGAAAATACCATGCAAAAGATATAAGGTTTTGAACGGCTTCTCTTCCCTTACCGGCATCCCCGGCCACAAAATCTTGTCTACCGGCAGAATGACATTGACCGGAACTGTTCTCATAAGAGTTTGGGACATAAGATTTACCTGAATAAGCGCCATACTGTGATTCCTCCTACTATTATTATTTTATTTTTTTCATTACCACTGCTTTATATGGATCTGTTATTTAACAGCCATGCAAATCCCTTTGCCGTTCTGAGCTCAGGCTCTGCAAAGTGATTCCCCCGATTCCATTCAAGAACATGTGCTATTTTATCATTTTCTTTCTCTATGATTGCATCTTGTTTTCGGATATTCTCTCCGACCTTAGCCATGACTTTGTTTCTGGTTTTCTCCTCTTTATCCCCCAGGCTCAGATAGACTTGCAGGGTCCGCAAAGAGTGGGACGATAGGTAAGTATCCCAGCCGGGAAACCAGACGGAAGGTGATACGGCTGCTATACCGGTAAAAGCCTCCGTTTGATAAGCTGCCCAGAGTGCAAAAAGACCCGCCAGGGAATAGCCGCCGAGATAGAAATCTATGCTGTCACCCGGCCCGTGCGCACTCCGAAGTTCCGGCAGCAGCTCCTCTGTCAAAAAAGCCAGCGTATCTGCAGCGCCTGCGCCAAACCCTTCCTTACCGAAAACCGCAGGCGCCTCCCATGGAGCCAGTTCTTTATTCCAATCCCGGATCAGAAAGGCCGCATAGATAAACGAAACATTGGGCACAAGATCTTTTATGATCTCTACCTCTTTATCTAACACTTCCAGCTCATGCTCATTCACTGCCTGCACTAGGAAGAAGTCCGCTTCACCGTTGTCATAAAGATAACAATTTTTTCCGCCTATGATCTGTTCCCGCATCCGGAATAGCCAGTCCTTTCTTTCATTCTTAATTAAATACTATTATATCACAAGTATCGTATTTATTCATTCTTGACACGTTATAATGAACTATATATAATGTCATTATATGTGGTTTCAATTGCCATAAACAAGGATTTATTGTGAGGTAAAACAATAATGAAGTGCAAGATTGTTGCGGATTCATCTGCTAATATATACGAAAGGGACGGGGTGGATTTTGCCAGCGTTCCGTTAAAGATCATCACTGCGGAAAGAGAATTTCCTGATATAAAAGGAACGAATATTCCCGAGATGATCAATTATCTGCAGGATTACTCCGGAAAGTCCGGTACCTCCTGTCCGAATGTAGCAAATTGGCTGGAAGCTTTCGGAGATGCCGATCTGATTTTAGGCGTAACCATCACCAGCAATCTGTCTGGCAGTTTTTCCTCTGCCATGCATGCCAAAAGAGACTATGAAACGGCACATAAAAATGCAAACATACATATTGTGGACTCTCTGTCTGCTGGACCCGAACTGGAACTGATCATTGAAAAGATGGAAGAAGTCATACAAAGCGGACAGGATTTCAAGGAAATGGTCCGTGATATCACGGATTACTGCAAACACACCCATTTGCTTTTTGCTCTGAAGAACTTGGACAATTTGGCAAGGAACGGGCGTGTAAGTCCTGCTATGGCAAGAATTGCCCGGCTCATGGGTATTCGTATCGTGGGAAAAGCCAGTGGTGAAGGAACGTTACAGGAATTGCACAGATGCCGCGGAGAAGCACAGTCCGTAAGCCGTATCTGGGATGAAATGCAGAAACACGGATACAACGGCGGCAAAGTCCGTCTGGCTCATTGTCTCAATCCCCAAATAGCCAAAAATCTGGCAGACACCATTCATCGCAGTTATCCGGAGGCGGATGTACGCATTACCCACTGTACCGCCCTTTGCAGCTTTTATGCTGAAAAAGGCGGTCTGATGATAGGCTATGAAGGAGCCTGATGCTATGTAGCTGCATATGAAAGTATCAGCTCTGCTGACAATTAGCCGCAATAATCTCCTCTAATACAATATGCTCGTTACGGTAACGCGCATTCGGATTCTTTTCTGGCAGATTCAGCCCGATCCCCTTTTGCGGGCAGGCATGGACACAGGCAAAACAAGTCTGGCAGTGTTCAGAAGAATGAACCGCCTTGCCATTCTTGATACACAGACTTCCCGTGGGACAGACTTTCACACAGGTGCCGCAGCCCTCGCATATATCAGGTATGTATATCATATTCTCCCAAGTGCCTTCCGGCAGATTCGACATACTGACCGCATATCTTCTATGCTCCGCGCGATCTTCATCGGTAACAGGCGATATCGCTTTCTTTTCAGCCTTAATATCCTGATAGATGGCAACGATCTGGGCATCGACTTTTTTGTCTATCTTCTTCTGTTCATCCATATCAAAATCCGGAAGCCAGTTGTCCGCCATCAGAAGCACATTTATGTATTGCGGAGTAATGCCGCAGTCCTGACAATACTTACAGGCAAGTTCAGAAGCTCCCCCATGATGATGTCCATAGGTCAGGATCATATAAAAATAGTCAGTCTCAAAGGTTGCTGCCTTCAGAAAATCCTTTACGATCGGCGGCAACTCATGTCCGAAAACAGGACAGATAATGCCGATCTTAGGCGCCCGAAAATTCAACTCTTTCTCATGAATCACTTGTGGAATACTGATGGGATTTTTGCTAAAAAGTTTTGCTACATACAAACTGTTTCCCGTCGCCGTAAAATAAAATATCATATTGCCAGTTCTGCCTTTCTTCCCTTTTCATAAAAAAGGGGTCTCTACACTTTTTTAAACCAATTTACTTCACTGTTCAGCTGCTGAGAGATCTGCTGGTTGTGTTCTGTCTCTTTCTGGATCTCTGACATCGCTTCTACCATCATTACTGCGCTGTCTGCCACATTGGTGACTCCCTTCGCATTCTCTTCTACCGCCGTGGAGATACCACTCAGACCGGTGTTCATAACATCCATCGTTTCATTGATACCTGCGGTATTGGCTGCTACGCCATTCAGAATCTCATCCACGCTTTCGGCATCTTGTTTATACTGCTCCACAACCTCTACAAAGTCATCATAATCCTTCATGACCTTCTCATCTATAAATTGTAACATTTCTTCTGCATTTCTCGCCAGTTTTTCTACTGCCTCCGTTACAAGGGCGCTGATACTCTGGATATTATTTGCCGCCTCGGCGCTGCTGTCCGCCAGTCCTCTGATCTCATCAGCTACGACCGCAAACCCTCTGCCTGCTTCACCTGCTCTGGCAGCCTCAATCGAAGCATTCAAAGATAACAGGTTCGTCTGACTGGTAATATTTAATATATCCTGCGTCATCTCATTGATTTTCTGGGCACTGCGGCTTTCCTCTAAAGCTTCCTGCAATTCTTCACGAATCTGCAGAATCGTTCTGCTTGTATTTTCCTTGCCTGTCAACGTACTGTGGTGCATCTTGGCAGCGCGGTCTTTGATATCCTGTACCAGACTTACGCCGTCCTGAACACTGTTATTCATGGATTGAATATCATTCAGTATATTCGTACTTCCCTCAGAAAGCTGCCCGATCGTCGCAGATATCTCTTCCATACTTGCCGCCATCTGCTCGGTTGCAGCGGATACGCTGCTGGCACTTTCGTTAGAATCCAGAAGCTGATTGGTGATGATTTGAACAGACTGTGACAAATTCTCCGATTCTTCTTTCAAGTTTTGCATAAGTCTCTGCAGCAGTTCCATGAAACTATTGATACCGGCTGCCATCTGACCAACCTCATCTTTTGTCTTTGCAGGCACACGCTCTGTCAGATCGCCTTCACCTGCCTTCAATTTATCAATAATCCCTCTAAGCACCCTGCCGGCTGCTCTCGCAGGTTTTACGATGTTGTTTGCAACGATTATAATGGTAACTACCAAGATAACATTGTATATGACCAACACAATAGCGTTAAAGATCATAGTTCCCTGAATCTGAATATCACTTCGGTTCACAGCATTCTCAATCGCTGCCGCAGTCTCTCCCGTAACTTCCAGTTCCAAATAAATCTCTCCAAGATTATTGTTGTAGCTTTGGATGGTTTTCAGACCGTTAATATTCATATAAACGATCGTAATAAATAAAACAGCCAGAAATCCAAGAGCTACATAAATTTTTGCGCCAATACTTTTCATCTTCTTTGTCCCCCCGCGTTTCTTTACTTTTCTTTTATATCTGACAGATTTCGTCTATGGAACCTATCCAATATAAAGTATACGTATATATTTTATTACTAATCATAGCGAAAATCAATTAAAAATCTAAAAAGAGCCACCGGTTAATCCGATGACCCCTTCATCTTGATGTGATTGCCAATAATCTCCGACACTTCATTGATTGCAATAAAAGCACTGGTATCTGCCTCATTGATCAGTTTTTTTAGTTCATAAATTTCCAGACGGTTCAATACGCAGTAAAGAACGTCTTTCTTTCCGCTGATCAATCCGGCGCCTTCCATGATGGTCACGGTTCTGCCCATCTGCTTATAGATCATGTCTGCGATCTCCCTGCCTTCATTCGTGATGATCATAGCCGCCTTCGCCTGGTTCATTCCGTTGTCTATGAAGTCCAGCACCTTGGACGTGATATAATATGTAAGCAGGCTGTACATCGCCCTTTCAAATCCAAACAGACGTCCCGCCACGGCATAGATGATGATATTAAAAAACAATACGGTCCGTCCCACCGGAAAATTGAATTTTCGGTTTAACAGAATTGCCACCGTCTCCGTACCGTCCAGACAGCCGCCGAAAGAAATGACGATTCCCACGCCGATTCCCAGAATGATACCGCCAAAGCATACGGCAAGAAGATATTCATGTGTCGCATCTGTCATCGGTGCAAAGACTTCCAGAAAGCTGGAAAACATGATCATGGAAAAACCGGCTTTTACCAGAAACTCCTTTCCCAGCACCTTGTATCCCACAATCAGAAAAGGGATATTCAACACCAGTGTCAGTAAACTCAAACGTATATTTGTCAGGTTATTGACTATGATACTGACGCCGACCACTCCACCATCCAGGATCGTGCATGGTACCAGAAATTCCTCGATTGCAAAAGCAGCTACTGCCGCCCCCAATGCAAGCATTAAGTATTCCCATATGAACCTGAGTACTTTTATGACAGGGTTGTCAGTTTTCTGTTGACTTTTTGCTTTTCTATTTGCTGCTGTCAAATTAACCTCCCCTTTTATGTATTATTTTCCCAAAGAAGTTTTCTGCGCTACTGTAGTCTCCTTCTCATAGCATGCAAAGGCGTTCTCCACTAAAGTACTGTCCGGTTTCGGTGTTACCAGACTCACCACAGGTACGATCACCAGACCGACCAGCATTGCAATGGCGCCACAGTTAATGGGTGACTGTATGATTGCCGGGAAATGGGAACCATAGAATATATTGGCAACCATCAACACAGAGCTGAACAGGAAGCATACCCAGCAGGAAGCCTTTGTAACCTTTTTGCTGTACAAAGAATACAGGAAAGGCGCCAGGAAAGAACCTGCCAACGCTCCCCAGGAAACTCCCATCAGCTGTGCAATAAAGGTGACAGAACTCTTATACTGTATCAACGCCAGAACAGAGGATATGATAATGAAGACTACTACCAGAAGCCGCATACATAACACCTGTTTCTTATCTTCCATCTTTTTAAAGATCAGTTCCTTCAGAAAGTCAATGGTCAAAGTAGAACTGGATGCCATAACCAGGGATGACAAAGTCGACATGGAAGCGGACAATACCAGGATCACCACCAAAGCTATCAACAAAGGAGACAAGTTTGAAAGCATGGTAGGAATGACAGAGTCATATCCGTTGGCCACCACATCCACCTGATCGGAGAATAATCTTCCGAAACCGCCCAGAAAATAGCATCCGCCCGCTACCACCAGCGCAAAAAAAGTAGAAATAATGGTTCCTTTTTTAATGGATTCCTCATTTTTTATCGCGTAAAATTTCTGTACCATCTGCGGCAGCCCCCAAGTTCCCAGTGAAGTAAGAATTACCACAAACAGAAGATTCAACGGGTCCGGTCCGAAGAAAGAGGCAAAAACACCGGGCGTGTCAGTTACCGATTCATCGGTGATCCTTGCCAGACCATCCAGTGCCGTCATAAAGCCGCCCTTACTGTTTATCACTGCTGCAATGACTGTCACGATTCCTGCCAGCATAATTATACCCTGAATAAAGTCGTTGATCGCGGTAGCCATGTAGCCGCCGGCAATGACATAAATTGCCGTCAGCACTGCCATCAGGATAATACATACGGAATAGTCAATGTTAAAAGCCATACCGAACAGTCTGGACAATCCATTATACAGAGAAGCTGTATAGGGAATCAGGAAAATAAAGATAATAACTGATGCCCCGATCTTCAACGGTCTGCTGCCGAATCTTTCTCCAAAGAACTGCGGCATGGTAGCGGAATTCAACTGCTGTGTCATAATGCGGGTGCGTCTGCCCAGTATGACCCATGCAAGCAGTGAGCCGATAATGGCATTGCCGATACCCGCCCAAGTAGCTGCAATACCGTATTTCCAACCAAATTGTCCCGCATATCCCACAAATACCACTGCGGAAAAATAGGAAGTCCCGTAAGCAAAAGCAGTCAGCCAGGGACCGACACTGCGGCCGCCTAATACAAAGCCGTTTACATCGGTTGCATGTTTGCGGCAGTATAGACCGATGCCTACCATAACCGCAAAATAAATCAATAAAAGAATGAGTTTCATAATATAACCATACCTTTCTATCAAATACGATTTTTTCTTTAGTGCTTCTTATATCTACATGTGTAACCGTCTCTTCTTTTTCTCTTTTTCAAGGTACATGTAGGTATCAGCCTCTACCACAAGAGTATCAAAACCTTCCTTACCCCTGTTAGAATAAGCTGCGCCGACACTTGCGGATAACACCTTCAGTTTTTCTTCCGCATCATACGCTTGATCAAGCCGATCTTCGATCATTTTTCTTGTCTTCTCGATCTCACCCGCAGTATGTTCACCTAACATAACGACCATGAATTCATCTCCGCCGACCCGCGCAACCAAATTCTCCGGCAAGCATTCCAGCAGAATATTGGCGGTAAGAACAAGCGCTCTGTCACCTTCCTGATGCCCGAATATATCATTGACGCTTTTGAAATTATCAAGGTCGATGCCGAAAATAGTCACATACCTTTCTTCCATCTGCTCCACATATTCATAGACATATCTTCTGTTATAAAGTCCTGTGAGCGCATCCGTATTAGCGTTCTTGATCAGCATCTTCTGATACATTTCCAGCTCCGTTACATCAAGAGCGACACCCACGGTCCCCATAACGCTTCCGTCCAGATCAAAAAGCGGCGATTTAAAGGTCTTTAACTTCCGCATGTCGTCGCCGATCTTGACGTCTTCATCAAAAATGCAGGTCTCTCTTTTCTCCATGACTTCATATTCCGATTCCATGCAGATAAATTCACCCTTGGCATACTCTTCCGGCTCAATGTCCCAAATATAATAATGTCCACGCCCCTCAATCTGTTCCATGGTCTTATTGACGGTCTTACAAAAGAATTCATTGACCTTCATGTGGGCTCCGTCTTTATCCTTATACCAGATCATATGAGGAACGCTGTTAATGGTAGTATCCAGGTAAGTCTGAGTCTGCCAGTAGTCCTTGCTCATCTTGCAGGTCTGCTGCCACCTTACAAAATGAAATCCCAGTTCTTTTTCAGAAAGCGGCATGGTCCATATATCCGTAACTGCCGATAAATCCTCATTCACAAGCAGCTTTGTCTGCTCTTTGTCCGCAAGCAGGATCAGTTCTGCGCCTTCCTTTTTATATGAAAGTAACATTGCAAGCGCCTTAACGGCATCGGAGCCCTGAATATCTGCAATGGTAACATCCGCTTTGCTTATCAGCACATCTTCCGGTTGACTGCTCTGTACAAACTCATGCGTGAAATGCGGAAGCGGTTCTATACTGCTTAGCATGTCAAACAAGTTCTTCTGATTACCAATGAAATAAAATTTTAAATTGCAATGATACATTCTTTCTCCTCCGTAAATGAATGAAAGCGTTTGCCCTTTCCGAAAATCAATCTATGTTGATCAACTCATATTCTTTCGTGCCGAATCCCAGATCAGCCGCTGAATCAATTGTGTGGGTTCCATGAAGCGACTCCACCCGCTGCAAGAAATGATCTCTTCCGGGATCCTTTGACTGATAAATCAAATCGATACAAGCCTGATCCAAAGCAATAGGATCCAGCGAAGAAAGAATACCAATATCCTTCATGCATGGGTCTTCCGCCACTGCACAGCAATCACAGTCCACAGACAGATTACACATCATGTTCACGTATGCAATTTTTCCCTTAAAATACTCTGCTACACTCCAAGCTGCATCAGCCATGGACTCGCAAAATACATCCTGCTCCGCCATGTGATCCCACACAATGTTCTGATCCGTGATCGTGCCGCCCGAATGGATCAGGCACTTCCCTACTGTGGAGGCACAACCAATGGATAACTGCTTCAGCGCACCGCCATACCCGCCGGCAGGATGCCCTTTGAAGTGGGACAACACCAGCATAGAATCATAATTGACAATGTTCTTACCCACCAGATTCTTTTTTAACACCTTCCCGTTGGGAATGTCCAGTTCCAGATCCGGCCCCTCTGCATCCAACAGATCAAATTTGAAATGCCTAGACCAGCCGTGAGCCGCAATCAGCTTCTTATGCTTTTCAGTAGAATTGCGTTCTCCGCCATAGGCTGTGTTGCACTCTACAACAATGCCGTCTACATATTCAACCATAGGTCTCATAAACTCCGGACGCAGATAGTTTTGGTTTCCCTTCTCTCCGGAATGAACCTTGACAGCAACCTTTCCTGAAAGCTCCATGTTCAATACTTTGAACATTTCAACCACTGTCTCAGGCGTAATCTTCTTCGTAAAATATACCTTAGCCTTTTCCATCGTGACACCTCCTTAATGATCCTCTTTTATTTTAAACTGTTTATGGATATTTATCCAGTAGAACTTTCGAACGGGAAAGCCGTTTGATCTGCTCGGCAATTTCCGGTGCAAGAGGCTGCGGTTCAAGCAAAGGTCTACTAAAATAGAAGCCCTGTAGTAAATCCACTCCACAGGCAATGACGGTTTCCAATTCGCCTTCTGTCTCCACACCTTCGGCAACTACAAGAGCCTGCTTTGCCTGAGCGATCTTGACAAGGTTGTTAATGACCATACTCCTGCTTTTATCTTTGTCGCATCCGCTAACAATGGAGCGAGCAATTTTGATTATATTAGGCTGTATTGTAATCAATGCATATTCATTGTTATAACCGGTGCCAAAATCATCCAGTGCAATCTGTGCGTTCCATTTTTTCATACGTCTGATTTTTCGTGTATTATATTCTTCACTGACATTGGCATTTTCCTGCACTTCCAGAACAATCTGAGAAAGCAGTTCCGGATAAGTTTCCTCTATGGTATCTGCATCCGCTGCATTTAACACGTTATCAGGTATGGAGTTAATGAAAATATGGCAATCCTTTGCAATGTTTCCTGCATCGATCTGTGCCTGAAATTCATCCAGCGCCCTCGTCCACGTCAAGCGTTCAATTTCATAGAGTCTTGCACCGGCTTTCGCCGTTCTAAGCAGTTCCAGAGGAGACTGAAAGATAGTAGACTGGGGTCTAAGCAAGGCTTCGTACCCATAAATCTCTCCTGTACTTGCGGAAATAATACTTTGAAATGCATACCGTATGCTGCACTCATCGATGATACGATTCATTTCCTCCACACCAGTAAGCAATACAGCATCCATCGAATAGACATTCTTATCAAATTCCGCAAGTCTTCCCTTCGTGGAATGCTTAACTGTGTACATTGCAAAATCTGCATACTTCATCAACATTTCATAAGTTTTCGCATCATCAGGATACCAAGCGATTCCTGCACTGGCACGAATTTTATAATGTTTACCGTCTGCAAGCAGACAATAGCTTTGCAAAAGCTGATCCCGCACTTCATTGATAATACTCCAGATTTCATCCCTGGAGGAGAATCCCGGCAGACAAACATTGAATTCATCTCCTGAAAGTCTGGAAACAATCCCGCCGTAATCCTGAAATTTTTTGAGTACAGTTGCTGCGGTCTTGATATAATCATCACCAAAATCATGACCATATGTATCGTTAACATATTTGAGATTGTCAAGGTCAATCATGATGAATGCCGTTATCTTTAATTCACTTTTATTAAGAAACAATTCCCCGACACGGCGATGATAAGCCTTACGGTTCAATAGTCCGGTGATACCGTCATAGTCACGCTCATATTCGATTTGTTTCTTTTCCATCATTTCACCGGTAATATTCTGCAAAATACCGATACTTTTATTCTTATCATATACCAGCGTCAATCGCATCCAGAGTGTAGTGCCATCTTCTTTCGCAACACAGTATTCCTTGACATAATCCGTCTGTTTTTCATCCGGAAGCATTTCCAGACTTTCGGCAATCGCCAGCCTGGTTTCTTCTGCAATGATATTTGCAAGAAATTCCCGTCTACTCATCATCAAATCTTCATCCTGCTGTGTCTGAAGCCGCAACAGTTTAAAAAGACTCTGTCCCACAAACACGCTATCATTTATACGGTCGTATAAAAAAGTACCCAGTCCCACATCAGCAATTCGTATCATTTTGGAAACTTGAGACGAATAATCCTGTACATGGATCTGCAGTTGCGTGATCGCATCTGTCATCTTATCTAATTCATAAATATTAGTTGGCTGAAAATGTACGACTTGACCATATTCCCGGTTAGAATTTATTGTCTTAATTGTAGCGGCTATTGGCTTGACAACCGCGCGGCAGATTAGGATAACAACCACAATGCTTACCGCCAAAGTAATCATTGCCGATACAATCATATAATTGACTAAGCTAGTCAACGGACTAAGCACACTCGCTCTGTCCGCTACAGAAATGACCACCCATCGTTCCTCATAATATGGGCTTCTCTGATTATACAGATTCATATAGTGTATGCTGCCTACCAGATCGACCTCTGGATTCATGGGAAATTCGCAGATATGATCATCAGAGACATTTGAAATCCGCAAAGTATCCTCGTTTCCTACCAAATTTTCGAATTCAGTCCCTGCATGTGTAACAATCTCAAACTGATCATCCGTTCTACTGTGTCCTAACACATAGCAACCTTTTATAGTCGTAAAATCATTGGAAGGGAGATTTGTTAAAATGGTATCTTCTGTCAATCCGATACCGATAACGCCGTAAATCGTTCCGTCTCCTGCCATAAGCGGAACGGTATATTTCATACTCGACGTTGCAGGGTCTGAATGCTTAGAAAATCCGCTCCAATAGCCAAGATTTTCTTGCATCTGCGTATTATTCTCCTTCGCGGTCTGAAGAGTCGTATAATAGAAATCAAAATTTGTCATATCCTCTGGATCCGGCTCAAAATGAACCGTCCAGTCAGAATCAAGCGCAATACCATATTCCTGTGAAATAGAGGCATCTCCTATTTTCATCAGCAAATCTTCATACTTCATATCGCCGGTAGTATCCAAATCCCTCAAATACAGTGCGAGCTTTGCCTGATTGCTGTCATTTTCACTGTATAAACTGCCAGTTTCCAAAATAAGATAGACATCATTTACCCTGCTGCGACGAAGCAAATCGATCAAACTCTCTACAGAAGACTCTACAATTAGGCGGTTTAATCCTCGGTTTGTCTGCAGGTCTTCAATCGAAGCATTTTGTTCCAACAGTATTCTCATAATAAGGCGGTTAATCCTCTCGGAAGTTTCCTGCACATAAGGCATTTTTTGCTGCAGTTCGCTTCGAATATAACCCTCGCGGCTTTCTGTTTTTTCTTCAAGCCTGCCGTAAGCATATTGTCTTACATAGGAAAATTCTCCTCCTATGGCCATGGCAATACAGAAAAAGGCAATCTGAAACAATACTAACAGTAGCATCGGGACCGTCAGTCGAACAATAAGTCTAGATTTTGTTTTTTCTTCTTTTTGGGATGCCTTTACACCATTTGCCATATATGATCTCTCTTCAAACTTTTTCTGCTGCAGGCTAATCCTCCAATAATGATTGCAGTTTGTTCAACAAAACCTCCTTATCAACAGGTTTGACCACATAGGCTTTTACGCCGTCATTCACCGCTTTCATTACCTGCTGCTTTAGATTATTTGATGTCAGGAAAATGACCGGAACATTCCTTAGGTGAAACAACTTCTTAACCCGTTTCAATATATCATATCCGCTCACAATCGGCATCTCAATATCCAAAATAATCAAATCCGGAGCTTTATCCGGCTGCTCCAAATATTCAAGGGCTCTCGAACCGTTTGAGAATGCGTGCAGTTCATAATCATCACCCAGCACGTTCTTAATCGTTTTCAGTACAACATTGCTGTCATCCACTGCCACGACCTTTTTCCTGCGAGGCACATTGACTGCTTCATCCTCTTCAAACATATTGTCTTCTTCGCTAACTTCATTTTCCTCGTAATCTTCGTTTACTTCATTCTCTTCGTATACTTCGTTTTCTTCGTATACTTC
>JAFLTF010000051.1 GCA_022510585.1 Lachnospiraceae bacterium
TTGCCGAGATTGCGGTTGTCGAGAAGGCACCCAAGGTAGAGGGCAGGAGCATGACGATGTTTTTAGCTGAGAAGCGATAAGCTTGTTCAGTTTAAAATAAACCAGATATATTAATGATAAATATAGGAGGATTTTTGAAATGCCAAAAATGAAGACAAGCAGATCAGCTGCAAAACGTTTTAAAGTGACAGGAACTGGTAAGCTGAAAAGAAATAAAGCTTATAAACGCCATATCTTAACCAAGAAAACAACTAAGACCAAGAGAAATCTTAGAAAACCCACCATGACAGATGCAACGAACGTTAAGAATATGAAGAAAATTTTGCCCTATCTCTAAAAGAGAAAGAGAATCGGAACAGATGGTTGAATAGGGTCATTGAAGGAGGAAAAAGACATGGCTAGAATCAAGGGCGGTGTAAACGCCAAAAAAAGACATAACAGAGTTTTAAAACTTGCGAAAGGTTATAGAGGAGCAAGATCAAAACAGTACAGAATCGCAAAACAGTCGGTAATGAGAGCGTTAGCTTCTTCCTATGCCGGCAGAAAAGAAAGAAAACGTCAGTTCAGACAATTGTGGATCGCGCGTATCAATGCTGCCGCAAGAATGAACGGTTTGTCTTACAGCAAATTTATGTATGGACTGAAAAATGCCGGTGTGGATATGAACAGAAAGATGCTGGCTGAGATGGCAGTCAACGATGCAGACGGATTTAAAACGTTGGCAGGGCTTGCCAAGGCAAATCTGAAATAAGCCGGAAAACCGGATGAATCATAACTTATGGATCACAATAGAGAATGGCAAGGGCTGTTCTCTATTTCTTTACTTTTGAATGCGGAGGTATGTGATGGGTGTATTAGCAGGAGTGGAACCGATACCGGTATTTCATTTTTTTGAGGAGATCTGTAAGATACCGCATGGTTCCGGCAATGAGGCTGGGCTTAGCGATTATATCAGGCAATTTGCAGAAGAAAGAGGACTTTTCTGCATTCAGGACGAATGGAAGAATCTTATCATTATCAAAGAAGCTGCGCCCGGCTATGAGGCGGAAGAGACCATGATCTTACAGGGGCATATGGACATGGTTGCGGTAAAAGAAGCGGATGCGGAGATTGACCTCAATAAGGACCCTTTGCGTCTTAAGTTGGAGGGTGATACGCTTTTCGCGGAAAAAACCAGCCTCGGCGGGGATGACGGAATAGCCGTTGCCTATGCACTGGCGCTTTTGGATGCCAGGGAGATTCCCCACCCGCGTTTGGAAGTGATTTTGACCGTAGGGGAAGAAGTGGGTATGGAAGGTGCCGGGAAGCTCGATCTTTCCATGTTGAAGGGCAGAAGGATGCTGAATCTGGATAATGAAGAAGAAGGAATCCTGCTTGTAAGCTGTGCCGGCGGGGTGCAGGCAGACTGCCTCCTTCCCACGGTATGGGAAGAAAGATACGGGGTGATACTGCATATACAGGTGGCAGGACTAAAAGGCGGACATTCCGGTGCGGAGATTGTGAAAGAGGGCGGTAATTCCAACTGCTTAATGGGCAGGCTTTTGGATATACTGATACAAAAGACATCTGCTTCCCTGCTCAGTCTGGAAGGCGGTCATGCAGACAACGCGATTCCCAGACAGACCGATGCAGTCCTTGTGGTGAAACAAGAAGAAGTCGATTTGTGCATACAGAAGATGCAGGAACTGGAAGCGCAGATGAAGACGGAGCTTGCCGTCAAAGATGCCGATGTCAGAGTACTGATCACCAAGGAAGAGGAGCGGACAGTATCTTGCCTGCAGGCGGAAAGCATGAGAAAGACAGTATCCTATCTTATGGCAATGCCAAACGGGATCCAGGCTATGAGCGCGGACGTAGACGGTCTGGTAGAAACTTCTCTGAATCTGGGCATTATGAAGCTTACGAAAGATGGACTTTTACTGCAATATGCGATCAGAAGCTCCCTGGAGAGCGCGAAGGAGGAAGTATGCAGAAAATTGCAGTCGGTGTCCTATCTGGCCGGCGCAACAGTAAGATTCGGCGGAAATTATCCTGGCTGGGCCTATAGGAAGGAGTCTCCCCTGCGGGATAAAATGATCAGGATCTATGAGAGGATGTACGGCAGAAAACCTGAAATACAGGCAATTCATGCCGGATTGGAATGTGGACTGATTTCTGATAAGATACCGGGTCTGGACTGCATTTCCTATGGCCCTGATATGCGAAACATTCATACCACAGAAGAAGTCCTTAGTATTTCCTCCACACAAAGAGTCTGGGAGTACTTGCTAGAGGTTTTGAAAGAGAAAGAGGATGTTTAACGTAAAATGTCTAAAATTATTCTAAAATTGCCTGCTTCATGTTGACACAAATTTCGTGGATGATGTAGACTATAGATACTACTATATTGTAATAAATGGGGATACAGGATTGATTTGGAAAAGGAGCTTGTAAAATGAACGTTTACGAGCATCAGGCACAGTATTATGAAACGGACCAAATGGGGATCATTCATCATTCCAACTATATCCGCTGGATGGAATCCGCCAGAATCTGGTGGATGAAAGAACAGGGAGTGGATTATAAGGAGTTGGAGCGGGCGGGTATTATCAGTCCGGTGTTGGAGGTTTCCTGTCAGTATAAGACGATGGTGCATTTTGAAGATACCGTGCTCATAGAACTAAAGATTGAAAAATATAATGGGGTCAAGTTGGAATTATCTTATCGCATCACAGATAAAGAAACCGGGGAACTTCGATCGATCGGAAGCAGCAAGCACTGCTTTTTAAACAAAGACGGCGCACCTGTTTCCCTGAAAAAGGCATATCCGGAATTTGACAGGGCATTTTCAGAGGGGATTAACAAGACGATAGAATAAAAAGGCATAATCATACGGGGGTATATGCTATGGCAGAAGCAAAAGACGTATTGACTGGGTTAGACCGTTATGAGGAATTTCTTGAGAAACTGGAACGGGAAATTGCCAAAATGGATGGGTATCGGATTGCGGTTATTTATTCAGACATCAAATATTTTAAATATGTCAATGATACCTATGGTTATCAGCGCGGCGATATGTTATTGAAGGAATTTGTGCACCAGGTCACCGAGGATAATCCGGCTATGCTGTGTGCAGCAAGGGTATATTCCGATAATATCGTTATGGCAACCCGCATGGATGATGATTGTGACAACAGCGCATTTCGGGATTTTATAAGTGAAATCAATTTGGAGATTGAAAGAACTCTGCGGGACAATTATCTGGATGAACAACTGCGGATCTGTACCGGTATCTCGATTATTGCACAAGGCGACAGGGTGTTAGATGCGGCGACAGCGGTTTCCAATGCCAATCTTGCAAGAAAAGTGGCAAAGGAAATGGAAGATGACTGTTGTGTCCTTTTCGATTATCGGATGATGGAGAGTATCAAAAAAGAAGTTGAAATTACTTCTTATCTGCAGACGGCTATTCAAAAAGGCGAGTTTCAAGTCTACTACCAGCCCAAGATGGGAACCGATCATTTAAAGATCATTGGCGCCGAGGCACTGATTCGCTGGAAGAAACCGGATGGGAAGTTTGTTTTTCCCGATGAATTCATTCCCGTGGTTGAGAGAAGCGGTCAGATCGTAGAACTGGATTATTTTGTGTACCGTGAGGTGTTTAAGTTTATTGACGAACGGCTGCGGGAGAACAAGGCAATTGTGCCCATTTCTGTGAATGTTTCCAGGATTCATCTGAATAAGATGGGAATTTTGGATTATGTACGATCTTTGTTTGAGGAATTTCAGATTCCGCCGGGGCTGGTAGAATTTGAACTGACGGAAAGCATTTATACCGATGATACGCAAAAAGCGTTGGAACTGGTAAACGGGCTGCATAAACTGGGAGTCAAGGTATCCATGGATGACTTCGGTTCCGGTTATTCCTCCTTAAATCTGCTGAGTGGACTGCCGATCGATACAATCAAGCTGGACAAAGTATTTTTAAGGGCAGAGGATCTGAAAGAAAGTGACAGGATCATTATCTCCTGTGTCATAGATATGGCCAAGAAACTGAAGATCACTTCTTTGTGCGAGGGCGTGGAGACCCTGGAACAGAGTGATTATCTGTCGGAGATAGGCTGTGAGATCCAGCAGGGGTATTATTTCTCCAGACCGATTCCGCAGGAGGAATTCAAGGAGTTTATGGATAGTCACTATCAGGGAGAGGAGAAAGTCCTGACAGTATAAGATGCAAGTTCTACCCTAATTTCTACCCTAATTAGGATAGAAAAAGGCATCATTTGATAGCACAAAATAACAAATACCCGTAAAACAAAAACCCGGAATCTACGAGAATCTCGTAAATTCCAGGTTTTTTTATCGGAGTGACAAGACTTGAACTTGCGGCCTCTACTTCCCTAAAGTAGCGCTCTACCACCTGAGCCACACCCCGAAAGCATTTACCATTATAACCAATTACGGAACAAAAAGCAAGTCTTAATTTTCGTATTTGAGTGTGATAGAATTCATGGAAAAGAAATGGCGGAGGATGAGCATGATAGATAAAGAGAATTTTCACCCGCTGAATTATATCAAAAAAGAGGAATACTCCGGCAGTATGGACGGAATGCGGTATATGCTGAAGCGGATCAAAGGGGAAGAGGAGGATCGGATCAAGGTTACGATCTGGCCGGAACCCTATGGTATTCACAAGACGCCGGAGGAGGAGAAGCAGTCCATCGAAGTGGCACTGACGGAGGCGGGCGTTGAAGAGGCAGCGGACTGGCTGAATGCCCAATATGAAGAACAGAAGGACAGATGGAGAGAAAGCCTGCGGAAACCGTGGGTTTAATTCATGGCAAAAGAAATTCGGCACAGCATATTGTTGTTGCATATGAGGTAGAAATGAAAACGGAGAAAGCAAAATATGAAATCGATATGTGCAGCGGTTCGATTCTGGGGAAAATTCTTTTATTTACCCTGCCGCTTATGTGTTCCAGTATTCTGCAGCTGTTGTTCAATGCGGCGGATATCATTGTGGTGGGCAGGTTTGCCGGTGATGATTCGCTGGCGGCAGTTGGCTCCAATACGGCGTTGATCAACCTGCTGACCAATTTCTTTCTTGGGTTGTCTGTCGGTGCAAATGTCCTTGTGGCGCGTTATTTTGGGGCAAAACAGCAGAAGGATCTGACGGAAACGGTTCATACAGCCATGCTGTTAAGTCTCTACAGCGGAATTGCACTGACCGCGATCGGATGTCTGGGAGCAAAGCAGATTTTGATTTGGATGCAGACACCGGAGAATGTGCTTCCACTGGCCGCCCTGTATTTGCGGATTTATTTTCTGGGCATGACGGCAACGATGCTCTATAATTTCGGCAGTGCGATCATGCGGGCAGTAGGTGATACCAGGCGGCCGTTATATTATTTATCAATAGCAGGTGTTATTAATGTATTGTTGAATCTGTTGTTTGTCATTGTTTTTCGTATGGATGTGGCGGGCGTAGCATTGGCGACCGTGATTTCTCAATGCATTTCGGCATTTTTGGTGGTCAGATGTATGATGGCAGAGAAGGAGACTATTCATCTGGAAATAGCCAAGCTGCATATTGATGCGGATAAATTTAAACGGATCTTGCAAATAGGCCTGCCGGCAAGTTTCCAGGGAATCGTTTTTTCTTTTTCCAATGTAATCATTCAGTCATCGGTGAATTCTTTTGGAGCGATCGTCGTTGCGGGCAATTCGGCGGCTGCCAATATCGAAGGTTTTGTCTATGTGGCAATGAATGCCTTTCATCAGGCGGCGATTTCCTTTACCGGTCAGAATATTGGTGCTGCCAAATATGAAAGAGTGAACAGGATTCTCTATACGGCGCAGTTGTGTGTGCTTGTGGTGGGGGTCGTGTTTGGCAATATAGTGGTCTTGTTCGGGCATCCTCTGCTTAGCATGTATACTTCCAGCCGGGCAGTTATGGAGGCAGGTATGAAGCGAATGGAAGTTGTCTGCAGGTATTATGCACTCTGCGGTATGATGGATGTTATGGTAGGTGCCCTGCGGGGCTTGGGATATTCCGTTATGCCAATGATCGTATCTTTGATAGGAGCCTGTGGACTGCGGCTTATCTGGATCTTTACTTTTTTCAGGCTGGAGTCATTCCATACGATTACCTCGCTGTACTTTACTTATCCGGTAAGCTGGTTGATCACTTTTCTGACGCATGTGATCTGTTTTGTGATCGTGCGTCGCAAACTGGCCGAGAAATGGGGATGTTGACTGATCGGCGTATCCTGTCTCGTTTTAGATGGATGGGGACGATTTCTCAACTTCTATAGACAATTTTCAGGAAAAAGAGTATAATAAAACTCACTGAAATATCTGAGATTTATCATAGAATCAAATTCCAATAGGGGTACAACAGGAGGAATATATGAAGACGATTAAGGGGAGACTGATCGCAATCATATCTTTGATTGCCGTGGTTATTTTGGTCATTAGTTCACTGGCAGGGTATCTGATCTCCAAGGGGACTCTGAGCACAAAGGTTCAGGAATTACAATTAAAACAGGCACAGAAAACCGCAGAAGAACTGAATGGATGGCTGTCCGGGGAAATTGCCTGGGTAGTAGAAAATGTCAATACATACGAGCTTCGCATGCGCCGTGAATCTTATGAAGAGATGAAAAGCTATCTGACTTCCCGTCTTGCCACGGACGGAGGCACGATCATGGATACCTATTACGGGTTCGAAGATCATACGATGTTGATCATCAATTCGGAAGTAGGGGATGATTATGATCCCTGTACGCGTGGATGGTACATACAGGCGAAAGAAGCGGATGGGATTATTGTAACAGACCCCTATGTAGATGCTTTTACAGGCAAGATGGTCATTACGATAGCGGCGCCTCTACATGATGAACAGGGTGGTATTGTGGGCGTAGGCGCTGCCGATATCACCATAGATGCACTGGTAAATCTAGTAAATAATCTGCACGAAGATAACAGCTATGGTTTTCTGGTAGACAGTGCCGGCTGTTTTATCACCCATCCGAATGCGGAATATCTTCCCGTCGCTGATGCGACCTCTGCAACGATTGCAACTGCCGTAACGGATGTGGCAGGCGGGGTATTGTCACAGGTGGCAGCACAGATTCAAGCGGGACCTGGAGTTCTTGCCAGCCGGGACTATGACGGAATATCGAAGTTTTTTGCTGTTGTGCCGATGAAAGACTGCGATTGGGCAGTGGGCGTCGTCATACCCGAAAGTGTGGTTACGGAAGAATTGACCCCACTGGTCATTTTTTCGGTTATGCTTAGCATTATGGGAATTTTGATTCTGGTAAGCTGTATCATTATAACGGCGAACAAGCTGCTTGCACCGATAGGAGATTTGAAACAGTTTGCAAGCGGAGACTTCAGGGATGAGGTCACGCAGGACAGAAATACGAAGAATAAGGTCGGCGAAGGCTTTAAGAATGAATTGGAAGAAATCGAATATGCTACCAAATCCGTAAGGAAGCAGATTCGGGAGACGATTCTTGGCACGAAGGAAGAAGCAACGGGAATCAAAGAAATTGCGACGGCAGCCTATACAAATATGGCAGAATTGAATGACGGTCTGGATCAGATGGATCAGTTGATCGAAGCGGTAACATCGAAGGTAACGGAAACAGCGGATATGACCAGTACCATCAGCGTGGCAAGCAATGAGATCGGCGCGGTAGTTGACAGTGTATCTAATAAGGCTTCTGAGGCCGCTAATACTTCTGCCGAGATCAATGCCCGTGCAGAGAAATTGCTGGCAACAACAGAAGAAGCCAAATCGCAGGCCAGCCTGATCTATCGTAAGGTAGAGAAAGAATTGGAAACAGCCTTAGAAGAGGCTGAAAAGGTGGAAGTGATCAAGAGCCTGACGCAGGAGATACTCACGATCGCATCACAGACCAACCTGATTGCGCTGAATGCTTCCATAGAAGCGGCGAGGGCAGGAGAAGCCGGAAGAGGTTTTGCCGTGGTAGCGGATGAGGTCAGAAGTCTTGCAGAACACTCCACGACCGCAGTGGACAACATTCAGAAGGTGATCAATGAGGTAGTTGATTCTGTCATGGCATTAAAGGATAGCTCCGGCACATTGCTCACCTTTATGAAAGATCACGTCATCGGCGATTATCATGCGATGCTGGATACCGCGAAACAGTATAAGGAAGATGCTGTTTACTATGATGGCGTGGCAGCCAATTTAGGGGCATCGGCACAGCAGATGGGTGCGTCCATAGAAGAACTTTTGGCCTCCATACAGACAATTGCGGATGCCAATACTACCATTGTAGAAGATATCAATCATGTGGCATCTGCAATGCTGAATACCAATGTCAGTTCCGAAGAGATCTTGCGGCAGATGGCGATCCTGGAGCGTAGCAGCCGTACCCTGGAAGAAATTGTAGGGAACTTCAAGATTTGATAACATGTGTTATGTAAAATTTTTGCTATGCCTTTATATGACGGCGAAGAAAACAGAGTGCCAGAATATTTGGCACAGCCATCAGTCCGTTGATCAGATCGGTGCATTCCCATACAAGGTTCATGGGAATGATAGCGCCGAAGTAGATCATGAGAATATAAAAAAGTTTGTAATACGGAATACCTTTACTTCCTACAAGGTATTCCGTTGCCTTTTCTCCGAAATAAGACCAGCCGATCAGTGTTGTAACGGCAAAGGCGATCAGGGAGATCGTCAAAAATGCATCGCCTATGTAGGGTAGATGGGCAAATGCCGCTGCGGTCAGCCCGGTTTCGGGGATGCCCTGAATAGAGGCAGGATCATATAATATATTGGAAACGATGACCAGTCCGGTGATCAGACACATGACAACCGTATCCCAGAATACGGCAGTCATGGAGACATAGGCCTGATGCCTTGGGTCATCGGTACCGGAAGCCGCCGCAGCAATTGCGGAAGTACCGATACCGGCTTCATTGGTGAAAAGACCTCTGGCAATTCCATAGCGCAGGGATAATTGCAGCGTTGAGCCGACAAAGCCGCCTGCTATGGAAGAGAGGGAAAAAGCATCCTTAAGGATCCACAGACAGGCACCCGGAAGCTGTCTATGGTATAGGCCAAGCAGCAGAAAGCAGCCAAATAAATAGACAAAGCCGATGGCAGGGACGATCCGTTCGCAGATGTTTCCGATTGCTTTGACACCGCCGAGGATCACGACACCGGTGACGATGCTAAGCAGGATTCCGACGAAGTGCGGGGATAAGTGAAAGGAAGCCTCAGCAGCCTGTGCCGCTGAATTTGCCTGTGTGGTGCAGCCTGTACCGAAAGCCGCAAAAACAGTACAGAGAGCATAAAAAGCGCCCAGACTTTTGTTATGTAAACCATTTTGCAGCACATACATGGGACCTCCGACATAGGTGCCGTCCTTTTGCCTGGTACGAAACAGCACGCTTAAGTAACATTCGCTGTAAGCTGTGGCCATGCCGAGAATGCCGGTGATCCAGCACCAGAAGACCGCACCGGGACCGCCCAGGGCAACGGCGGTGGAGACACCGATGATATTACCGGTTCCGAGGGTGGCCGCAAGGGTGGTGGAAAGCGCCGAAAACGGAGATAAATTTTTGCTGCCGGTATCTTCCATGCCCAGAGAAAGCTTGATCGCATAGAGGATCCTGCGTTGCGGCATGTGAAGCTTCCATGTAAAATACAGGTGGGTACCCATGAGGATGAAAAGGAGCGGTATGCTCCAGATAAAGTTATTGGCTTTTTGTATGATCTGCAGCATAATTCACCAATCGGCCGAATTTGTGATAAAAGCGGCGGTCGTGACGGTTTCATTATTTTATTTATATGAAAAAGATGTGAAAAAAGAACTGAAGAGGGGTGCAGGAAACTTGAGAATGTGTTATACTTTTTCAGTACAATGAGCAGAGATTTTCGACAGTGGAAATCTCACAGACCGGGAAGGGAATGAATTCAGATATATGCAAGAAAATGACACAAGTGTCATAAATTGGGCGAAGAACCTTTGCCTTTATGCAGGAGAGGATGAGGCGTTTTTTGAACAGTTTTGGTCCGCCATACAAAATTCTCCGCCTGTCTATCGGGAGTTTGTTTATTATCTAGAGAATCGGAATTTTTTATGCGAGTATCGAATAGAAGGCTATACGATCGTGGATATCATGGTATGGCAGATGGATCATTTCAAGGCTGAAATGGACAGAGGCCGTGAGGATATGAAGCAGAATGGAGATAAGATGTTGCTGATGGCTTTTGATACCATGCTCAAAATGGAAAAACAGCCGGAAAAATATGTGTATTTGATGCAGACGCAGACCGGTACGGATTATCCGGGAAAATATTGATTTTTCAGAAAAGAAAGGTATAAAACTACTATGCAGATTATCATTGTTGGATGTGGAAATGTAGGAACGACACTGACAGAACAGTTAAGTTCCGAAGGACATAATATTACGGTCATTGATGTAGAAAATGAAAGAATGCAGCGGTTGGTCAATCACTATGATGTGATGAGCGTCATCGGCAACGGTGCAAGTTTTGCGGTTCAGAAAGAAGCAAGGGTAGAACATACTCATCTTCTGATCGCGGTAACCGGTTCCGATGAAGTAAACCTCTTGTGTTGTCTGATCGCAAGAAAAGCAGGCGGCTGCCACACGATTGCCAGAGTCAGGAACCCTATCTACAATATGGAGATCGGCTATATCAAAGAGGAACTCGGTCTGTCCATGGTAATCAATCCGGAATTTACGGCAGCGGCGGAAATGGCAAGATTGTTAAAGTTTCCGTCGGCGATTACAATCGATACCTTTACCAAAGGAAGGGTAGAGGTAGTGAAATACCGTGTGGAAGAGGATTCTCCGCTTTGTGATCAGACCCTGCAGCAGATCACGGCAAAAATGAAATCGGATACCTTGATCTGTACGGTAGAACGTGACGAAGATGTCTATATTCCGCGAGGTAATTTTATTATCCGTGCAAAGGATGAGATTTCTGTCATTGGGACGCCCCAGAAAACCTTATCTTTTTTTAAGAAGCTGGGTACAGCTGTTGCCAGAGCGAAAAATGTCATGATCATAGGCGGCGGAGAGATTGCTTTTTATCTTGCAAAACATCTGCTTGCGATGGGCATTCAGATCAAGATCATTGAAATCGATAAAGAGCGGTGTGAAGAATTGAGCGAACTGCTGCCGAAAGCGACGATCATTCAGGGAGACGGCACCGACAGGGATCTTTTGATGCAGGAAGGTTTGCCGCAGACAGAGGCTTTTGTAGCGCTTACGAATGTGGATGAAGAAAATATTATGCTTTCCTTGTTTGCCAAGAGCATGAGCAGAGCAAAATTGATCACCCATGTACACAGAATCTCCTATGATGAAATTATAGACAGTCTGGATATCGGGAGTGTCATTTATCCCAAATACCTGACCGCAGAACATATCATCAAATATGTCCGTGCGATGGACAATTCGCTGGGCAGCGATATTGAAACCCTCTACCGTCTCAATGACAACCGGGTGGAAGCATTGGAATTCAGAGTGAAAGCGGATTCTCCAATCGTGGGAAAAGCATTGCAGGATCTGCAGATCAAACCTAACTTTTTGATCTGTTCCATCAATCACAAAGGAAGCGTCAGTATTCCCAGCGGTCAGAGTATCATAGAGGCAGACGATATGGTCATCGTAGTGACTACCGTTACAGGATTGAATGATATCAACGATATCTTAAAATAAGGGCTCGAATATCGCTTGCTGAGGAAAGGCATAGGTACCTATATGAATTATTCGATTATCAGATATATATTATTTCGCGTGCTGGAATTTGCAGCGCTTTTTCTCACACTGCCCTGTCTGGTGGCGGCGATCTATCAGGAAAAGGCAGGTTTCGCATTTGCGGCGGTGATGATAGGCTGTTTCGTGGTAGCGGAGATCGGGAAACAGTATAAGCCGGTAAGTACCGTATTTTATGCAAGAGAAGGCTTTGTTACGGTTTCTTTGACCTGGATTGTGCTGAGCATTGTCGGGGCGCTGCCTTTTTATCTGAGTGGTGAGATCCCGAATTTTGTGGATGCGCTGTTTGAGACGATCTCAGGTTTGACAACGACCGGAGGCAGCATTTTATCGGATGTGGAATATCTTTCCAAAAGCGTGCAGTTCTGGCGGCTTTTTACCCACTGGATAGGCGGTATGGGCGTGCTGGTACTGATCATCGCGGTACTGCCTTTGTCGGGCGGTTATAACATGCACCTGATGCGTGCCGAAAGCCCGGGACCGACCGTAGGCAAACTGGTGCCCAAGGTGCAGAGCACTGCCAAGATTCTGTACGGTATCTATATCGGTATTACGGTGTTAGAGATCATTTTGTTGAAAGCAGCGGGAATGAGTCTGTATGACTCCATTGTACTTTCCTTTTCTACGTTGGGAACAGGCGGTTTCGGTGTACTCAACAGCAGCGTAGGCAGCTATACGATTGCCGTGCAGGTGATCTTTACTATATTTATGATTTTGGGCGGTATGAATTTCAATGTTTATTATCTGCTTTTTATTGCCAGAAAGCCCAAAGATGCTTTGAAACATGAAGAAGCCAGAGTGTATCTGTTGATGCTCTTTGGCGCAGCAGTTCTGATCACCTGGAATATCAGGGGCAGTTACGACAGTCTTGCGATCGCTTTTAAGGATGCACTTTTTCAGGTGGCCTCCCTTGGCAGCAGTACCGGATTTTCTACGACGGACTTTGATCTGTGGCCGGAGTTTTCCAAAGCTATTCTGATCGTGGTGATGGCTGTGGGAGCCTGTGCAGGCAGTACGGGCGGCGGTTTTAAGGTATCCCGTGTCATGATCCTGTTACAGGATATGAAAAGAGAGCTGAATCGTGTCGTTCATCCGCAGCTTGTCAAAAAAACCCATCTGGACGGAAGAGCGGTTGATGACGATACGGTACATTCGATACAATCCTACCTCATAATTTATCTGGTGATTTTTATCAGTTCTCTTCTGATTCTGTCACTGGATCGATATGACTTTACAACGAATTTCACAGCAGTCCTAGCCGCATATAATAACATAGGACCGGGGTTTCATGCAGTGGGACCTACCTGTAATTACGGCGGTTACTCTGTTTTATCTAAGTTTGTTTTGATGTTTGATATGATGACGGGGCGGTTGGAGCTTTTGCCGATGTTGATATTGTTCTCGCCTAAGACGTGGAAGAAGTATTAGGGAGATTGAGAGGTGCTACCGATGATAAAAGAGAATATCAGGATCAAAAAGGCAATCGTGCATATCATGGATTCCACCATTGGGATGCCGGTGTTGTCGGATACGGAGCTGGAGTACGGTTCGGAATTTGCGGACTTTGTAAAAGAGCACATAGCAAAGATCAGCTCGGGAGATGATGCGAAAGAGTGCAGCTTTTATCGGGAAGAGTCCGAAGTTTATCATATTCTGGAACAGTATGCGGATGAATCTTTTGTAGATATCAGCAAGGATATTGCAAGCCTGCTCTATGAGATCATGAACAGTAACATTGATATTCCGGCGGCGGACCTGGTTGTGGTTCGCTTTCAATATGAAGGTGAGGAATATCTTGCCCTGCTTAAGATGAATTATAAAGCTCTCTATACCCATAGGACGATGTCGCTTGAAGAGGGCAACAGCAATGAGATCATCCGTCATAAATCGATTCTGCCTTCTGAGAGCCAGCGTCTTACCGAGGCGGCTATTATCAGGTTAGACGACCTTGCGGTCTGGGTGGTTGAGAAGAAATATGAAGTCAACGGCGAAAAGACCAACTATTTTTCCTTTCTTTTCCTAAAATGCAGCGGCCATCTTTCCCATAAATCCAAACTTTCCATTGTCAGCAGGGCGGTAGAGAGCGTACAGAAGGAAGCGTATGACGAAAGCGAGCGTTTTGTAAAACAGATGGAAGCAAAAAGTATCATACAGGAAGAAATAGCGGAAAACGGCGGCTTTATCGTGGAGGAGATCGCAGAGAAGATTTTTGAAGAAAAACCGGAATTAAAAATTGCTTTTCAGGATAAAATGGAAAAGTACGATATGGTAAAAGAGGAAATACAGCCGCAGAGTGAAAATACGATCAAAAAGTATCAGAGCCAGCATCTGTATACGGACACCGGTATTGAGATCAAGATTCCGATGGAACAGTATAAGAATCCAAAGAGCGTGGAATTTATCACCAATCCGGACGGAACGGTATCGGTACTGATCAAGAATATTGAGCATTTAGAAGCAAAATGACGGTTGGGTGATGTTGATGGGGACAATTCTTGATTATATCAAAGAATACGGTGATTACACGTTTCAAGAGAAACCGATCAGTGAAGTGGACAGTCTGGTACTCAGTCAGTTTGCCTATTTGAAATTTGACGGCCTGGTGCCGGGTATAGAAGAGAGCACCGGTGCGGTAGATATGCAGTATTTGCTCCATCATGAAGATTACGACAATCTCTATGCCGATGAACGTTACAGAGAAAATAATACGGCGCTGTTTCTTGCGATGGCAGGCAGTATTCGCTTTGGCGATATGAAATTAAAGAATTATGTAAACCAAATTGAGCTGGAAAGAGAGACCCAGTTTTCTGCGGTTACTTTTCAATTGGGAGACGGTACTTTTTATGTTGCCTACCGGGGGACGGATGAGAGCATCGTAGGCTGGAAAGAAGACTTGAACCTGGCTTTTTCCGAACCGACCCCAGGACAGCTTATGAGTGTGGAATACCTGGATCAAACTGCGCAGGGGATCCAAGAGCCCTTTTATGTAGGCGGACATTCCAAGGGCGGTAATTTCGCGGTCTATGCCGCAATGAACTGTAAGAAGGAAGTCCAGGATAAGATCATCTACATTTTTAACCATGACGGACCGGGATTTCGTCCTGAGGTAAAGAAACAATGCCATTACAGCAGGATAGAAGGCAGAATCTTAAGAACGATTCCGCATTCTTCTTTGGTCGGTATGATTTTGTATTCCGAAGGCAGCTACCGGGTGGTAGAAAGTAAGAGCATCGGGCTGTTGCAGCATGACCCCTATTCCTGGTTGGTGGAAAAGGATCATTTCCGGGTTGTGAAACAGGTCTACTCCGGAAGACTGTTCATGGATGCGACGTTGAATGACTGGATATTGTCACTTAGTCAGGAGGAGATACACATCTTCGTAGATACTCTCTATGACGTGGTAAAAGCGTCTGAGGCGGATAATCTGATCGATTTTACAGCCGATTGGAAAAGA
The DNA here is from genome assembly GCA_022510585.1 of Lachnospiraceae bacterium. Classification (GTDB taxonomy): domain Bacteria; phylum Bacillota; class Clostridia; order Lachnospirales; family Lachnospiraceae; genus UBA3282. The sequence goes on from JAFLTF010000051.1 coordinate 15,224, forward strand.
AGTTTTCAGGGCATCATGGATGCCGTAAAAAATATGGATACGGAGAAAGCGCAGGTCATGGGCGATATGATGAAAACACTGTTTGAAATCCTTGCCCGGAACGCCAGAGAGGAACTTCATTTAGAGCAGCTGTTTAAAAAATAGGTAAGCAGCTCTTCCCCGCCTTTTTCCATCATTCTTTCCGGATGCCATTGTACGGCGAAGATTGGAAGTGTGGAATGACATAATGCCTCTATCACGCCGTCGCCTGCCTGACAGATGGGCATCAGTCCTCTGCCAAGCCTATGTACCGCCTGATGATGAGCGGAGTTGACGAAAGCGCTGCTTCCGTATAATTGATAGAAGAAATCTGTGCGGCTGCATCCGATATGATAAACATAGTGAAACTGATCTCTGGAAATCCATTCATGCTTACCGGCAGTTTTGATATGCTGACAGATGGTGCCGCCAAAATGTACATTGATGATCTGAAGCCCTTTACAAATGCCCAGTATGGGCTTTTTCCATTTCATGAACAAATCCAGCGTCTGGAGCTGAATGATGTCTAATTCCGTATCAATTGTTCGAGAACCGCGATTTCGCTGTCCGAAGAAAGCGGGAGTAATATCTCCGCCGCCGGGAAGAAGGAGACCGTCGCAGTTCTGACACTGTTCCGGGTCGATGGAAGTGAGTGTATTTACACCCAGTGAATGCAGTGCTTTTTCATAGTTGACGGTATCCTGTGTACGACCTGCGATAGCAATAGAAGGCGATGAATACATGGCGAACCTCAAATTGGCATTATATTCTTATTTTATGCCCCGCAGTAGAAATGGTGCCGGATGAGGTGCCGGTCTGCTTAATTGCTCTGTTTGCCTACAGGGTAGCCATTTCCCTGCAGATCAGCGGATTCTGTAGACACAGCAGCCTGATATTTATTCTGCTTTCCATTAGGACGGCTGCTTTCCCATACCCCCTTGGGAATGGTTTTGATGGGTTTCTTTTTCTCTGTGAGCTTCATAATGACCTCCAATGTTTTTGTATAGTATGAGAATATTGGGTGGAAAATATGCAGGATAGGTCCATTATAAAAAAGAGTTGGATATATAAATTATATTTGATTTGGATTATTTGCGGGATATGATATAATAGGCTCAAGTTCATTAAAATTTATTTAAGGAGAAAAATATGAGTGATTCCATGAATAAGGATTTTATATGTTTCCTTCTGGAAAGATTTCAAATAGAAAGAGAAAGATTTGACAGATCAGGCGTTTACGCTTTTACACAGCGTTTTCTTGCATATAATTCCAATAGAATTGAGGGAAGTACGCTTACAGAAGTTCAGACCGCTTCTTTATTCGATAATGGGACATTACCAAAATCTGACGATTATTACAGAGCAAAAGATGTTGAGGAAATGAATGGACATTTTTTGATGTTTAATAAGATGTTAGGTACAATGGATGAGGCATTATCGCAGGAACTGATAAAACAGTTTCATTATGAATTGAAATCAGGTGTATTTGAAGACCGTGCCAATGGCTATGCTATCGGTGATTATAAAAAGCGTCCGAACATGATAGGAACATATCAGACAACAAGACCGGAAGATGTTGAAAAAGAGATGGATTTGCTTTTGAATTGGTATATGGGACAAGAGGTCGGTCTTGCTGAATTGGCTGAATTCCATGCAAGGTATGAAAGTATTCATCCATTTCAGGATGGAAATGGTAGGACGGGCAGAATCATTCTTTTTCGTGAATGCCTAAAGAATGGTATTGCACCGGTTGTTATTGAGGATGCAAATAGGGATGAATATTTAGACGCATTAAAAGACTATAGAGAAAATAAAGGATCGGCTAAACTGATAGAACTTTTTAGGAAAGAGCAGGAGTTTTATCTGGAGAAGTGCAGGTACTTTATGGAATAGGTGTTAAAGTACTATCCTAGCATCGATAATCCCAAGCTGATCATAATCACGTACATGATGGTCTTGGGTATCATCAACATCCCGATTTTGGGATTTTCCTTTGCAAACAAAGTAACAGGGATGTAAAAAAGGAAGCTGAAAAAAATGCAGACGGCCATTGTAATACCATAGCTGCCGCCGGAGATCAAAAAGAGTATGATCTCTGCAATTCCTATTATGGAAAATATGATATTTCTGCATAAGGACAGCCTCTTATTTCCACCTTTAAACCAATCATTTTGCGGCAGCAGGCAGATGGCTATCCTGGCCAACGCCGTACCCCAGATCACGCCGGTAAAGACCGCTGCGGGGTTGCTGTTTTGTATTTTCCAGATATAAAACAGGAGAATATAAAATACGGTCATGGTAACAGATGTGACTGCCAGCCCGAAATCCATCCACCATACGACTCTGGGGGATTCTCCTTTGATATTCTTAACCACTCTCGGAACCAGATGAAAAGCATCTCCGCATCCAAGAAGCAGGGTCATGGCGCCGTATAGCAGAAATAAACGCTCCTCACCATGATATAAAAAGATGATTCCTGCTGCCAGATCAAAGAGTAAGTAGCATATACTGAATACGGATTCCCCGATTCTCATTCCTTTTTTTCCTTCAGCCATCGTAATCTTATTCCTTTCCCTATTCCATCAAATATGAGTGGTGCATCATTATAAAAAATGCCGAAAACCTTGAATAATCAAAGCCCTCAGCACTTTCATTCATGCAGGAAAAGGGAGTCGAACCCTCATGATATTGCTATCACACGGACCTGAACCGTGCGCGTCTGCCAATTCCGCCATTCCTGCAAGCAAATGCTATTTTAACTTTTTTTGCGCTATCTGTCAAGCCTGTTTTCTAATCTTTTACAAAATTCTTTCAAAATTTGAAAAATGTATTGACTTTTTCAGTATCGGATAGTAAGATATTATTTGCGTTGTGAACGTGAGCGGAAGTGTCGGAACTGGCAGACGAGCAAGACTAAGGATCTTGTGACCGTTAGGTCGTGTGGGTTCAAGTCCCATCTTCCGCAG
>JAFLTF010000052.1 GCA_022510585.1 Lachnospiraceae bacterium
TTATAATGAATCATAACATAAGAAAAGCAAAGACGGAAAGAGTAGTTTGTCGGAAGCATGCAGAGAGAAGGACGGAATTGGTGGAAGTCCTTTATGAAAGAAGGCAGATGAAAACCATTCCAGAGCTGTAACACCTAAGATTTCCTGATTGTTAAGTGTTGCCGTATGCCTGCGTTAAAGGATAGGATTTGTTAGAATCTGAAGTGAAAAGTTAAGGTGGAACCGTGCGAATACCGCACCCTTAAATATGCAGACGCATATTTTAGGGTGCTTTTCTTATGTTGGGAAAATCAAGTTGGTTGTGTTTAACACACAAGAAAGGAGACATGAGAAATGAAGGTAATTTACAGAAACGGTGAAGTAAAAGAAGGAAACTTTGAAGAATCATGGGCAAAGGAGGCATTCTGGCATACGACGGCGCACATCCTGGCACAGGCGGTCAAAAGGCTCTGGCCCGATACGAAATGTGCCATCGGTCCGGCAATTTCGCAGGGCTTCTATTACGATTTTGCGTTCTCTTTTCCTTTTGGGGAGGAGCATCTGCGTCAGGCGGAAGAAGAAATGCAAAAGATCGTAAAAGAATCATTGACCATTCAAGTCAATGTAGTGAACAAGAAAAAGGCTGCTGCTTATATGCGAGAGCGAAAAGAAGATTATAAACTTGAACTAATAGATGACCTGCCGGAAGAAGAAACAATTTCTTTTTACAAACAGGGCGAATATGTGGAATTCTGTGCCGGACCGCATATTTCTAACACATGCCATATCAAAGCAATCAAGTTGTTATCCATTGCGGGCGCCTATTGGCGAGGGGATGAAAAAAAGCAGATGCTTACAAGAATCTACGGCATCTCATTCCCCAAGGCTTCGGATCTGGAGAAACACTTAAATCTATTGGAAGAGATGAAACTTCGTGACCACAGAAAATTGGGAAAAGAACTGGCCCTTTTTACCATTATGAAGCAGGGACCGGGATTTCCTGTCTTTTTACCCAAAGGAATGATTCTGAAAAACATTCTCATTGATTACTGGCGAAAGCTCCATCAAAGGGAAGGTTATCTGGAAATCTCCACACCGATGATGATGGAACGTACTCTTTGGGAAACATCGGGACACTGGGAACATTATCGGGAAAACATGTACGCCACAGTCATCGACGACGTGGATTTTGCGATCAAGCCCATGAGCTGTCCGGGCGGAATGCTGGTGTATCAAATGCAGCCGCGTTCTTACCGGGAACTGCCTATGCGCCTAGGCGAACTGGGCACAGTTCACAGACATGAGAAATCCGGTCAGCTTCATGGCTTAATGCGTGTCCGAGCCTTTATGCAGGATGACGCACATATTTTTATGACAAAAGAACAGATGATTCCGGAAATCCAAAAGGTAGCAGGGCTCATTGATGAAGTATATTCGAAGTTTGGTTTCTCCTATATGGTGGAGCTTTCCACCAGGCCGGAAAACAGTATCGGCAGTGAGGAAGAATGGGAGGAAGCAACGGCTGCTCTGCAAAATGCAATGGAAGCCATCCATGTGCCTTTTTGCATCAACGAAGGCGACGACGCTTTTTACGGACCCAAGCTGGATTTTCATTTGAAAGATTCGATTGGAAGGACATGGCAATGCGGAACGATTCAATTGGATTTTCAATTACCGCAGCGTTTTGGGGCGGAATATATCGGTGCAGACGGCGTGGCACACCGCCCAATCATGATCCACAGAGTAATTTATGGCTCCATAGAGCGTTTTATCGGAATCTTAATTGAGCATTATGCAGGAAACTTCCCTCTGTGGCTGTCGCCGGTGCAGGTAAAGGTGTTACCGATCGCCGAAAGATTCAATGCTTATGCCAAAGAGATCATGAACGTTTTATCGAATATCGGTATACGGTGCGAATTGGACGATAAGGCGGAAAAGATCGGCTTTAAGATCAGGGAAGCACAGCTGGATAAGGTTCCATATATGGTGATTGTAGGGCAAAAGGAAGCCGATTCTGGTGAAATTTCCGTTCGTAAACGGGAAGACGGAGATATCGGCAGCATGAAGGTGCAGTCGTTTATTGAACTTTTGCAAAAGGATGGGGAAGGGTATTGAAAAAAAGCCCTCTTTCTTATATAATTTCTATAGATTCTTTTCTTATGGGCAAGGATACTATAGCAAGCAAAGGAGATTTCATTATGAGATTAGTTACCCGTTCCGATTTTGACGGACTGGCATGTGGGGCCTTATTAAAAGAGATCGGTCTGATTGACAGTTGGAAATTTGCACATCCCAAGGATTTACAGGATGGTCTGGTAGAGATTACGGAGAATGACGTACTTGCCAACGTACCGTTTGTGGAAGGCTGCGGTCTGTGGTTTGACCATCATTCCAGCGAGCACGAACGCAATCAGCTGGCAGGCAAATATAAAGGGGAGTCCAGGATCACTCCTTCCTGTGCACGCATTATTTATGAATATTATGGCGGAAAAGAGCGTTTTTCCCATTTTGACGATATGATGGAAGCGGTTGACAAGGTAGATTCCGGCAATCTGACCATCGATGAGATTCAGCATCCCACCGGATGGATTCTGGTAGGCTTTCTGATGGATCCCAGAACGGGACTGGGAAGATGGAGAAACTTCACGATCTCCAACTATCAGTTAATGGAAAAACTGATGGAATGCTGCAGAACCATGAATACGGAAGAGATTCTTGCCCTGCCCGACGTACAGGAGCGTATCGCTATTTACAACGAGCAGGATGCCAAGTTCAAAGAAATGGTAAAAGCACATACCCGGGTGGAAAAAGACGTCATTATTTCCGACTTGCGCGGTGTCGATCCGATCTATTCCGGCAACCGTTTTCTGATCTACAGTATGTATCCCGAACAGAACATTTCCGTATGGATCGTAAACGGCAAAGGCGGTCTCGGCTGTTCTGCCGCTGTGGGTTACAGCGTATTAAACAGGACTTCCAATGTCAATGTGGGAAGCCTGATGTTGAAATACGGCGGCGGCGGTCACAAGGCTGTGGGTACCTGCCAGTTCAGCGATGAAGATATGGATGAAAAGCTGCCGCAGTTGATTGATGAGATCGTAAATTATAAGGAAATCTGACATACATAGTCTTATCAAGTTCAGGGGCGGTCGAAAGATCCGCCCCTTCTTTCTTATATTTTCTTTACTTCTCAAAGGATATATGATATAATCTCCTTGCTTTTGAAGAGTGAAATTTTAATACATGGATGGTATTCTGAGGATTTCGGAAACTGTACCGACAAATGAATAGGAAATATTCCGCAAGACGTCAAAACATCGTATCATCAAACAAAAAAGCGGGTGATAAGATGAAAATAGGCTTTATCGGAGCAGGAAAAGTAGGTTTCTCACTTGGCAGATTTTTTGCCACGGGCGGCATTCATGTGACCGGCTTTTACAGCAGGCGCAAAGAATCAGCGAAAGAAGCGGCAGCATTTTGTGATGCAAAGATGTATGACACACCGGAAGAAATGATTCAGGAAAGCGATGCGATTTTTTTGACTGTACCGGACGGAAGTATTTCCTCAGTTTATAACGAACTGAAACAATTAGAGATTTCAAATAAACAGATTTGTCATTGCAGCGGCGTCATGACGGTTCGGGAAGCTTTTCCGGATATTTCATCGACAGGCGCTTACGGTTATTCGATCCATCCGTTATTCCCGATCAACAGTAAGTATCACACTTACAGGGAGCTTACGGATGCTTTTTTTTGCCTGGAAGGCGAAGGTCCTCATCTCGTAAAATGGAAAGAATTGCTGGAGTCCCTGGGACCTACGGTAAAAATCATCACCGATGAGGGGAAAATACGTTATCATGCAGCCTGCGCCATTGCCAGCAACCTTATGTGCGCGCTGATGCAGGAAAGTCTGGATCTGCTTATCGGCTGCGGTTTTTCCAGGGAACTTGCCCTCTCGGCGCTTACTCCGCTTGTGCGAAGCAACCTGGAGCATATCCTTCAGGAAGGACCTGCTGCCGCTCTGACTGGACCATTGGAGCGCGGGGATATATCCACGGTAGAAAAACACTTGGCATGTTTTCAGACAGAGACCGACCGGGAGATGTATCGTCTGCTTTCCCAAAAACTATTGCAGACGGCACAGGAGAAAAATCCCAAGCGGGACTATCGATCCATGGAAGAATTATTAAGAAAGGCATAAATAAGGAGTTTCAGAAAGAAAGGTATGGGTATGAATATGAAAAATACAGTCGGAACACTTTTGGAAATGAAACAGAGGGGAGAGAAAATCTCTCAGTTGACCTGTTATGATTACTCCACAGCCCGCCTGTTAGACCAGGCCGGTATCAATACCATATTGGTGGGCGACAGCCTGGGCATGACAATGCAGGGATATGATACAACGCTTCCTGTGACAATGGAAGAAATGATTCTATACGGCCGCAGTGTAGTCCGCGGCTGCCAGAATGCCTTTATCATTATGGATATGCCCTTTATGAGCTATCAGGTATCCGTAGAACAGGCTGTCGAAAATGCTGGGCGCCTGATTAAGGAAACCGGTGCCAATGCGGTAAAGCTGGAAGGCGGCGCTGCCGTTACCGGACAGATTCAGGCCATCGTAGATTCCGGAATTCCGGTCTGTGCCCATATTGGCATGACCCCTCAGTCCGTGAATGTGTTTGGCGGTTTTAAAGTACAGGGCAAAGGTGAAGCCAACGCAGAACGTGTATTACAGGATGCTTTGGCTGTGCAGAAAGCCGGTGCCTTCATGTGCGTGCTGGAATGTGTGCCGCCCAAGCTTGCCGGTCTGATCACGAAAAAGTCCGAAATGATCACCATCGGAATCGGCGCAGGTAAGGACTGCGACGGACAGGTATTGGTATGGCAGGATATGCTGGGCATCGCCGGAGAGTTTCAGCCGAAGTTTGTAAAGCGCTTCGGTGAGTTTGGCAAATTGATGACAGAGGCTTTCCAGACTTATGATGCGGAAGTGAAAAGCGGCGCTTTCCCGGAAGAGATATACACCTATGCAAAGAGCGACTGCTCCGATGCGTTCCTTTCGCAGTTGGACAGCAAATACTAAGAAAGGCGGAGTTTAACAATGATCATAGCAACCAAGATATCAGAGGTACGCGCACAGGTAGCTGCATGGAAAAAAGAAGGTCTGACAGTAGGACTTGTGCCCACAATGGGATATTTACATGAAGGTCATGCAAGCCTGGTGGACAAGGCAGTGGAAATGTGTGACCGCGTCGTTACATCGGTTTTTGTCAATCCAACACAGTTTGCTCCGGGAGAGGATCTGGAGACTTACCCGCGGGATTTTGAACACGACTGTACGTTACTGAAAGCCCATGGCTGCCATCTGGTTTTTCATCCGGAGGTATCGGAAATGTATGCACAGGATGCGGCAACCTATGTGGAGATCCTGTCGGAAATGCCGAAGCAATTGTGCGGACAGACCCGCCCCATTCATTTTCGCGGAGTCTGTACCGTTGTTTCTAAATTGTTTAATATCGTAATACCGGACAAAGCCTTCTTTGGTCAAAAGGATGCCCAGCAGCTGGCTATCATCCGGCGTATGGTACAGGATATGTCCTATGGGATAGAAATTGTCGGCTGCCCGATCGTCCGCGAGGACGACGGACTGGCCAAATCTTCCAGAAATACCTACTTAAACAGTGAGGAACGACAGGCCGCATTAGTCCTTTCCAAATCCATTTTTCTTGGGCAGCAGATGGTAAAAGACGGAGAAAGGGATGCGGACAAGATCACAGCTGCCATGAGAACCATGATTGAAGGAGAGCCACTAGCCCGCATCGATTATGTGTCCGCCGTGGACGGCGTGACCATGATGCCCATTCACAGAATCGAAGGGTCTGTTCTTGTTGCCATAGCTGTTTATATCGGAAAGACCCGGTTGATCGATAATTTTATTGTAGAGGAATAGGATTCACAGGCTGAGAGAAAGATGTGGTTATTCGAATTATAGATTAAGAGGAAGGGATAGATTATCATGACAATCGAAATGCTGAAAGGGAAAATTCATCGTGCCACGGTCACCCAGGCGGAACTGAATTATGTGGGTTCCATTACCGTGGATCAGGATTTACTGGACCTGTCCGGCATAAGGGAATACGAAAAAGTTCAGGTTGTGGATATTGACAACGGGAACCGTCTGGAGACCTATACCATTGCCGGAGAGCGCGGTTCCGGACTGATCTGTCTGAATGGGGCTGCCGCACGCTGCGTCAGTGTGGGCGATAAGGTCATTATCATGGCCTATGCGCAGATGACGCCGGAGGAAGCATCTAAGCATCATCCAACCGTTGTTTTTGTGGATGAAGATAACCGCCCCTCCCGGGTAACTGCCTATGAGAAACATGGATTATTAAAAGATATGCCTAAGGAAATTCTATAATAGAATTTCCTTTTCCAGCTTAAAGGAATAGATGACCTTCTCTGCAGCAGGCATTCCCTGACTTGTCCTTCCGTAACCGGAGAGCTGTTCTAAGGCTTCTCCATAATAGTCCAGCTGTGTCCGATATCGTTTCAGCAATTCTTCAGCGTTATCTACCGCATCCGTTTTATAATCCAATACCACATACCTTCCGTTTTCTTCAAAGAAAACGTCGATGATGCCCTGAATCAACACCGTCTCTCCCGCCGGAAAGGTTTCTCTTAAGCGGTTAGCCGGAAGCCCCAGTACAAAAGGCTGTTCTCTATACAGCTTTCCTGCCGCTGCGGCATCCGCCATCCGCCCCGCAATATCACTTTCCAGAAAAGCCGCGATCTTCCGGGGAGAAACCGCATTGTAATAGACCTGTGACAGTTTTCCTTCCGCAAGCATTCGCGCAAGTTCCTTTTCTACCAGTTCCAACACCGCTTCCCTTCTATGCAGTTCCTGTTGCCCTTTCACCTGTTTTTCATTGACTAAATTAGTCAATAGCCTGAAATCAAACAATTCCATTACTTTATGATAAGCGCTGCCTCGATCCGTCCCACTGACAGCCTCGTCTTGTCTGATAAACTTCGGCAGATAAGGAACCACCTGTTCCTCTTCATATAAAGGAAATGAGAAGTCCGTTTCCTCCTTCATACCGGCCTTTTTCAATTCTGACACCGTTGTCTTTGTATAAAGATCTTTCAGATTCTCATAAGGATACCGATAAGCAAATTTCTCCGACATACTTGTCATAAGTTGTTGGTCAATCCGGTCAATCGCCTGAGAGCCTTCTGTCAGTAATAATTTGCGTTTATTTTCTTCCTGCGCTATCGTCTCCCTGACCTTGTTTCCCACAGTATCTTCCCACCGCAGGATGGCTGCCTGTAGTTTCATATCTTCTCCATGCAGGGGATTTTCTCTGTCCGGTTCCATCCCATAGGCTTGCCATATAGGATCAAAGCATTGATTTCTCGCTGTGGCATAAAGCATTACATCCAAAAAGCTTCCCATCTGCAGCAAGAGATCATAAGAAAGGCTTCTCTCCCGATATCCCTGCAAAAGCATCAATGATGCGACCTTTTTCTCGGGTTTTTTACACACGCCGGTCAGAATCAGTTTCTCTTTTGCCCTGGTCATTGCCACATAAAGAATACGAAGTTCCTCCGCCAGATTGTCCTGCCGCAGCTTGGAGGCAATATGATTTCTTCTTAAGTCCCGGCTGCTTATCCGCAGTTCCGGATCTATGTAATCTACGCCGATTCCCAGTTCCACATCCATCACCAGACGGGAATTGGCATCCCGGTTGTTAAAACTTTTGCCAAGTCCGGCTACAATACAGATGGGAAACTCCAGACCTTTGCTTTTATGGATGCTCATAATACGAACCACATCCGCATTTTCATCCTGTAAATTGGCTTCCCCATAATCTACATCATATTTTTCCAGCTGTTCTATGTAACGCAAAAAATGATACATCCCATAGTAACTTGTTTTCTCATAATCCGCCGCCTTCACAAGCAACATCTCCACGTTGGCCCGCCGCCTGCCGCCGCCCGGTTTCGCCGCCACATAGGAAAGGTAAGCATAATCGCGGATAATGGTCTGCAAAATCTCATGCACCGGCATGTAAACAGTCATTTCCCTGTATTTCTCAATTCTCTGTAAAAAGCATTGCAGTCTCTGACGTAAATCCCCTTGTGACGCGGTTTGAATATATGCCGTTACAGCATCATAAAGGTATCGTTCCTTTGAAAAAGCGGCCTTAACAACGGCAATCTCTTCTTCGGAAAATCCGCCAAAACAGGAATGCAGCGTGCTATACAGCGGAATATCCTGCAGCGGATTGTCCAATACCCGCAGAAAATGCAGCAATTCCTGAATCTCCGTCGATGCAAAATAGCCTGTCTTAGAGGTCACATGCGCCGGGATTCCCTCTTCTTCCAAAATCTGTTTAAACTCCTCGTCCCAACCGGCCGTCGTCCGAAGCAGAATGACAATATCCTTAAAAGAAGCCTTACGAAGTCTCCCTGTCTCCTGATCCGTTACCTGAAAAGATGTCACAAGCTGTTTGATCCTGGCTGCGATCCCATATGCTTCCAGCTGTTTTCCACTGAGCGTCTCCTCGACAGAATCAGCGGTTTCCTCTTCTGATTCTGTAGGAACATAAAGCAATAACTCGGTATCATAGTCTCTGCTTTCCGCCTCTTCCGGATAGTCCGCACCGGGATAAAGCGCCGCCTTTTCATCATAGACGATTCCACCCAGTTCTTTTCGCATCACCTGGGAAAAAACAGCATTGGTACTGCACAAGATCTGCTCTCTGCTGCGGAAATTCCTGTGCAGGTCTACCCGCAGAGTATCCTGTCCTTCTTCTTCCAGGTAAGTATCATATTTTTCCATAAAAAGCTCCGGTCTTGCCAAACGGAACTTATAGATGCTCTGCTTCACATCGCCAACCATAAAGCGGTTAAACCGCCCTTCTTCTTCGCCCGAAACAGCAGACAGCAGATACTCCTGCACCAGATTGCTGTCCTGATATTCATCAATGAGGATTTCCGCGAAATGACTGCGATACTCAAGGGCTGTTTCTGTAGGCTGAATCTTGCCGTCCTCCTCTTTCCGAAGCAGGATGGAAAGCGCAAAATGTTCTATATCGTCAAAATCCAGGATATTCTTTGTCCTTTTCATCCGGTCAAAGGACTCCCTAAACAAAAGGGTCACATCCACCAAAGCGCTGACAGCCTCTTTGCAGACTTCCATCTGCCGCATGATCTTCTCCAAAGAGCCTGTGAAATAATCCTTTTGCATGGTCTGTAACTGTTCTTTGATCTCTGTGCGGATATTTTTCACCAGCTCCCGCTTCACGGCCAAGACCGAATCATCCTTTTTAGAAGACAGTCTGCCAAAGGATAACAAGTCAAACCTACGGGATCGTTCCTCATAGGTCTGTGCCGCAAGCAGCCCTTCCATCATTTCTTTTTCCTGTTCCAACAGTTCTCCGTACATGTATGGACCGTCCGGTTCTTCAGACAGCTCAATACATTGACTAATTCGGTCAACCATACCCTTTAATACCAGTCCGGTCTCTTCCATCAGTCCTATCATCCAATCCGGAGCCACCCATGATAAAGCCGCCTCTATCGCCACATCTTCTTCCTGCTCTGTCTGCGGTCTGCCATCCGGACATGCATAATCCTCTTTCCGCGCCTGCAGCCACTCCTGCGGGAAAGGATGGCTCATGGCAAAATCATAAAGCTTAAAGATCATATCTTCCACCGCTTTGTCCCTGCTGCCGGTGCTGAAATATTCCATACAATGTAAGAATGCACTTTCCCCTTCCTGGTAGCATTGTTCCAACACATTCCCCAGCACATCCGCCCTCAGCAGTTTCAACTCTCCTTCGTCCGCAATCCGAAAACCGGGATCTAAACCGATGGTATGGAAGTGATTGCGGATCACAAACAGACAGAAACTGTCGATCGTTGTGATCTGCGCATTGTGAAGCAGTGCCGCCTGCCTCTGTAAATGTTCATTTTCAGGTTCCTCTGCCAGCTTTCTTCCAATAGCATTGCCGATTCTTTCCCGCATTTCGGCGGCCGCCGCATTGGTAAACGTCACGATCAGAAGACGGTCGATATCCACAGGATGCGCTTCATCACTGACCATCTTTACGATCCGTTCCACTAAGACTGCCGTTTTACCGGAACCTGCCGCTGCCGATACCAAAAGATTACACCCATGTGTATCTATGACTTTTTGCTGCTCTGTTGTAAATGAAACACTCATTTTTCCATCTCCTGCTTCATCCGCTCTATGGCCTGATCCTGCCTTAATTTCTCAAGTTTACGCATCTCGTACCCTGCAATCTCCCTATCATAACTGCAGACACTGCGGTACGCACAATAAGTACATGCGCTGTTTCCGTTCTGCTCATAAGGACTTATGGCAATATTTCCCTGCAGAATACCTCTTCCCAATTCCTTGACTTTATGAGTCACATAATCCGACACAACAGTCATATCTTCTTCCTTTATGACACCGGAACGCGCAGAGAATGTGCCGTCTTTTTTCCGCTCTATCGGAATGACATCGGATTTTTCGGTAAACTCTTTATCCAATAAAGTGACAGCCCGGTCATTTTCATTGACTACTCCGGTCATTTTAAGTTCCTGTAATAATTTTTGATTGAGTTGCTCCGGCGTCAGGGTCTGACCGTCCTCAATCACAGGATCCTCAATATGATAATAGAGCATTGCCGCCGGTATGACCTTTTTCCCGGGATGCTTCTTCTGTTCGATTTCCACCGCTGCATTCATGTAGACCACCAGCTGCAGCTGCAGTCCGTAATACAGGGCCGCCAAATCAAATCTTCGACTCCCCGACTTATAGTCAATAATCTTCACATAGACGGTATCGTCTTCCTCACAGGTATCAATCCGGTCAATCCTGCCGCGCAGCCTTATCTTGTCCTGATCGGTCAATGCAATATTTACCGCATCCAGATCCTCTAACATGGAAAAAGACATCTCAAAATGCTCCGGCAGGAAGGAACCTTTTTGCAATTGTGTCTGTAAGGTTCGTACCGTCCGCAGCAAAATCCTTCTGATTCGTTTCAAAAGATATTGGTTTCTGGCATTGCTGTAAAGAATCGTTTCTCCATAGTTTACGGCATAGGCTTCGATTGCCTCATCCAGTATCTGCTCTGCCGCCTCTTTCGGAAAATCAAACCATGTATAATGGTGTCCGGAAAGTTTTTCTGCAAACAACTCCAGCACACCGTGGAATACATTTCCCATATCCACATCCTCGAAGCTGTATTCCCCGCGTTCTCTCAAAGACAGACCATACTGCAGGAAATGCGCATAAGCGCAGGCAGCATACTTTTCCAGACGGCTGACGCTGTTTTGCAGGATACTTCCGTATAAAAGCCTTGTCACCTGCTTAGAAAGCGGATTTTCAAAATAGCGGTAAAATGCCGTATCGACCAATTCATCTATCCGTGTCCGATATACCGGGTCACGGTGATAACTATGATAAAAAGTAAATAAGGTTTTTTCATCCTTACCATCCAGTCTTCCCGCCGCATATTCCCGCAGCAGATCCGTAAAGAAGCTGATACTGTCTTCACCGTTCGTAAGCTGCTCCTCTACCGGCAGATACTCCGGCTGCTGCACAGTAAGCTTTGGAAAGAGTTTCTGCATTGTGTCGATCAAATAGGCCGGCCGCTTACTTTTTCCGTCATTTCCGATTCTTGCATAAGACAGATACAGCCTGTCGGAAGGTTTCGTCATATTCAGATACAGATACAGACGCTGAATGTACATCTGCTGCCGCGGCGTCGGCGCCAGTTCCCAGCCCGATTCCTGCAGAAATTCCCTGTCAATATCCGAAATAATTCCCCCGCCTCCGGTGCCTTTGGGAATATTTCCGTCATTGATTCCCAAGAAAAACAGCACCTTCACCTGCTTAAGCCGCGTTCTCTCGATATCGCCGATGACGATTCGATCCACGTTCTGTGGAATCGTCCCTACCGTGATCTCTGAAAATCCTGCATCCAGGATCTCTGAAAACTCCTGAAAACTCATTTCCTCATCCCGCAGGAGACCTTCTATCTGATCCAGAAGATCAATGACAAGTCCATAAATCTGTCCATATTCCCTGGCTCTTGCCAAATCCCCTTCCGACTCAAACTTTTTCTCATAAAATGCCAGTTTCTGCTGCAATTCATTTTTTACCAGAAAATCATACAAGGCATGTACAAGCTCTCCCGCGGTCCGATAAGTCTCTAACAAGGGGGCAAGCTGATCCATAAGCTGCTCCCGAAGCTTGTTATAGCCCGCAAGCCTTGCTACCCCTTCTTCTCCTGCTTCTTCTTTATAAACAAACAAACTGCTCCATTTCTTTCTGCCATGGATACCGAATCTGCGGATATAATTCTCCAGTTCGTCGATTTTTCCTCTATCTATGCCGCATAACCCGGTACGAAGATAATGAAAGACCGCTTCCCTGCCAAAATCCTGCAAAATGATCTGTAGCGCACTGCGGATATATTCGGTAAACGGATTGAACAGGATCCCTCTTGTCCGGTCCATATAAATCGGAATCCCAAACTTGGCAAATTCCTCTTCGATGTCATTGCCGTAAGTTTCCATATCCCCGGTCACCACAGCAATATCCCGAAAATGTAATCCACTGACTGCCTCACGTTCTCCCTTCTGTGCCTCTGGTTTATCCCTGCCTAACAATCTATAGATCTCAATACAGGTCTGCCTGACTTCCTCTTTGGGCGTGGAGGCCTCTATCAGATGAATGTGCTGTACTTCATCCGGATAGGCTTCCATGGGATAACGGAACAGACACTGCTCCAAATGTGCAAGCTCCTGGTTCCCTGCAAATCTGGGCAGACTTCCCTGTATTTTTTCCTGACAGACCACCGCCGGCAAAAGCTCCGTTCCCACCTGCTTTCCCAGTTTTGTTAAATCGGAGACGGTTTTTTTACTTAAATGAAAAAGTTTCTGTTCTCCATCCAATTGATAAGGATTCTCCCGTGCATCAATGGATATTGTAATAATGACCCGTTCGGTCAATCGCATCAATTCCTGGATGACACGGTTCTGTATCGGCGTAAATCCGGTAAAGCCGTCAAAGGCAATCACACAATCCCTGATGATTTCGGATTTCGGCAAAGCTTCCCGCAGTTTATCCAGGGTCTCTTCGGTGGTAATGAATTTTTCCCGAATATAGGATAAAAAGCTCTCGTATAATACACCCAGGTCTTTGAGTTTATAGTAAAGTGCACCTCTTTTTTCAGCATATTTCGTCAGTTCGGCAAGTTCGCCGGTTCCGATACCATATTGCATGAATTCCGAAACAGCAGACTTCACCTCATGGATATAGCCTGTCTTATGTATATGCCTGCCGATGACGGTCAACTTATCCTGTTCCTTTTGGGCAATCTTGCGTAAGATCAAGCTTTTCCCGGTATCATCCAGAACCGGAATATCCTCACGCCCTACTTCTTCCAGGATTCTGTGAGTCAGTCTGCCGAAACTTAACACATCAATATTCATGATGCCTCTGTTAGGATGTTCCAAAACCAGATCCATCTGCGTCTGCATGGTGAATTGGTCCGGCACCACCAACAAAAAATTCCGCTTCGGTTCCCGCATAGCCGCCGCAATCAGATCTTCATGAAGTTTTCTGCTCTTTCCGGCTCCCGAACCGCCGAAATAAAACTGTAGTGCCATCTTATCCTCCATTACAAAAACTCATACTTCATCAGCGTCAGCCCGCATGCCGGTGCCGTAGGTCCTGCCGCTGCCCGATCTTTTGCCTCCAGAATCCGTCTGATATCACCGGGCTCAAGATTCCCCCTGCCCACTTCCATTAACGTTCCTGCCATAATTCGTACCATATTATACAAAAAGCCTCTGCCTGCCACCCGTATGATGATCAGGTCGTCCTCTTTGTGCACCTGCATGCTCTCAATTTGACGAACCGTATTCTCCACCTGGGTATCTGTGCTGCAAAAGCTTTTAAAATCATGAGTTCCCACAAAATATGCCGCAGCTTCCCGCATCCGCTCTACAGAAAGCGGTACATAAGTAAAATAAGCATACAGCCTTTCTGTGGGCATAGGAAAAGGGGCATTATAAATTCGATACTCGTAAGTTTTCCGACTGTCACAGTGCCGCGGATGAAAAGAACCGTCCACTTCTTTGGATTCCTGAATCCGAATATCCTCCGGCAGCCTTGCATTTAATGCGTAAGCGATCTTTAAAGGTTCAATTCTGGTTTCGGTATCAAATACCGCAATGTTTCCCCTTGCATGGACGCCGGAATCTGTGCGGCTTGCGCCAATTACTTCGATTTTTTCCCGCAAAAGTTCAGAAAGGCATCTGTTTAAGACGCCTTCTATCGTCTCTCCGTTTTGTTGTACCTGCCAGCCATGATAATTCGTTCCGTCATAGGCTACTGTCAGCATGATTCTTTTCATAAAATAATTTCCATTTCTTTGACCATTTCGCAAAAAATGACACTTGTGTCATAAAACTAATCCAAACTTGATAAAGTTCCCGCCTATGCAAAGTGTCAGATAGCATACCAATACAAGATAAGCTATGCCATCCCGCCCCTTATACTGAAGCGGCTTCATTTTCGTCCTGTGTTCTCCGCCACGATAGCATCTTGCCTCCATTGCCATAGCAAGATCGTTCGCACGTCGAAACGCCGAAATGAAAAGCGGTACCAGAAGCGGTACCAGGCTCTTTGCCTTTTTGATCACATTTCCGCTTTCAAAATCCGCTCCTCTGGCAATCTGCGCCTTCATGATCTTATCCGTTTCCTCCAACAGGACCGGGATAAAACGCAGGGCAATGGACATCATCATTGCCACCTCATGTACCGGAACTTTTACTCTTTTCAATGGATTCATTAATTTTTCCATCCCATCTGTCAGATTATTCGGTGTCGTTGTCAACGTCATGATCGAAGAACCTATGATCAGAAAAGTCAATCGGAATGCCATCAAAACGGCAATTCGCAGTCCCTCTTTGGTAATTGTCAGTTTCCAGACAGAAACAAGCGTCTCTCCCGGCGTCAGAAAAAGATTGAATACCACTGTCAGCAACAAAAGAAAAAGAATCGCTTTCATTCCCTTTATCATAAAACGGAAAGGAACCTTGGACAATTTGATGATACACGCAAGAAACAGCGCCGCCAGACAGTATGCCAATACATTTTTGGCCGCAAATAAAGAAATGATAAAGGCAATCGTAGCTACCAGCTTCACCCGTGGGTCAAGTCTATGAATGATGGAATCCGCCTGATAATATTGACCCAGTGTAATATCCCGTAACATGCCTGCCTTTTACTCCTTTCCCTATCTGCATTTTTCTCTCCGGAAGCTTTTCCTCTAGCCCTTCATCTTCCTCAAAATCTCATCTCTGGCTTCCGCAATCGTAGTGATATCCGTATTGACCGGTAACCCCTTCGCCTTGAGAGCCCTCATAATATAAGTAACCTGCGGCGCCGCAAGTCCGACCTGCTCCAACTCCTGATAATGCCTAAAAACTTCTTTCGGCGTACCGTCATAGAGAATGCTTCCCTCATTCATAACGATTATACGTTCCACATACTTTGCCACATCTTCCATGCTATGGGATACCAGGATCACCGTAATGCCGGTTTCCCTGTGAAGCTTGGAGATCTGATCCAGAATCTCATCCCTGCCCTTGGGGTCCAGTCCTGCAGTAGGCTCATCCAGAATCAGAATGTCCGGTTTCATGGCAAGCACCCCTGCAATGGCAACTCTCCTTTTCTGCCCCCCGGAAAGATCAAAAGGGGACTGATAAAAGTATTCATCCTCTAATCCCACCTGCTTTAGGGCAGCATAGGCATGAAGTTCAACTTCTTTTCGGGAAAGTCCGAGATTCTTCGGCCCGAAGCAGACATCGCTGAACACATCCGCTTCAAAGAGCTGGTGCTCCGGATATTGAAAGACCAGTCCCACCTTGCTGCGCAGCTTCTTTTTATCATAATCCGCATCATGAATATCTTCTCCGTTAAAATAAATCGCACCGTCTGTGGGCTTGATCAACCCGTTTAAATGCTGCACCAGCGTCGATTTCCCGGAACCCGTATGACCGATCAGACCGATAAACTGTCCATCCGGTATGACCAGATTCACATCTTTCAGGGCATGAACCGCCAACGCCGTATCTTCTCCATATATATAATTCACATGGTCTAAAATCAAAGACATATCTACGCTCCCTGCAATAATGCTTCTACCAATTCATCCGTTGTCAACATGCCGTCAGGTATTTTCAGACCGCCTTTTTGTAACTCATGAGCAAGCAGGGTGACCTGCGGAACATCCAGACGCAATTCTTTGAGTCGTTCCACCTGGGAAAAGATTTCTCTCGGCGTACCTTCCATGGCGATCTTGCCTTTGTCCATCACAAAAACCCTGTCTGCATGGATGATTTCCTCCATATAGTGGGTGATCAAAACAACGGTAATACCTTCCGCAGCATTCAGCGCTCTGACTGCCCGGATCACTTCTTTACGTCCATTAGGGTCAAGCATCGCCGTAGGCTCGTCCAAAATAATACACTTCGGATGCATGGCAATGACTCCCGCAATGGATACCCTTTGTTTCTGCCCACCGGATAGTTTATTCGGAGAATGCTTTCGGTATTCATACATGCCGACGGCCTTCAGACTTTCTTCCACCCGCTCCCAGATCTCTTTCGTGGGAACGCCCATATTTTCCGGACCGAATCCAACATCCTCTTCCACTACCTGCCCAATGATCTGATTGTCCGGGTTCTGAAAGACCATACCGGCGCTTTGGCGCACATCCCATAGATTTTTATACTCCGACGTATCCATACCGTCCACCCAGACCGTTCCTTCCGTAGGGTACAAGATCGCATTGATGTGCTTTGCAAGGGTAGATTTTCCCGAACCGTTATGACCCAGGATGGCAATGAAATCTCCCTGCTTTACGTCCAGATCGACTTCATCCACGGCTCTGGTAATCCCTTCCACATTGCCCTCTTCATCACGTCTGATATATTCAAATACTAATTTTTCGGTTTTAATAATTCCCATTGACCATCCAGTCTTTCAAATCGTTTTCCATACGCCACTTATTTTACTAGATATTGAATGGAATTACAAGTCATTCAGGTATCATGCAGTGGGCATTCAGTCCAAAAAATCCCCCGGAAAGTCGTGTCTCTCCGGGGGGATACTTTTAATTCTTTGCTTGCCGCTTCTTACATTTCAAACATTGCTACGCTTTCGCCAAGTTCTCTTGAAATGTCCTTAAGATCTGTTGCATTGACAGCAATCTCATTGACAATACTGTTGATTTCCGTAACAGATGCCGATGTCTCCTGTGAGCTTGCTGCATTTTCCTGTGCGATTGCCGACAAACTCTGTACCGTATCTACTACGCTGCTTCTCACCTCGTTGATCTTGTTCGTCTGAGTAACTACTTCCTCGATTCCTGCAAGGGACTCTTCTACATCCTGCAGCAAATTGGTAACCTGCGTATTTGTGTTGGCAACATTCTCGCTCTGCTGCTCCATAATCTCTTTCACCTCATTCATGGTGGAAACCGCTCTATCGGAGTCTGCTATCAGAGACAGGATAATGCTCTCGATCTGCTTAGCCGATTCATTGGACTGTTCCGCAAGTTTCTGAATCTGTGCCGCAACTACAGCGAAACCTCTACCCTGCTCACCGGCACGCGCCGCCTCAATTGACGCATTCAACGAAAGCAGGTTCGTCTCACTCGCAATATCGGTAATCAACGCGGTTGCTTCTTTGATCTTCTGCGCAGATTCATTGGTCATATTAGTCTGCTCATTGATAAT
>JAFLTF010000053.1 GCA_022510585.1 Lachnospiraceae bacterium
TTACCTATACAGGTATGGGTCATGCAAGAAAGGATGATTGGAGAGAGCCTTATACGTTTGAGGAAGCAAAACTCTTCATCAATACCATGATTGCAGCTTATCAGGCAGGTATGAAAGCGCCTAACATCGATATATTGGAAAGCGGTCGTGCGGATGCACCGAAGATCAAGACCCTGTACCGTCATTTTGATGAGATCAATATGATCCCGCTTTCGGATGCGGTGACGGAAACCTATGAAAAAGTATACTTCAAGGTTACTGACCTGAACTTTGTAAAAGGTACCAGAACGATTGAGACCCATGTATTCTATGAAACAAGTGCGGGGACGGAGACCATTACCGTAGGAACGGATGATATTGTTGTGAATCGTTTGGAAGACAGGTTCTATGATCCGGTTACCGAGACCCCGGTTGCAGCGGATGCGTTAGACAGCGGCGGAGTCTATTATATCGAGGTACCCAAATCGATTCTGGATGACTGTGAGAACGGACTGGATCTCTATTTTGAGGCACAGAGTACCATTATTCCGTACACGAACAATCAGGCGAGTCTGACACCGGAAGAGATTGAGAAGCGGACCAGACGGACGGATAAGGTTTATGCAAAATTGAAGGTACTTAGATCCTACTTATTCGAGCTGGATTAATTGGCCATTCATAAAAGGCATGTAGAATGAAATTACATCATAACGGGAGTGAGTCATATGGCTTATAATTTGAGAAAAGTTCGTATGGGTGACCTGCTCGTAAACGGCGGCGTCATCACAACCGAACAGCTTGAAAATGCTTTGCGGTCAAAGGGCAACCGTAGATTGGGTGAATATCTGGTGGATGAGGGCATGGCATCGGAGGATGCGATTGCCAGAGCTCTCAGCACCCAGTTGGGTTATGATATTGTGGATCTTCAGAATGTAGTGATAGATGAAAGTATCATCAAACTGGTTCCCCAAAATATTCTGGAGCGCTACAAGGTAATCCCTTTTGAATTTGCGGTTGATAATATGAACGTCATCAGGGTGGCTATGGCTAACCCGACAGATCTGGCGGCGATCGACGATATTTCTCTGGTAACGAATCTTCAGGTAGAGCCGGTAATCGCCACAGTCAGAAGCATTATGATGGCGCTGGATAAATATGTAGGCCAGTCAGAGGTTAATTCCGCCTTGGAGGAATACGCCAAGGAGAAAGAAAGCCTTATGGCTGAACAGGAGGATATGTACAGCGAAGACGTCAACAATTCTCCGATCGTTCAGCTGGTCAAGACTCTGATCGAACAGGCAGTAAGACAGCGTTCTTCCGATATTCATATTGAACCGATGGAACGTCAGGTTCGTATCCGGTATCGTATCGACGGTGCCCTGTATGAGAAAGGAACATACAGTATCAGACTTCTTCCTGCTATGGTAGCCCGTATCAAGATCATCGGCGGGATGGATATTGCAGAGAAGAGAAAACCGCAGGACGGACGTATTACGCAGGTGGTTGACAGACAGGAGTTCGATATCCGTGTTTCCATTCTGCCTACAGTATACGGAGAGAAGATCGTTATGCGTCTTACCTCCAAGAACGCCCTGACGAAGGAAAAGAGCCAGTTAGGTTTCAAACCCAAGGATTTGGCGAAGTTTGACCATATCCTTCAGAACCCCCATGGCATCATACTGGTTACGGGGCCTACAGGTAGCGGTAAGTCCACTACCCTGTATACCGCACTCAGTGAATTGAACGGGGAAGATGTAAATATCATCACGGTAGAGGACCCGGTCGAAGCAAATATTGACGGAATCAATCAGGTACAGACCAATAATAAAGCAGATTTGACTTTTGCCAGTGCCCTGCGTTCCATTCTGCGTCAGGACCCCGATATCATCATGATCGGTGAGATCCGTGACCAGGAGACCGCGTCCATCGCAGTTCAGGCGTCCATTACGGGTCACTTGGTGGTTTCCACACTGCATACCAACTCTGCGGCAAGTACCATTACCCGTCTGGCTGATATGGGAATCGAGCCTTATCTGATCGCAGATGCTACCGTTGGTATTATTGCACAGCGTCTGGTCCGCCGCTTATGTCCGGCATGTAAGACGCCGAAGAAAGCGAATGCAGAGGAACTGGAGCTTCTGGTGCAGCCGCCCGGAACGGATCTTACGGTTTATGAGCCCTGTGGCTGCGCACAGTGCGACGGAACCGGTTTTAAAGGCAGAATCGGTGTTTACGAGATCATGGAAGTGACACAGCCTTTAAAGACGATCATCAGCAAAGGCAGTGATGCGGAGGTCATCAAGGAAAAAGCGCTGGAGGAAGGCATGAATACTCTGCGTATGAGCGCGACGGAATATGTTTTGGAAGGGATTACCTCCGTCAATGAGATGATTAAGGTATCCTTTGATTCCTAAATGATAGTATAACGAAAAGCCTGTAAAATGCAGGCTTTTCTTTTTGTGTGCGAAAAATTTTAAAAATTTCTTCTTGCAACCGTTCCCAATATGGTGTATAGTGATTCACGTTAAAAGATATAAAATGTAAGTAAGGTTCATATTATATTTATGAGGCAGGGGAATTGTTATGGCAAAGTATC
The DNA here is from genome assembly GCA_022510585.1 of Lachnospiraceae bacterium. Taxonomy (GTDB): domain Bacteria; phylum Bacillota; class Clostridia; order Lachnospirales; family Lachnospiraceae; genus UBA3282. The sequence continues at coordinate 2,576 of JAFLTF010000053.1, forward strand.
TGGTGATCGTGGAGTCACCCGCGAAAGTAAAGACGATCAAGAAATTTCTGGGTCAAAACTATGAAGTTATGGCAAGTAACGGACATGTGCAGGATCTGCCCAGAAGCCAGCTGGGTATAGACGTTGAACACGATTTTGAACCGAAGTATATTACCATCAGGGGAAAAGGAGATATTCTGGCAAGTCTTCGTAAAGAAGTAAAAAAAGCCGATAAAGTATATCTGGCAACCGACCCCGACCGGGAAGGAGAGGCGATCTCATGGCATCTTCTTCGGGCATTGAAACTGGAAAAGAAGAAGGTATATCGTATTACATTTAACGAAATTACCAAAAATGCAGTAAAAGGCTCTTTGAAAAAAGCAAGAGAAATCGATATGGATCTGGTGGATGCACAGCAGGCGCGCCGCTGCCTGGATCGTATGGTGGGTTATAAGATTTCTCCTCTTTTATGGGCCAAAGTTAAGAGAGGTCTCAGCGCGGGACGCGTGCAGTCCGTGGCGCTTCGAATCATCTGCGACAGAGAGGAAGAGATAGGTGCCTTTATTCCGGAAGAATACTGGACGTTACAGGCGATTTTCACAATTCCGGGCGAAAAGAAGCCTCTTGCCGCGAAATATTACGGAACTGCTTCGCAGAAGATGGAGATTGCATCCAAAGAAGAACTGGAAAAGATAAAAGAGTCCTTAAAAGGCGCTAAATACCAAGTAAGTGATGTAAAACGGGGAGAGAGGACGAAGAAGGCGCCCCTGCCTTTTACCACTTCCACATTACAGCAGGAGGCCAGTAAGCTTTTAAATTTCTCTACCCAGAAAACGATGCGTCTGGCTCAGCAGCTGTACGAAGGAATCAATATCAAAGGAAACGGAACAGTCGGTCTGATCACTTATCTGCGTACAGATTCTACCCGTATCTCGGAGGATGCGCAGAAAATGGCGAAAGATTACATTGCGGCGCAGTATGGAGAGAGCTATGTGGGGGGCGAAGCAAATGGGAAGAACAATACCCAGAAAACGCAGGATGCCCATGAGGCGATCCGTCCTACCGACATTGCAAGGACACCGGCTGAGTTGAAAGACTCCCTTTCCAGGGATCAGCTGCGTCTTTATCAATTGATCTGGAGACGTTTTGCGGCAAGCCAGATGGCATCCGCACAATATGAGACCACTTCCGTAAAGATCGATGCGGCAGATAAACGATTTACGGTTTCTGCCTCCAAGCTTAAGTTTGACGGTTTTTTATGCGTTTATGATGATGAAGATGATAAAGAAGAAAATAATACCTTAGTCAAAGGGATTGATATCGATACAAAACTGACGTTTGACTGCTTTGAGGAAAAACAGCATTTTACACAACCGGCACCGCATTATACAGAGGCATCGCTGGTGCGTGCCCTGGAAGAACTTGGGATCGGCAGACCCAGTACCTATGCGCCGACCATTACGACGATCCTTGCAAGGCGTTATATTGTAAAGGAAAATAAAAATCTGTATGTCACGGAGCTTGGCGAGGTGGTCAACAGCATCATGAAGGAGGCCTTTCCAACCATCGTGGATGTCAATTTTACCGCAACAATGGAGGCGCTTTTGGATGGCATTGCGGAAGGAAACGTCAAGTGGAAGACAGTCATTGCCAATTTTTATCCGGATCTGCAGGAAGCGGTGGAAAAAGCGGAAAAGGAACTGGAGGAAGTGGAGATTGCCGATGAAGTTTCGGATGAAGTCTGCGAACACTGCGGCAGACAGATGGTCATCAAATACGGTCCTCACGGCAGATTTCTGGCATGCCCCGGTTTTCCGGAGTGTAAAAATACCAGACCTTATTTCGAGAAGATCGGCGTTGCCTGTCCTAAGTGCGGAAAAGATGTGGTGATCAAGAAAACCAAAAAGGGCAGAAAGTATTATGGATGCATCGATAACCCGGATTGTGATTTTATGGTATGGCAGAAACCGGTCAATAAGAAATGCCCTAAGTGCGGTTCCGTTTTATTGGAAAAGGGAACCAAGCTGGTGTGCGCGGACACGGAATGCGGGTATATGGAGGAAAAGGAAGCGGAAAAAAAGAGTTCCTGATGGAAGGAATCATATCGGAATTGTACGAAAATAAAGATAATAATTATTGAAAATACTGAGAATATGTGCTAAAATAAGAACGTATCAGAAATTTACCGGATAAGCGTTTAGGGTCTGCTGGCTGAGAGGCGAAGAATCATGAGCAGTATACAATTGTTGGATAAGACCAGAAAAATAGGGAAGCTTTTGCATAATAACAATTCAGGCAAGGTTGTATTCAATGATATTTGTGATGTTTTGAAAGAAATTCTGGTTTCCAATGTTTTGGTGATCAGTAAAAAAGGAAAGGTACTCGGAGTCGGCGATCTGAAACAGGTTCAGTCCCTGACAGAACTGATTGTAGACCATGTGGGCGGTTTTATCGATCCGATGCTGAATGAAAGGCTTCTTGCGGTACTTTCCACGAAGGAGAATGTGAATCTGGAAACGCTTGGATTTGAAAATATTGACACCAAAAGGTTTCAGGCAATCATTGCTCCGATTGAAATTTCCGGCGAAAGACTTGGTACATTATTTATTTATAAATGCGATGCCCAGTACGATATTGAAGATATTATACTTTGTGAGTACGGTATGACGGTGGTAGGTCTTGAAATGCTTCGGGCGGTCAATGAAGAAAGCGCCGAAGAGAATCGAAAAATCGCGGTTGTCAAGTCAGCCATCAATACCCTTTCTTTCTCTGAGATGGAAGCAATCACGCATATTTTTGATGAGCTTGGCGGTATGGAAGGAATCCTGGTTGCAAGCAAAATAGCTGATAAAGTAGGCATTACGCGCTCCGTAATCGTCAATGCACTGCGCAAATTTGAAAGTGCGGGTATCATTGAGTCCCGTTCTTCGGGGATGAAAGGGACCTATATCAAGATTCTTAATGATGTTGTGTTTGACGAAGTTGAAAAATTGAAGAAAGACGGAAGATACCAGAGCTTTTAAGATAAGAATTTTTATTTGTCTTTGGTCTGAAACTACATATGGAATAACAATGGAATGGTAAATGATAAAAGGATTTATAGCAACGAAACTGCGTAGTTATAGGTCTTTTTTACATTTTATACAATATTTTCTATTTTTTTTACTAAATAAGGTTACATTTTTTTTGGCATTTCTCTTGTAATTTTGTTTGAATAACTTTATAATAATTTAAGGATTTTATAATTATAATTAGGTGAGGTGTGATTATGAGTTCATTGATCAATACGAATGCATTCGATTATATCAATGTATTGGAGAAGGCAGCCGACGCTTCCTGGATGAGGAATGATGCGATTGCCAACAACCTTGCGAATGTTGACACGCCGGGGTATAAGCGGCAGGATGTGGATTTTGAATCACAGCTTGCTCATGCGTTGAAGAATTCCAGATATACTTCCATGGATGAGAGGGTATCGAACATCAAAATGAGTCGTTTGAACCCGATCTGCTATACAGACTATGCAGGATTCTCCTATCGTCTTGACGGCAATAATGTGGATGTGGATACGGAAGGTGTATACCTTGCCAAGAATCAGATTACATATCAGGGATTGGAACTTAGCATTGCACAGGAATTCAAAAATTTACAGACTGTTATGAAATAACAGGTCTTATCAATATGAGATGAGGATATAGGACAAGGAGGAAAAAGTATGGGCATATTTACTGCTTTTGACATTAATGCTTCCGGTATGACGGCGGAACGGTATCGTATGGATATCATTGCACAGAACGTGGCGAACACCAATACCACCCGCACCGAGGACGGTACGCCTTACCGCAGGAAAGTAGTTGTATTCGAAGAAAAAAATTCACAGACGCCTTTTCGTCATGTGTTAAATAAAGCCAGAGACAGATATTCGGGAACTGGCGTGAAAGTAAGCGGTGTTTATGAGGATCACTGGACGGAGATGAACATGGTTTATGATCCCTCCCATCCGGATGCGGATGAGAACGGTTATGTAACTTATCCCAATGTCAGCACCATCACCGAAATGACGAACCTGATAGATGCAAGCCGTGCTTATGAGGCAAATTCGACCGCTTTTTCGGCAAGCAAGAATATTGCGACCAAAGGACTGGAGATTCTGAACAGTTAAGAGGTTCCGGCAGAAAATAAACGTAAGATAATGAAGAGGGAGATAGAATTAAAATGGCTTTGGATATTACGACATTATATAATGTATCCTCCGGTGCGATCAAGGAGGCTGCCAAAACAGCACCTACAAATACAGCAGCTACATACGGAGACGTTAGTTTTGACAATTTATTGAATAGCGCCCTTGACAACATTAATACAACCAACGCTTTTCTTTCTGATGCGGAGGATGAAGAGATCAAATGGGCTCTGGGCGAGACGGAAAATACGCATGATTTGACGATTGCGTTGATGAAGGCGTCAACGGCTCTCCAGTATACGGTGGCTATTAGAGATAAACTTTTGGAATCCTATAAGGAAATAATGCAGATGCAGATTTAATGGGTTGGAGAAAGGCAGGGCGTGATTCTTTTAAAGGCTGAAAGAATTACGTTCTTTCAGCCGTAAGTTTGTACTGAAGGAGAAATTATTGTTGTGGAGAAGTTGTTAGAGATATTAAGAGGGATAGGAAATCGAATAAAGGAGTGGTGGGACCGCTTTACGGCAAAACAGAGAACCCTGATCGTCATGGTTGTTGCTACAGCCGTATTGGCAATTGCGATTTTGGTCACCGCACTGACGAGGCCGCAGTACGTACTGTTAAAAGAATGTGAAGACACGACGCAGGCATCGAATATAAGAGATCTGCTTGACGGAGAGGAACTGACATATCAGATTTCCGATGACGGCCTGCGAATTGAAATATTAAAGTCTCAGCAGTCAGATGCGATCCTGTTACTGGGAGCGAACAATATCAGAACTGCAGGATACGGCCTTGAGAATGTGACCAATGGCAGTTTTTCCACGACGGAGTCCGATAAACAGAAACAATATGTTTTATATTTGGAAAAATATCTTGAAGATAATCTGTTAGAGCCTTTGGAATCCATAGAGAGCGCTACGGTTACCCTGCATATTCCGGAGAATACAGGCACATTGTTGGATTCTACGGAAGAGTCTACTGCAACTGTGATTTTGAAGCTTACGGAAGAGATGCCTGCGGAGACTGCGGCTGCTCTTGCCCGTGCAGTTGCTACAGGCATAGGAAATCCCACCACGAATAATGTTGTCATTATGGATACGCTTGGTAATATGCTCTATTCAGGGGATGACAATTATTCGGTGGCAGGTGCGGCAAATGTGCAGCTCTCGGTAAAGACCGAGGCGGAAGCGCTGGTTGTAAGTAAGGTAAAACAGGCGCTTCGAGGCACGAATGAATTTGATACGATCGAGGTGGCGACTAATCTGGTTCTGGACTTTTCCACGACCAAGGATACGACGCATCTCTATTATGCGCCGGACGGACAGACGCAGGGCGTGTACAGTCATGAGGATTCATATGAATCTGAGAATGAAAGCGGTATCGGCGGTGTTCCGGGAACGGATTCCAACGATAACGATACGACTTATGTACTGAAAGACGATGCAAATTCCAAATCATCGATAAAGGAATATAGCCGTGATTATCTGCCGAATGAGAGAATTACCTCTACAGATATACCGGCAGGGCTGGTTGACTATGCCAAGTCATCACTTTCCGCTACGGCGATCAGTTACAATATTATACGGGAAGAAGATGTTAGAGCCCAGGGATTGCTGGATGGCATTACATGGGATGAATATAAGTTGAACAACCAGACGCGTACGAAACTGGAAGTAGATGAAGACCTGGTGAATGTAGTTGCACAGGCATCGGGGATTTCCGCTGAAAGGATCGCACTGGTTGCCTATAGTGAAAATCTTTTCTTTGATGACGAAGGTTCTGGCCTCGGCGCCATGGATATTATACAGATCATCTTGATCATTGTGATACTCGGACTGCTTGCATTTGTAGTCCTGCGAAGTATGCGCAGCGAGAAACAGGGAGAGGAAGAGGAAGAACTGTCTGTGGAGAATTTATTACAGTCTACACAGGATATGCAGCTGGTTGACATCCCCATGGAGGAGGAAACCGAGACAGCCAGGCTGATCAATAAATTTGTGGAAGAGAATCCGGAAGCGGCGGCGAATTTGCTGCGCAACTGGTTAAATGAGGACTGGGGGATTTAGTGATGTCAAAAAATCCTGACGAAAAATTAACAGGTGTGCAAAAATCAGCAATTCTTTTGATAGCCCTCGGGCCGGAGAAATCAGCTTCGATCTTTAAGCATCTGAAAGAAGAAGAAATAGAAGAACTGACTTTGGAAATTGCAAATACGAGAACGATCACACCACAGGTCAAAGAGCAGGTAGTGGAAGAATTCTATCAGGTATGTCTTGCGCAGCAGTATATTGCGGAAGGCGGTATTAATTATGCCAAAGAACTGTTGGAGAAATCTTTCGGTGAGGATCGAGCAAGAGATGTAATCGGCAAACTGACGGCATCCTTACAGGTGAAACCTTTTGAATTTGTCAGAAAGACGGATCCTTCGCAGCTGCTCAACTTTATTCAGGATGAGCATCCGCAGACGATTGCCCTTATTTTGTCTTATCTGTCTCCCGGACAGGCCGCACTCATTATTTCTGCGCTCCCGCCCGACAGGCAGGCAGATGTTGCGAAGCGTATTGCGGTGATGGATAGAACAAGCCCCGATATTATCAAAGAGGTGGAAAAAGTTTTGGAATCCAAACTTGCATCCCTGGTCAATCAGGATTACACGATCATCGGCGGTGTCGATGCAGTTGTAGAGATCTTGAATACGGTAGACCGTGGTACCGAAAAACATATTATGGAGACCATGGAAATCGAAGAACCCGAACTTGCCGACGAAATCAGGAAGAAGATGTTCGTATTCGAAGATATCCTGCTTTTGGACGACAGAGCCATCCAGCGTGTATTGCGTGATGTGGATAACGGAGATCTTGCGATTGCTCTGAAAGGTTCTAATGAGGAAGTGCAGAATGCTATCTTCAACAATATGTCCAAACGTCTTGCTGTTATGATCAAGGAAGATATGGAATTTATGGGACCTGTTCGTATGAAAGACGTAGAAGAAGCACAGCAGAAGATCGTAAATATCATCAGAAAATTGGAAGATTCTGCAGAAATTGTTATCTCCAGAGGTGGAGGTGACGAGATCGTTGTCTAGTAGGAATATATATAAATCAAGGTGGGTCGTGGTACAGAACGACGAAAAGTGCATTATCGACAATAATACACGCCTTGCCAACAGAATGCAGGAACTGGAAGCGGAAATGAGGAAAAATGCCGCAGGCGGTTCGGAGGATTTTGAGGAAGACGGTTTTACGGGCGGTCTGGGCGGTGAATTGATTGATACAACGGACTATGATGGGGACATAGAGGGCAGCAATGTGCTGAAATCACAGGAACATGAGCCGGAACCGGAGGGACCGAGTCTTGAGGAGATCAGGGCGCAGATAGAGGAAGAGCTGGAAGCTGCCAGACAGGAGACCGAGCAGATGAAGCAGGCAGCGCTTGCGGAAATTGACGCAGAGAAGCGGCAGGCCATGGAAGCCGGCAGGCAGGAAGGTTATGCGGAAGGTCTAAAGCGTGCTCAGTCGGAGGCTGTCAGAATGCAGGAAGAACTGGACAGGGAACGCAGGGAGATGGAAGCGGAATATGACCGTCTGGTGCAGGAACTGGAGCCTCAGTTTATTGATACGATCACAGCAGTTTATCAACATATTTTTCAGATAAGTTTAGAAAATGAGAAAAGTATCCTGGTACATTTGATTGATTCTACTTTGCGAAAAGTAGAGAGTAGCAGGACTTTTATTGTGCATGTTTCTAAAGATGATTACCCTTACGTCAACATGCATAAGACAGCTTTTACGGAAGAAGCCGTTGGTGGACGGGGAGTTGTTGAGATCGTGGAAGATATCACTTTACATAAAAACGAATGTATGATCGAGACCGACGGCGGAATCTTTGACTGCGGTGTAGGAACTCAGCTGGAAGAATTGACCAAGATGCTGAAGCTCTTGTCTTTTGAATAGGGTGAAATTAGAAATTTCACCCGCGAGTTTGTGCTTTTGCACAAACATCGCAAGTTTGGAGAAAGAAATTTATGATGATTGATTTTACAAAATATAACAAAGTATTGGATAATCAATTTTTCAAAAGTATGGGACGTGTGGAAAATGTGGTTGGACTTACCATAGAATCCGCAGGACCCGAGGCCAGACTCGGCGATCTGTGCAGGATTTATCCGGCGGATAAGCAGTTGCCGCCGATCATGTCTGAGGTAGTCGGATTTAAGGAAAGAAAGACTCTGCTCATGCCTTTTGAAAAAACAGAAGGTATTGGCAGCGGATGTATAGTGGAGAATATTAGAATCCCGCTGTCCGTGCAGGTGAGTGATTCTCTGCTCGGAAAGGTGCTTGACGGACTCGGCAGGTGCGAGGAATTGGATGATGTTATGGAACAAGGCATCAATTATCCGATGGAAGCGCCGCCTCCGAATGCAATGGAGCGGGAGATCATAGATGAAGTGCTTCCGTTAGGCGTGAAGGCAGTAGACGGATTGATGACTATCGGCAAAGGACAGAGAATCGGTATATTTGCCGGCTCGGGAGTCGGAAAGTCTACCCTAATGGGAATGTTTGCCCGGAACACGAAAGCAGATATCAATGTCATTGCTCTGATCGGAGAGCGTGGCAGGGAGGTTCGGGAATTTATTGAAAGAGATTTGGGACCGGAAGGTATGAAGCGTTCCGTTGTTGTGGTATCTACCTCGGATAAGCCTGCGATGGAAAGAAAGAAGGCAGCCCAGACCGCAACCGCTATCGCGGAATATTTCAGAGATCAGGGAAAAGATGTGCTCCTTATGATGGACTCTCTGACTCGTTTTTCCATGGCGCAGAGAGAAATCGGTCTGGCAAGCGGTGAACCGCCGGTATCCAGAGGATATCCGCCAAGCGTTTATTCTGAGATGCCTAAGCTATTAGAGCGTGCCGGACGTTCAGATAAAGGCTCTATCACAGGACTATATACGGTGCTTGTGGATGGTGATGATTTTAATGAGCCTATCACCGATACGGCAAGAAGTATTCTGGACGGACATATTATGCTGAATCGGAAACTGGCGCATAAGAATCATTATCCGGCCATTGATGTTTTGCAGAGCATTTCCCGTTGTATGAGTCAGATCGTACCGGGGGACCACAAAGTGGCCGCAGGAAAACTAAAGAATGTACTTGCTACCTACAACGAAGCGGAGGATCTGATCAATATCGGCGCTTATAAGAGCGGCAGCAATCCGAATATTGATTATGCGATTGCGAAGATCGATGCGGTAAATGATTATCTGATGCAGGATGTAGAAAGCAAATTCGATTACGAGCAGGAACTGGATTTATTAAAAGCCCTGTTTGAGGAATAAAAGGATTGATAGCGCATGGCGAAGTTTAGATACAGGATGCAGAGTATCCTGAATATTAAGATCCAGATGGAGGATCAGGCCAAGATGGAGCTGGGACGGGCACAGCGCAGACTGAACGAGGAAGAGGAACGTCTGGAACAGCTCTATAGCAGGAAAAGCGCGTATCTGGAAGAAGGCAGAAGGCTGCGGCAGGATTCTTTAAAGGTACAGGAATTACGGGATAACGAATATGCGCTGGCACGCATGGATGAATTTATTGAAGAACAGAAAGAAAATGTCAGATATGCCGAGCGAAAGGTAGAAGAAGCACGGCAGAAACTTGAAGAAATAATGAAAGAGCGCAAAGGACAGGAAAGACTGCGTGAAAAGGCGTTTGAACAGTTTGTGCTGGAGGTAAATGCCGCAGAGAGTAAAGAAGTAGATGAGCTGACAAGTTATACCTATGGACAAAAAAGGGGATAGGACAATGGCAGACGTTTTAAGTAATGTTGTGGATACCGAAGCGGAAAAGAAGAGGCTGAAGGAAGAACGAAAGAAAATAAAAAACGAGCAGAAGAAACAGAAAAAAGAAGCCAGACAACGTGCAAAAGAAATTTCCGCGCAGGAAGCGGAATTAGAGGATGATGAGGCAAACGGTGTGTCCGTTTTTTTTGTAACACTTGTCATTGTGATTATCTGGATCGCGATCCTATGTCTGCTTGTGAAGCTGGATGTGGGCGGTTTCGGTTCTAATGTGCTGGCGCCTGTTTTAAAGGATGTACCGGTGCTGAACAAGATTCTCCCTGCTGAAACTGTTGTTTCCACGGATGATGAGGAAGCTTACGGCGGCTATACCAGCCTGCGGGAGGCTGTTGATTATATCAGGGAACTGGAATTGGAACTGGAACAGGCACAGTCCTCCAAAAATGTGGATTCCGCAGAATTGGAAGAACTTCGGGCAGAGATAGAAAGGTTGGAGACCTTCGAGGATGCTCAGATAGAATTTGAGAGGATCAAGACGGAATTCTATGAAGAAGTGGTCTATGCGGAGAATGCGCCGAGTATAGAAGAATATCAGAAATATTATGAAAACATCGACCCGACTAATGCCGAATATCTTTATAAACAGGTAGTGGAGCAGATACAGGTGAACGCAGAACTTGCAGATTATGCACAGGCCTTTGCGGAAATGGAGCCTGAGGATGCGGCGGCCATCTTTGAAGAAATGACGGGAGATATGGATCTTGCGGCAAAGATACTCAAGCAGTTGAATGCAGAAGACCGAGGACTGATCCTTGCAGCCATGGATCCGGAAATTGCAGCGAGACTCACAAGGATCATGGATCCGGATTAAGGATTTTTGTGAAAGACTCTTAAGAAACCAGGCTAAGAGAACGATATATAATATGGTATATTTTATTTAGTGTATAGTATAGTCTGTGTGTGGATGACAGCAGCAAAAGGTATACCCTACATACCTTTTGTTGTTATCATAAATGCCGAAAGGCAATGAACCTTGAAAACTAAAGGAAGGAGGAAGGTAAATGGCAAGCTTACCTGTGAACAACAATTTGAATGTGCTCACAAACATTGTGAACCAGGCGGTCAGCATGTCGGATAACCAAAACGGCTTGTTGTCCAGACAGGCAGCAGAAGGCGCAGACAGTTTTGAAGCGATCATGAACCGTGTCAATACTCCGGCAAACTCCGCCGAACAGGTTCAGAGTTCTAAACTTTCCGGCGTGGAAACCGGTAAGACGGTATCGGCACAAGTTGCAAAGAGTGAATACGTGAAGCAGGAATCAGCCAGGACGGACACTCAGACAGACAAAGGCAAGTCCGTGAAAACCGATGACGAGACGGCTAAGCAGACGGATAAAACCACTCCGGAAAACAAAAATTCCGAAGAAAATGTTTCTACAGAGAATGTCTCTGAAGAAAAAGTTTCCGAAAGCGAGCAGGATGCGGTTAAGGATGCCGGTGAGAAACTGGTGGAAGAGGTTGCAAAGGAACTGGATATTACTTCCGAGGAGGTACTGGAAGCAATGGAGATCCTGGGGCTGACGACAGTCATGTTATTAGACCCGGACAACATGAAACAACTGCTTTTGGAATTATCCGGAAGTGAAAACCAACTTGCGATCGTAACAGACGCCGAACTGTATGGACATCTCCAGAATCTTCTGGGTATGATCTCTGAGGGACTGGAAGAATTGCAGGCGCAGCTGGGATTGACGGAGGAGGAGTTGAATGCTCTGATCGCGGATATGTCGGTTGTAGAGAGAGAACCGGAGGAAGATGGGGTTATGCAGGAACTTCCGATGCAGTCTCAGGAGAATGATACGGTGAATCTGGAAGGTATGAAAGATTATGCCGTAACGGTTCATAAGGACGGAGAAACGATCGAGGTCAAGGTGACTGTGGATGATGTGAGTGGTGAGAAGAGCACCAGGGAAGAGATCACCGAAACAACCAAGATGCAAGAACAACCTGAAGCCAAATCGGAGAACAGGAATCCATCGGAAGAGGGCAAAGGCGAAACCAAAGGAGAGAACCATTTTGCAATGCCTGTTTCGATCGAGCAGCCGAATGTGAGTGACATCTTGCAGCAGCCGACGGTGGAACGCTTCGTAAATACGGAAGAGATCCTGAATCAGATCACAGAGTATATCAAGTTGAATCTGAAGGCGGATGTGCAGGAACTGGAGCTTCAGTTACATCCCGCAAGTCTGGGAACCGTGAATATTCATTTGACGGCAAAAGACGGCATGATCACGGCACAGTTTGCGGCACAGAATGAAGCTGTTAAGGCCGCAATCGAAAGTCAGCTTGTGCAGCTTAAGACACAGTTTGAAGAACAGGGCATTAAGGTAGATGCAGTGGAAGTGACCGTAGGCGATTATCACCGCTACGGACAGAACTTTTCCCAGAATCAGGAAGAAAATGCACCTGAGAACAAAGAAGGCAGCAAGAAAGGCCGCAGAAACATCAATCTGGAAGAACTGGATCTGGATGAACTTCCGGAGGATATGGATGATTCCGAAAGGATTGCGGCGGAAATGATGGCACAGAGCGGTAATACAGTAGATTACACCGCATAATGAATCAGAAAGGAGTACACATATGATTGGAGCAGTTGAAGATGGTAAACTCGTAGAGTCTAACTCAGCGGCGTCTCTGGCACAGGGAACCAAAAAAACAAGTAACTCTACAGTAAGCAAAGATCAGTTTTTACAGCTTCTGGTAGCACAGATGAAATATCAGGATCCTTTGGAGCCTACTTCCAATACCGAGTATATTTCACAGTATGCAACCTTCTCAGAGCTGGAACAGATGCAGAACATGAGCGCATCTTTGGAAATGGCAAGAGCTTCCCAGTTGGTAGGTCAGACAGTTTTGTTGGACGTAACGGATTCTTCGGGAAGAACGACTACGGTACAGGGAAATGTAGATTATGTTGTATATGAAAACGGCAAAACCTATCTTTCCGTCAACGGCGAGTTATATTCGATGGATGATTTGAATACCGTTGCAGACCCGGCTTACCTGGATGCTTATGTGAAGGCAGCAAACTTCTTGAATGCTTACAACAGACTTCCGGCACTTGCGCTTCTGACGATCGATAACAGAGAAGCGGTTGAGGAATTAAATGAAACCTATCAGAATATGACAGATTATCAGAAGAAGTTTATCTCACCGGATTATGTAAGCGGTCTTGCGAAGTATGTTGAAAGGATGGCAGAACTTGTGAAATCCGCAGAAGGAGCAAGCAGCAGCACTGATACAGACACTGACGCTGGCGAAGACGAAGATACAGAAGCAGAGTAAGGAAACACAGTAATCTCAAGGAGGAGAAGGATATGAAGATTCAGAACAACGGATTCCTTTCCCTGGAGCAGTTACAAGATCAATATCTGAACCGGAATACGCGGATACAGAAACCTGCTTTGCCAAATGACGGACTCAGCTTTCAGGATATTTTATCCCAGAAGACGGGAAAACCCGAAACAGGCGAAGTGAAGTTTTCGAAACATGCCGCAAACAGACTGGTAGACAGAAATATCGAACTGACCTCGGAACAGGTAGAACGCCTGAATCTGGGAACAGCGAAAGCCGGTGCGAAAGGAATTAACGAATCATTAGTAATTGTCGATTCCCTTGCATTTATCGTGAATGTACCGAATCAAACGGTCATCACCGCAATGGATCAGACAGAAGCAGATGAAAATGTATTTACAAATATTGATGGAGCCGTAATTATTTAAGCCGGACCTGTATGGAGGCTTATGTTCCCGACTGACAGAAGGAACAAACGGCACATCGCCAACATAAGGAGGTCATTCATTATGATGAGATCACTTTTCTCTGGTGTGGCAGGTTTAAGAACCCACCAGACAAGAATGGATGTTATCGGTAACAACATCGCAAACGTTAATACAACAGCTTATAAATCACAGTCCATGGTATTCAGCGACCTGCTGTACCAGACAACACAGGCAGCTTCCGGCGCCAATGCGGCAACCGGCAGAGGCGGTACCAATGCAAGACAGATTGGTCTCGGTGCGAAGACTGCAGCGATCAATACGGCAATTACCACACAGGGTTCCGCGCAGTCTACCAATAACCCGTTTGATATCATGATTACGGGCGATGCGTTCTTTATCGTAAGCAACGGTTCCCAGAACTTCTTCACAAGAGACGGTTCTTTTACGGTAGACGGTATGGGTAATCTGGTTATGTCTTCTACCGGTTATACGGTAATGGGCTGGCAGGTAGATGAAGAGACAGGAGAGATCTTGCCGGATACGGTATCCGCACTTCGCGTCATGAGCGAACAAAATCTGACCTATCCGCCGGAGTCTACAACCATGGCATATGTGGCAGGTATCGTGGATAAAATGGACAGTGCATTAAACAGCACTGCCGGCAGGGCCGTTACTTTGAACTTTTATGATAATCTGGGCTATTCCTATACAGCAAAGTTCAGTATCCATAATCTGGAGGGTGACGGACGCTATTATGTACAGCTGGATGATATTCTGGATTCCAACGGTGTATCTCTGGTGACAAGATACGGCGTAAGCAGTATCAATGAGATAGCGAACTTCGGCGCACAGCATACCATTGAGACCACAAGTTTATATCAGCTTCTGGAAACAGCGGAATATGTACCGGGAGCTGACGGTGCAATGGGCACCTTTAATATGAAGTATTATCCCGCAAATATCCTGGAAGGTTATGCTACCAACCAGTTGATCAATGCAGCAAAGAAGACAAAGATCGAGTTGGCAGATGGCGCTGATATTGCTGAAGGCGATATGGTAACAGTATCCGGAACCGTAGAGTTGACCAAGGCGGAAATGCAGTCACCGAATATTAACTTGATTTATGCAATTGATACCGAGACTTCTACGACTTCCATTACCAATTACTGTTATTACGGTGCGGATGAGGATGGCAACACTGTAAAACTTAGTCCTGACGATCTGGATGCATGGAATGAAGCTTTAGGCAGATCCTTCCCCGATGTCAATGTGACTAAGGTAACGGTAAAATCCGACGGCACGGTGGAAATGGAATTTTCACAACAGTTCAGGGCTGAGAAAGCAGGAAAATATAATGCCGACGAGGGATATTTTGTCG
>JAFLTF010000054.1:0-1599 GCA_022510585.1 Lachnospiraceae bacterium
ATGCGATCTTGACCGGAAAAGATATCCGCAGCGATGAATTGTTAGAGAAACATGCAGATTGGGTAGAGGAGTTTTTGCCGAAATATAAGGAAATAAATAAGGATACGATCATGGATATCTTACATAAAGAGATCGGGGATGTCTTCATGGAAGTGTTGGAAGATGCCGGAGTGTATAAGAGGACTGAGGAAGGGCAGGCGGCATTTGATAAGTTTGTCACTTCTCTGAACAGATAAAGTCAGTTAGATTTGGAAGTCGGAAGGAACCCTGCAGTTCCTCCGCTTCCAAATGAGACACGCGATGTTTACTGCGCAAAGCAGATAGGAATATCTGCGGATATGCGATATTTAAGCATAAAAATTATACTTCATTGAAAATATGGAATATCATCTATGGCATCAGGGGTACTGGCGCCATTTTAATCTTTTATTATTCCATATTGTAGATGAAAATAGCGAAATATAGTAAATAAAATACTAAACGTGGCAAAAATAGTATCGAATCAAGCAAAATTTGTACTTGACAAATATCTCACATGGTTTCTTTAGGAGAAAAAGGATTAAAATACTGCTTTATGAAAATTCTTTTGACCGCTATCAATGCAAAATATATACACTCCAATCCGGCCGTATACAGCCTGCGGGCTTATGCCGGTGAGAAACTCATACCACATCTTGAGATTGCTGAATATACCATTAATCATAACATGGAAGATATTCTGGCAGATCTTTACCGAAAAAGACCGGATGTTATTACATTTTCCTGCTATATCTGGAATTGGAATATGATAAGCGCTCTTGTA
The DNA here is from genome assembly GCA_022510585.1 of Lachnospiraceae bacterium. Taxonomy (GTDB): domain Bacteria; phylum Bacillota; class Clostridia; order Lachnospirales; family Lachnospiraceae; genus UBA3282. The sequence goes on from JAFLTF010000054.1 coordinate 803, forward strand.
TGCGAGCTTCCAAAGATTTTGAAAAATGTGCCGATCTGGCTGGGTGGACCGGAGGTTTCTTATGATCCGGAAGAACTTTTGGAAAAATATCCCATGGTGACAGGTATCATGGTCGGTGAAGGAGAGGAAACTTTTCAGGAATTGGCAGAATACTACTGCGAGGATATCGACATGCCGGGCAGAAAAAAGACTTTGGAGGATATACATGGAATCGTATTCCGTGTACAGGCGCCTCTGCTATCTGACACGCAGATTCGCCGGACGCCACCCAGAGAGTTGACCGATATTTCGAAACTGCCTTTTCTGTACCAGAACTTGGAACCGTTTACCAATAGGATTCTTTATTATGAAAGCAGCAGGGGCTGTCCCTTTCGGTGCAGTTACTGTCTCTCTTCCATTGATAAGAGGGTTCGGCTGCGGGATATCGATATCGTGAAAAAGGAGTTACAGTTTTTTCTGGATCATAAAGTAAAGCAGGTAAAATTTGTAGATAGGACTTTTAATTGTAATCATGAACATGCACGGGAAATATGGGAGTATTTGCAGAAAAATGACAATGGTGTCACAAATTTTCATTTTGAGGTTGCAGCGGACCTCCTTTCCGAGGAAGAGTTAAAGATACTTGCCGGAATGCGGCCGGGACTCATTCAGCTGGAAATAGGAGTACAGACCCTGAATGCCGATACATTACAAGAGATTCGGCGGACTGCGGATATCCCGAAACTGAAAGATGCGGTTTGGCGGCTAAAAAACGGCCGCAATATTCATGTGCATTTGGATCTGATCGCCGGTCTGCC
>JAFLTF010000054.1:1699-16938 GCA_022510585.1 Lachnospiraceae bacterium
TATCCGGTCTGGGAGGCAGACATTGCCGGGCATATGCAGAAACTTGACACCCCCCTCATGGTGCTGTTCGACTACCGGATCAGAGATGCCTTAACTTATGAGGCGAGGTATGTCGTTATATAGATAACTACAGAAGACTGTGAAAGACGGAAGAAAAAGATTTCTACCGCCGGGCCCTGTGAAGACGTCGGTACTTAGCGAGGTTCTTTCGAGCTTAGTACCGCTACGTCTGAACCGGAGCGAAAGCGTGCTCAAGGTGGAAACCTTTTTCTTCCACCCACCTCAGATTTCGAAGCTAATCAAATTCTACTAACCGCGAAAGGAGCCAATATACAAATGACCAAACACACCAAAGCCATCCTGGATCTGCTGGATGCCCACTACGGCACCGACTATGTCTGCTACCTGCATCACGAAAACGCATGGCAGCTTTTGATCGCCACCATACTCAGCGCACAGTGTACGGATGCCAGAGTCAATATGGTCACGGAAGATCTTTTTAAAAAATACACAAGCATCGATGATTTTGCGAATGCAGACTTAAAAGAGCTGGAAAAAGATATTCATTCCACCGGTTTTTATCATAATAAGGCTAAGAATATCATTGCCTGCTGTCAGGATCTGCGGGATAAATTCGACGGGGTAGTCCCAAGCTCGATAGAGGATCTGACTTCGTTGGCGGGTGTCGGCCGCAAGACCGCAAATGTCATTCGCGGAAATATTTTTCATGAGCCCAGCGTAGTGGTTGACACACATGTAAAACGGATTTCTAAGAAACTTGGCATTACCAAAGAGGAAGACCCGGTCAAGGTAGAGATGGAACTGATGAAGGCATTACCGAAGGACCACTGGATATTATGGAATATACAGATCATCACACTGGGAAGGCAGATCTGCAAGGCACCTACACCCAAGTGTGAGGAATGCTTCTTAACGGAACATTGTGCGGATTATCGAAAGAAGAACAAAAAGAAAACGAAATAACGAATACTCAAAATAACGCATAAACGGAGCATGAAAATGACAGATTCGTATGTATGTCTGGATTTGGAGACGACAGGCTTGGAGCCGAAGAAAGACAAAATTATAGAAATCGGTGCGCTTAAGGTAAGAGACGGAAAAATTGTCGGGCGGATGGAAACTTTCGTGAATCCGGGGAGACAGTTGGAAGAACGCATTATTGAGTTGACGGGTATTCGGGACGGGCAGCTTGAGACTGCGCCGGAAATTGCGGAAATCCTGCCGGCGCTGCTTGACTTTATCGGGGAAGATGTGCTGCTTGGCCACAGCATTCTGTTCGATTACTCTTTCCTGAAAAGAGCGGCGGTCAATCAGAAGCTTTCTTTTGAAAAAAAGGGAATCGACACTTTGAAACTGGCGAGAAAGTTCTTGCCGGATCTGGAAAGCAGAAGTCTGGCCTTTTTATGCAGCCATTTCGGAATCGAACACAGTGCCCACAGAGCGCTTGCCGATGCGGCAGCCACCATCGATCTGTACCGGAAACTGACAGAGCTTTTTTATGAAGGCCATGAAGAGGATTTTTTGCCGAAACAGTTGCTGTACCGGGCAAAGCGGGAAACACCGGTTACGATACCGCAAAAAGAGCAGTTATATAAGTTGTTGGACAAGCATAAAATAAAAATAGACTATGATGTGGAAAAACTCACCCGCAGCGAGGCAAGCCGCATTATAACGAGGCTTCTTGCAGAATACGGACGATAGTGTTTTTCATGGCGGAATTCACAGATTCCGCTATGGGAATAAGAGCCTGTATTTTTTCGGGAGTATTTTCTTCTTTATATATTTTACATAACAGTTTGTAAGAGCCGCTCACATCGGTTCTTGTGGAGACGGCAAACTCCAGGATTTCCCGAGCTTCTTTGGAATAGCCTTTTTCATATAAATAGTTGGCCCACAGATTCAGCGTCCGGACAAGGACGGTATAATTCTGGTCATACTTTGTCAACAGATCGATATTCGGTGCACCGTATTCTAATTTTAAATCGGTATTGCTGATGCCGGTAAAGTTGACAATTTTGGATTCGCTAAGAGAACGGAGAATTTCCTTGTATTCCGTGGCGCGCTCGTCCTCTTGCATAAGCTGCATGGGAAGCTTGTCAAAAGGAATGGTGATATACTCCAGGTCGTCTAAGGGCTTGCTTTTGGTCTTGTTGGCCTTATGCTCTTTTGCCCAGAAACGTTCTTCTATGGCAGCATCGATACGAGTATGCTTGTGCATCTCGTAAGTAAGCCATATAATAAAAATGATAAAACTTGCAAAAAAGGGAAATTTCATATATAATATCCTTTCAGTAAGCAGGGAGGTTTTGATTCATGTTTTCTTGGCATAATAAAAAATCAAGGCAGATCATATCTGCAGTCATTATCATTATACTGATCATTGCAATGATCGTGCCGCTTATCATTTCTGCCATAATTTAAGTTTAGCATATTTTTGAACGGGAAGCAACGAAGAGGATCGTTTTGTATTGTAGGAGAACCATTATCATTCAGGAAAGGAAGGATTGGTATGAACAGTATGAGGAAAACGCTGGTTATCGCAGCAGCATTATATGTCGGCATTATTTCTATGAGTATGACGGCGGATGCTAAGACGAAAGCTGAAGAGAAAATTGAATCCGGAATCTATGTGAACGATATCAATCTTTCCGGCATGTCAGTTTCCGAGGCAAAAGATGCGGTGCAGAAATATGTAGATTCTTTTGCGGATGTGCAGATCACACTGCATGCGGTGGATGGCCAGACCATTACCGCAACGGCTGCGGATTTTGGAATTAAGTGGAAGAACAAGAATATTGTAGATGAGGCAGCAGGCCTGGGCAAAGACGGAAATATCGTACAATGCTATAAAGCATTAAAAGATTTGGAGTACGCCAATAGAATTTATAACGTAGAGTTCGATTTTGATAAAAATAAGATCAGAACCTTGATTGAAGAACAGGGTTCTCAGTATGATCAGGAGGCCATTGACGCCACCCTGGTAAAAGAGGGCGATACTTTTCAGATTACCGAAGGACAGAGAGGAATTGCGGTAGACACGGATGCTTCGGCGGATGAGGTCTATAATTATCTGGTAAGTAATTGGAACGGTTCGGCATGTGATGTGGATCTGGTCATTGAAGTTGTGGAGCCGCGGGGAACCGCACAAGAATTATCCAAAATAAAAGATGTGCTTGGAACTTGTACCACCAGTTATTCCACTTCCGGATCTTCCAGAAGTGCTAACGTTGCAAACGGCTGTCATTTGATTGATGGGCATACCCTGTATCCGGGAGATGAATTTTCCGCATATGAGGCGGTTTCCCCCTTTACGGAGGCGAACGGATATTATATGGCAGGTTCCTATCTGAACGGTCAGGTAGTAGACAGTCTGGGAGGCGGTATCTGTCAGGTATCTACAACCTTGTACAATGCCGTTTTAAACGCGGAGTTAGAGGTAACGGAAAGATATAATCATTCTATGATCGTTACTTACGTGGATCCTTCCGCGGATGCGGCGATTGCGGAATCCTCCGGAAAAGATTTTAAATTTGTAAATAATACAGAGTATCCTATATATATTGAAGGTTATACAACGTCCGATAAAAAGATCACCTTTACGATCTATGGAGTAGAAACAAGGGACAGCAACAGAAAGGTTACATACGAAAGTGTTGTTTTGGAAACCAATGTGCCTGATACGGAGGTGATTTATGCGGATGCCTCCCTTCCGGTAGGTTACTGTTCCGTTCAGTCGGCACATATCGGATATAAGGCGCAGTTATGGAAAGTGGTTACGGTAGACGGTGTGGAAGTCAGCCGGGAACAGATCAACAGCAGTACCTATAATAAAGCGCCCAGAAGTGCGACGGTAGGTGTTGCGACTGCGGATCCGGCGATCTATGAGGCCATTATGGCGGCAATTGCCACAAATAATATTGATCATGTTAAGGGAGTAGCGGCTTCCTTCCAGCCGGCACCTCAACCTGCACCCGAAGCAGCGCCGGCACCTGCAGAGACCCCTGCACCGGAACAGCCGGCAGAACCGGCACCGGAGAATGAAATATAATCATGAGAATCGGCAAAGTATCAGAGAATGTACTCGTGCGTTCTGTTTTAAGAAAAATAAAAAACCGAAGAGAAGAAGTGATTTGCGGCGCAGGTGTAGGGACAGACTGCGCCGTTTTATCGTTGGGCGAAGCGCAGGAGACGGTGCTTTCCACGAATCCTGTCAGTGCACCCGCCGATATGGTCGGTACATATGGAATCCACAGGGCGTTGAATAATATAGCCACATCCCGGGCAGAGCCTGTGGGAGTCCTGCTTTCCATCCTGTTGCCGGAGGATGTGGAGGAGAGAGAGCTTCAGAAAATGATGGAGCAGGCGGAAGAGATTTGTGCGGCCTTTCATGTGGAGATCATCGGAGGACATACGGAAGTTGCAGCAGCGGAGATCAGAGAGCCGATTTTGACTGTTACCGGTATCGGTAAACGGGCAAGAAACAGACTGACGGATGGGCAGGCGGTAAAACCCGGGCAGGATGTTATTATCAGTAAATGGATCGGTTTGGAAGGTACGGTCAGGCTTGTCAAAGAGGGCAGGGAAGCGTTGCTTACCAGATATCCTGTGGGAATGATAGACGAGGCAGCCGCTTTCGAGAGGTTTCTTTCCGTTGTACCGGATGCGGCTATTGCCGTAAGGTCCGGCGTCTGCGGTATGCACGATGTTTCTCAGGGCGGAATCTTCGGAGCCTTATGGGAAATGGCAGAAAAAGCCGGCGTTGGACTGGAAATCGATTTAAAAAAACTGCCGCTTCGTCAGGAAACGGTGGAAATCTGTGAATTTTATGATTTGAATCCCTATGAATTATTATCCGGCGGCGCCCTTTTAATGACCGCAGAAGACGGAACAGCGCTTGTGTCGGCATTGGAAAATGAGGATATTCCTGCGATCATCGTTGGAAAAACAACCGCAGGAAACGATAGAATACTTTATAACGGCGAAGAGAAACGTTTCTTGGAGCCGCCCAAACCGGATCAAATCTATCAGTGGAAAAATAGAAAAAGACAAGGAGTAAACCGATGAGAGAAAAATTATTATCAGTAATTGAAAAGAACAGTCGGATCGATACGAAGGAGCTGGCAGTTATCATGGGTGTCGAGGAGATCGATATCGTAAACGAACTGGCAGCGATGGAGAAAGAAGGTATTATCTGCGGATATCATACCTTGATCGATTGGGAGAAGACCTCTATTGAAAAGGTAACGGCATTGATTGAAGTGCGGGTAACGCCGCAGCGTGGTCAGGGATTCGATAATATTGCGGAGCGTATCTATAAGTATCCGGAAGTGACTTCCGTTTATCTGATCTCCGGCGGCTATGATCTGCTTGTAACTTTGGAAGGAAAATCCTTGAAACAGGTTTCCAGTTTTGTGACAGACAAACTTTCCACATTGGATACCGTTCTCAGTACGGCAACACATTTTATCCTGAAAAAATATAAGGATCACGGAACGATCCTGGCGAAACAATACGAAGACACACGAGAGAAGGTGACGCCATGAGAAACCCGTTATCAGAAAAAGTAGTAGAGATCAAGCCTTCCGGGATTCGTAAATTTTTTGATATTGTAAATGAAATGGATGATGTGATCTCTCTGAGTGTGGGTGAGCCGGATTTCGACACGCCCTGGCATATTCGGGACGAGGGTATTTATTCCTTGGAAAAAGGGCGTACCTTCTATACTTCCAATGCCGGATTAAAAGAACTGAAAGAGGAAGTTGCAAATTATTTGAAAAGAAAACAAGGCGTGTCCTATGATCCAAAGGATGAAGTGCTGATAACGGTAGGCGGTTCCGAAGCCATTGACGGTGCGCTGCGGGCGATGCTGAATCCGGGAGATGAAGTATTGATCCCTCAGCCAAGTTTTGTTTCCTATGAGCCCTGTACCATCCTGGCGGACGGCGTTCCCGTGATCATAGAACTGAAAGCAGAAAATGAATTTCGTTTGACGGCACAGGAACTGGAAGAAGCGATCACGGATAAGACGAAGATTTTAGTATTGCCTTTTCCGAATAATCCCACCGGCGCGATCATGGAAAAAGAAGACTTGGAAGCGATCGCGGAAGTAGTCATAAAAAATGACATATATGTCATTTCTGATGAGATTTATTCCGAACTTACTTATAAGGAAAAACATATATCCATCGTGGAAATTCCCGGTATGCAGGAAAGAACGATCTTAATCAACGGCTTTTCCAAAGCCTTTGCCATGACAGGATGGCGGCTGGGTTATGCCTGCGGTCCGAAAGCGATCCTTGAGCAGATGCTGAAGATTCATCAGTTTGCGATCATGTGTGCACCTACTACCAGCCAGTATGCTGCGGTGGAAGCATTGCGCAACGGGGATGAGGACGTAGAAGAAATGCGGGAGGCGTATAACCAGAGAAGAAGATATCTGATGCACGCGTTTCGGGAAATGGGATTGGAATGTTTTGAGCCCTTCGGTGCATTTTATGTATTCCCCTGTATTAAGGAGTTCGGCATCACCAGTGAAGAATTTGCAACAAGATTTCTGAAAGAGGAAAAGGTTGCGGTGGTTCCGGGTACGGCATTCGGTGACTGTGGCGAAGGTTATCTGCGGATTTCCTATGCCTATTCCTTGGAAAATTTGAAAATTGCTATCGGAAGACTGGCGGATTTCATTGACAGACTACGTAAGGAAAGATAAGAGAAGATTATCATATGCACATCATTTTACATCAGCCGGAGATACCGGCAAACACGGGAAATATCGGAAGAACCTGTGTGGCCACGGGTAGTGCACTGCACTTGATTGAGCCGTTGGGTTTTCATCTGGATGAGAAGTCGATCAAGCGTGCGGGAATGGACTACTGGGACAGTCTGGATGTGACCAGATATATGAATTACCGGGAATTTCTGGACAGACATCCCGGTGCCAAAATCTGGATGGCAACGACCAAGGCAAAGCAGGTCTATACCGATGTTACTTACGGCCCTGACGATTTTATTATGTTTGGAAAAGAAAGCGGCGGGATTCCGGAAGAAATTTTGGTGGAAAATGAACAGACCTGTATCAGGATTCCGATGCTTGATGAGATCCGATCCCTCAACCTTTCCAATGCCGTTGCAATCGTACTCTATGAAGCACTGCGGCAGAACGGTTTCCGGAACATGCAGACAGAAGGGGAGCTGCACCGGCTGCACTGGAACTAATCGTCATCTTCCATCTCGGATTTGGGTAGGGAGAAAATGAATTCGGTACCGACACCCTCGGTACTGATGACGTTGATATGCTCATTATGGGACCGGATGATTTCCTTGGTAATGGAAAGCCCCAGACCGGTCCCCTTTTTATCTTTACCGCGGGAAATGTCCGACTTGTAGAAGCGGTCCCAGATCAGCTTCAGGTTGTCTTTGGGAATGCCGATTCCGGAATCTTTGATGCTCACAAAAACCTTAGAATGTTTTTCCGTGGTTTCCAGTCTGATGACAGAGTCATGATGACTGAACTTGATTGCATTATCCAGCAGATTATAGAGTACCTGCTGGATTTTTCCCATATCTGCGGTAACATACATTTCATCACCGGTCAGGACCAGTTCTATGGCGATCCTTTTTTCCCGGCAGGTGCCCTCAAAAGAAGCTGCCACATTACGGATGATGTTGTTGATATCGAAATCGGTCTTTTCTAACATCATACCCTTGGTATTTAAGTTATTCAAAGTGAGGAGGCTGTTGGTCAGCTTCGTAAGCCTTTCGGTCTCGTTTAAAACGATGGTCAGATATTTTTCATGCAGCTCCGGCGGGATCGTACCGTCTAACATCGCTTCCAGATAACCTTTTACCGAAGTCAGAGGGGAGCGGAAATCGTGGGAAATGTTAGCGACAAATTTTTTCTGGTCATCTTCGGAGCGGGCGATCTCGCTTGCCATATAGGACAAGGTGGCGGCCAGATAACCCATTTCATCCTCGCTTTCCACAGAGAATTCATAGTGCATATTACCGCTGGCATATTGTTCTGTGGCCTCCGTGACCTTGCGCAGCGGAACATAGACGATTTCCGTGAAAAAAATCAGAATGATCAAAGAGAGCAGAAATAAGATGACCAGCATGATATAAGAGATATTCAAAAGACTGTTGACGGCTGTCTGAATATTACTCATAGAGCTGTGAATGACTACATATCCTTTTACCTTAAAATCCGAAGTGATCGGGGCAAAAACACTGAGCGTGTCTTCTTCAAAAGTTCCGAAAAAGTTACCGATCGTATAATAAGAGCCTTCGGTGATCGTCGGATCAAAATTTTCAATCACAACCTCATTTTCCACATCCATAGGGGCTGCGGAATCCAATATCATACGTCCCGAAGGATTGATGATCCAAATGGTAGAATTCAGATAAGTATCCAAGGCATCCAATTGACTTTTTACCGCTTCCAGAGTTGTTTCGCTGTTATACAGATCGGAAGCATAGGTATTGGCAATCAGAGTGGCCTCCCGGTATAGGGTGTCCGCTTTCTCTTTTTTCAGCTGATCCATCGTCATACTGGAGACAAAAGTGGCAACTACCACAAAGCCGAAAACGCCGAAAATAATATATGCCAGAATGAATTTTAAATATAAAGTCTTTCTCATAGAATCTGAATGTCCTTTTAATAACGATGCTCTGCCCTGGCCTATAGCCTGGTTTCAAATTTGTATCCGATTCCCCAGATCGTGGCAATCTTCCACTTGTCATGATCATTTATTTTTTCACGGAGTCGTTTGATATGCACATCAACGGTACGGGTATCCCCGATATATTCATACCCCCAGATCTGGTCAAGCAGCTGCTCCCTTGTAAAGACATGGTTGGGAGAGGCAGCCAGAAAATAGAGAAGTTCCAGTTCCTTCGGCGGCATTTCAACGGTCTTGCCCATATAGATCACGGAATAGTTGGTCTGGTTGATAACCAGATCAGGATATTCCACACATTTGATATCAGGTGCATCCTGTGTGGCAACAGCGGGCTTATAACGACGCAGCACCGCTTTGACTCTGGCCACCAGTTCCTTGGAATCAAAAGGTTTTTCCATATAGTCATCGGCGCCCAGTTCCAGTCCCAATACCTTATCAAAGACTTCCCCTTTGGCGGAAAGCATGATGATCGGCAGCGTGGATTTGGCACGGATCTCCCGGCAGACCTGATAGCCATCGATACCGGGCAGCATCAAATCAAGCAGCACCAGATTGGGCTCAAAACTTTCCGCCGCAGTCAGCGCCGATTCCCCGTCGTTGACGATCATTGTCTCAAAACATTCTTTGGTCAGATACAGAGAAATCAGTTCCGCAATGTTATTGTCGTCGTCTACGATCAATATTTTCTGTTTATTTACCATGTTTATTCCGCCTTTCGTAAGATATCTATTAAAGTATTCGGTTTATTTAAATTCTGCGATGGTCACGCCCGCATCCCCTTCCCCGTATTCGCCGGCGCGATAACTTTTCACATATTTACAGCGTCGCAGGTAGTTCTGTACCGCCTTGCGCAGGGCGCCGGTACCTTTGCCGTGTACGATCCGGACACTTGGAAGATGTGCCAGGTAGGCGTCATCCAAATATTTATCCAGCTCAGTGAGAGCCTCATCCACTGTTTTTCCAAGCAGATTGATCTCTGTGGAAACGGAATAAGACTTGGACATCTTCAGTTTGCCGGAGCCTGTCTGCCTGAATTCTCCAGCCGTAATTTCATTTTTCTCTTCCAGCAGTACCAAGTCATTAAGTGAGACCTGTGAGCGGATGATACCGCATTGAACAAACAGCTTGCCGTTTCTGTCCGGAAGAGAATTGACTGTTCCGGTCAATCCCATGGAAACGACTTTAACGGAGTCCCCAAGCTTCAGTTGATTCGGCTTCAGCTGTTTATGTGTGGGCTTCTCCGGTGTTCGCAGGGATAATTTGGCATCTTTTTCCGAAATTTTATCCCGTACTTTCTGGCGTGATTTTTCCAGGTCTTTCATGGAAGCCGTGCCCGCCTTTTGGAAGGTACGGATCGTCTCATCCGCTACGTCTTTGGCATCTTGCAGGATCTGCCTTGCTTCCTCATTGGCCTCTCGCAGAATACGGTCTTTGGATTGATCGATTTTTTCCTGTTTAGAGGTCAACCGTTCTTTGAGAGATTTGATCTCTTCTTTGTAGGATGCAATTTCCAGACGCTCTTTTTCAATCGTGACACGGCTGTTTTCCAGGTCCGTTAATAAATCTTCAAAGCTCTCCTGGTCTTCCGTAATGTGTTTTTTCGCATCTTCTATGATATAATCCGGCAGTCCCAGTCTGGAAGAAATGGCAAACGCATTGCTCTTGCCGGGAATACCGATCAATAGGCGGTAGGTCGGGCGTAAGGTTTCTACGTTAAACTCACAGCAGGCATTTTCCACAAAAGGGGTGGAAAGCGCATAGACCTTCAATTCGCTGTAGTGTGTGGTGGCCATTGTGCGAATGCCTTTCCCATGCAGATGATCCAGAATGGAGATTGCAAGGGCAGCGCCCTCCGTCGGATCCGTACCGGCCCCCAGTTCGTCAAAAAGACAGAGGGAGTCGGCGTCCGCCTTCTGCAGGATCGTGACGATAGAAGTCATATGAGAAGAAAAAGTAGAAAGATTTTGCTCGATACTCTGCTCATCTCCGATATCTGCATACACTTCCGTAAAAATCGACAGTTCGGAACGGTCCAGCGCCGGAATGTGAAGCCCGGCCTGCCCCATCAATGTCAGTAAGCCCACAGTTTTCAGGGAAACGGTCTTACCGCCGGTATTCGGTCCGGTGATCACAAGCAGGTCAAAATCCGTACCCAGTTCGATATCGATCGGCACCACCTTTTTCTTATCCAGAAGCGGATGCCGCCCTTTTCGGATTCGGATATGATGCTCCGTATTAAAAATCGGTTTGGTAGCGTTTTCATCCATTGCGAGAGAAGCTTTGGCAAAAATGAAATCCAACGCAGTCATAAGTTTCTGGTTAGTTGCAAGCGCTGCCGCATGTTCCCCTGCCTGCGCACTTAAATCGGCAAGGATGATTTCAATTTCCTCCTGCTCCTTTAGGGCTAATTCTTTTAATTCATTATTCAAAGTGACAACGGCAGCAGGCTCAATGAAAAAAGTCGAGCCGGTGGAAGACTGGTCGTGGACCATACCGGGAACATGTCCTTTATGCTCCGCTTTCACCGGAATACAATAACGGTTGTTACGCATTGTCACAACGGCATCCTGCAGATAAGTCCGGTAGGAACCGTTGATCATAGAAGTAAGTTGAGAATGAATTTTATCATTGGTAAGCGTCATGCTTCGGCGGATATGTTTCAGCGTCGGACTGGCATCATCCGCGATTTCTTCTTCCGACAAAATACATCTGCGGATTTCATTGGACAGAGGCGTCAAAGGTTCCAATAGATCAAAATATTCATCCAAAGAATCGGCCGGAGTGTCCTCTCTGTCATTTCGCCCATAGGCCTTGATCCTGTTGACATTTTCAAGCATGGAGGCAATGCTCAGCAGTTCGGATACGGATAATGCAGAGCCCACTTCCAGCGACCGGATTGTCATGCCCAGATCTTTATTGCCGCCAAAAGAGGTAGAGCCCTTTTTAAAAATGCGGCTCAGGGCATCGCCGGTTTCTGTCTGTGCAAGTTCGATCTGTTCCGGATCGGTCATGGGAACAAGCTCCCTGCAGAGCTTTCGGCCCGGCTCGGAAGTTGCCTTATCTGTCAACTGTACAATTATTTTATTATATTCTAAAGTTTGTAAGACTTTGCTGTTCATATAAGACCTCTGAGTGATAATACTTCTATTAAATATCATACCATAAAGGTTGTAAATTTACTATGAAAAAGATATACTTAAAATTAACGGCGGACTGGAAAAACGGAAATTGAAAAACTGTGACGCCGGCCAAAAGAAAGGCACGGTCAATACAATGGCAGATGATAATATTAAAAAAGAGGATATAGAAGAAAAAACAGAAAAGGTTAAGGAACAGGCAGAGTACACGCCCTCCATGCAGCCGGACTTTCTGCGGGAAACAATTAAGCAGAAACCGGTCAATAAGAAAAAATTATTGCGCAGAACTCTTATCACCGCAATCATGGCAGTTGTTTTCGGTATTGTGGCATGTCTTACTTTTTTGATTCTGGAACCGGTGATCAATAACTGGCTCTATCCGGAAGAAGAAGCGCAAGAGGTACAGTTTCCGGAAGAGAGCGTTACGGAGGAAATGAGTCCGGAGGATATGCTGACCGAGGATGCGATAGAAGAAGAATCCGAATCCGCAGAACTGGAAGATAAGCAGATTGCGGAACTGCTTTCCCAGGTCAAGTTCGGATTGGATGAGTATCAGTTGGTATACAATGAGCTTTCCAACCTTGCCAAAGATGTCAACCGGGCACTGGTAACCGTTACCGGTGTTACCTCTGACGTAGACTGGTTTAACAATACCTATGAGAATGAAGAGATGGCATCCGGCGTGATCGTTGCAAATAACGGGCGTGCCATGTTGATTCTTGTAAATACCAACCACATCAGGAATGCAGAAAGGATCGTTGTGACCTTCTGTGACCAGGCCCAGGCAGAGGCAGAACTGGTCAGTAAAGATGCTTCTACGGGACTGGCTGTTCTATCCGTGCCGCTGTTTTCCATCAGCAGAGAAACCATGGATGCGATCACATTGGCAACACTGGGAAGTTCCAATATCAATAACCTGGCGGGGACACCGGTGATAGCGCTTGGAAGGCCGACGGGAGTGAGCAATTCCTTATGTTATGGGTTCATTACTTCTTCCGGCATGACGATCGATCTGGTAGATTCCGCCTATAAACTGTTGTCCACAGATATCCAGGGGAGCCGGAATGCAACCGGTGTGCTTGTCAATCTAAAAGGCGCGGTAGTTGGTATCATTGATAATTCCTATAATAGTGATGACAGAGGAAATCTGATATCCGCATACGGGATCTCGGAACTTAAGAAAACCATTACAAAGATGTCCAATAATCAGGAAAGGGCGTATCTGGGAATCCACGGTGCCGATGTGCCTCAGGATGCCCAACAGGAATCCGGTGTTCCGCAGGGAGCCTATATCGTAGAGATTGAAATGGACTCACCCGCCATGTCGGCAGGGATCCAAAGCGGGGATGTTATTACCCGTATCAACGGCACGGATATCACAAACTATAATGAGCTGTTAAATGAACTCTATAATGCGGAACCGGAAGATACGATGACGATCATACTGATGCGGCAGGGGATGGATGGGTTTCAACAGATGAGAGTGGTGGTGACACTGGGAACGATGTGATGGATTTGAGAATTTGTGTCCGCAAAGCGGGCAGGGAGGAATCAATATGAAGTATTTGAAAGATTATAAAGAAGGCGACCGGATGTCGGATATTTATCTGTGTAAGCACAAACAGTCTGCGGTGACCAAGAACGGCAAACCCTATGACAATGTTATTTTGCAGGATAAGACCGGCACGATGGATGCCAAAGTCTGGGATCCGAACAGTGCGGGGATCGAAGAGTTTGATTCGCTGAATTATATAGAAGTCTTCGGGGAAGTGAACAGCTTTCAGGGCGCCTTGCAGGTAAATGTAAAAAGGGTCAGATGCTGTCATGAGGGCGAGTATGACCCTGCTGATTATCTGCCTGTCAGCAGTAAAAATACGGAAGCTATGATGAAGGAACTTCTGGGTTACATTGACAGTATTCAGAACGCACATCTGAAAGAATTGTTGCAGGCATTTTTCATAAAAGATACGGAATTTGCCAAAGCTTTCAGCAGGTCTTCCGCGGCGAAAACCGTACATCATGCCTTTATGGGCGGACTGCTGGAACACACGTTAAACGTAACGAAACTGTGTGATTATTATTGCGGTCAGTATCCTCTTTTAAAAAGAGACTTGTTGATCAGTGCGGCAATCTGTCACGATATCGGTAAGACCAGAGAACTTTCCGCTTTTCCCCAGAATGATTATACCGATGAAGGACAATTTCTGGGACATATCATTATCGGAACGGAAATGGTTGGAGAAAAAATCCGGGAGATCAAAGACTTTCCGAATGTGTTGGCCAGTGAGCTGAAGCACTGTATTTTGTCCCATCATGGAGAGTATGAATTCGGATCACCGAAAAAACCGGCGATCATGGAAGCTGTCGCGCTGAATTTTGCAGATAATACGGATGCGAAGCTGCAGACTTTTACGGAATTGATGAATGGTACAAATGAAACAGGATGGCTTGGATTTAACAGACTGTTTGAGTCCAATGTCATTGCAACAAGAATAGATTGAGGGCGGTTTTTGAGGATTCAATATGGAGTATCGTAAAAATGATATCGTGACAGTGCAGATTGAAGATATCGGAAATGACGGAGAGGGCATCGGTAAGATAGACGGTTACGCCCTGTTCGTCAAAGACGCTGTCATTGGCGATGTCGTAGAAGCAAAAATTACGAAAGTGAAAAAGAACTACGCATACGCGAGAGTAGAGAAGGTGGTCACACCTTCTTCTTTTCGTGTGGAACCAAAGTGTGCTTTTCACAGACAGTGCGGCGGATGCCAGATTCAGGCCATGAGCTACGAGCGCCAGCTTGCTTTCAAGCAGGACAAGGTCAGAAACAACCTGATCCGCATCGGAGGATTCTCGGAAGAATTTGTAGATGAAGTGATGGAGCCTATCGTAGGCATGGACGAACCGTGGCACTATAGAAACAAGGCACAGTTTCCGGTGGGGTACGACAAGAACGGCAGCCTTATTACAGGCTTTTATGCAGGCCGTACCCATACCATCATAGCAAATACCGACTGTTGTCTCGGCGCGCCCGAAAATAAACAGATCTTAGAGGCGGTACTTGCCTACATGAAAGAAAATCAGGTTTCCGCATACCAGGAAGAAACCGGCAAAGGTTTGGTCCGCCATATCCTGATCCGCACCGGATTTTCCTCCGGCGAGATCATGGTATGTCTGGTCATCAACGGAAAGAAACTACCGGCGGAAGATGCGCTTGTGAAAAGATTGACTGGTATTGTATTTCAGGATGAAGATTTGTTAAGTGCGGATGCTGATCCGGCATTGAAACTTTCCAGACGAATTGCCAGTATTTCCCTCAGCAGCAATACGGAGAACACCAACGTAATTATGGGGAAAGAGATTCGAACGCTTTGGGGAAAAGATTATATCGAGGACAGTATTC
>JAFLTF010000055.1:0-14005 GCA_022510585.1 Lachnospiraceae bacterium
GTTGGTAGAGCACCTGACTCTTAATCAGGGTGTCCAGGGTTCGAGCCCCTGAAGGCGCACTTATGAGTACCATTTTTGAAGACGTATGCGCTTTGGGGATGGTGCTTTTTTTCTCAAAAAGAAATCCCAAGCAATTCCATCAGAATACCGGCAATCACGCCGATTCCGTAAAGAAGGGCTATGATGCGGACATTTTCCTTTGTATTATCATTTACGCGTAACAGCACAAGTATGCCCACGCCTGCTCCCACCAGCAGGCCTGCCATCATAGCTCCCGTACTCAAAAATCCCTCTAAATATAATTGTGTGATAATCACGGACGCGGCACAGTTCGGAATCAATCCAATGACTCCCGCTATTACGGCGCCTATGACCGGACGGCCTGACATAATACTTATCAACAGTTCTTTTCCGACCGCGGCAACTAGAAAATTCAGAACAAATGAGATCAATAATATATAGATAAAAATTTCCAGCGTATGATGCAGCGTCGATCTTAGAATACCGTTCTCGCAATGACAATTATGCTGTTCACACAAATGCTCTATCCGGAGCTTTTCATTCTTCTTTTTCAGAATCTTATTCATGATAATGTCCACCGCAAAACCGGCTGCCATTCCAATCACAATCTTGGTCCCCAGTATTCTAAGGATCAAACCGACTCCGGCCTTTTCCGAAATCAGGATCGGCAGCATCTCATCTGAAGTAGACAGATATACAGACAACAAAGTGCCCATCGTTATGATCCTGCCCGCATAGAGATTAGATGCTGCTGCAGAAAAGCCGCACTGCGGAAAGGCACCCAAAATGCTGCCGAAAATCGGTCCGCCCTTTCCGGATTTCCGGATGGCTGCCTGCATCTTATCTCCTGCCATATGCTCTAAGTATTCCATGATCAGATAAGTAAAGAATAAAAAGGGTAGTAATTTTATGCTATCCGACAGGGAATCCCAAATAACGCCTTTTAACATCTCCAACATACAATGCCTGCTTTCTATGCCGTAACATCTTCAAACTGCGAATGATACAACTCCGCATAAAAACCGTTTTGTTCAAGCAACTGTTCGTGGCTGCCCTGCTCAATGATGTCTCCATCCTTCATGACTAAGATCAGATCAGCATCCTTGATCGTGGATAACCTATGTGCTATGACAAAACTGGTCCTGCCTTTCATCAGATTATTCATGGCTTTCTGAATACGCTGTTCCGTCCTTGTATCCACGGAGCTTGTAGCTTCATCCAGAATCAAGATCCTGTTATCGGCAAGAATTGCTCTTGCGATCGTCAGAAGCTGTTTCTGCCCCTGGGATACGTTGCTGGCATCCTCATTCAACTCCATTTGATAGCCTCCCGGCAACGTCTGGATGAACCGATGCGCATGAGCGGCTTTGGCTGCCTCAATCACTTCCTCATCCGTGGCATCTAACCTGCCGTAACGGATATTTTCCATGATGGTTCCCTTAAACAGCCAGGTGTCCTGCAGTACCATACCAAAGCTTTCGCGCAGTTCGCTGCGGTTAAAACGCCTGATATCGTGTCCGTCTACCTTAATGCTGCCTCCGTTCACGTCATAAAAACGCATAAGCAGTTTCACCATCGTTGTCTTTCCTGCGCCGGTCGGTCCAACGATCGCAACCGTCTGTCCCGGTTCTACTTTACTGCTGAAATCATGGATAATGATCTTATCCGGGTTATATCCAAATCTGACATTTTCAAAATCCACACGTCCTTCCATTTTCAGCAGCCGTACAGGATCTTCCACAAACAGCTCTTCTTCCTCTTGCGCCAAAAATTCAAACACTCTCTCCGCCGCTGCCGCAGTAGACTGGAGAAGATTGGATACCTGGGCAAATTGTGTAATGGGCTGTGTAAAATTCCTGACATACTGAATGAATGCCTGAATATCTCCTATTTCAATTGTCCCTTTAATTGTTAAAATACTTCCGCTTACCGCAACTGCAACATAACCCAGGTTTCCGATAAACATCATGATCGGCTGCATCAATCCGGAGAAAAATTGTGATTTCCAAGCTGACTGGTAAAGAATAGTATTCGTCTCTTCAAATTCTTTTAAAACCTGTTCCTCCCGATTAAATGCCTTCACTATATTCTGACCGCTGTATACTTCTTCTACCTGACCGTTTATCTTGCCCAGATAACTCTGCTGTGCAACGAAGTGTTTCTGGGAAAACTTTACCACGACTCCGATCAGTCCGCCGGATATCGGCAGAATCACAAGGGCGATCAGTGTCATGAGCGGACTGATGCTCAACATCATGATCAGTACGCCGATCAATGTCGTCATCGATGTAATTAATGTCGTAACGCTCTGGTTCAGGCTCATGCCCAATGTATCCACATCGTTTGTGATTCGGGAAAGTATCTCACCCACTGTCCTGGACTCAAAATATTGCAGCGGAAGACGGCTCATCTTCTCTGAAATTTCTTTTCGAAACCGGAAACACAGTTTTTGTGACATCCCTGTCATAATCCAACCCTGACACAGGGATAAAACAGCACTGAGAAAATACAGTCCCAAAAGATTCAGCAAAATCCGTCCGATCTTTTCAAAATCGATTCCTCCTGTCTGGGATATCTTCGCCATCAAACCGTTAAACAGCTCCGTAGTCGCCCTGCTTGCGATCTTCGGCCCAATAATATTGAACACCGTGCTGCCGATCGCAAAAACAGAAACGGCAAGCAGACCATACTTATAATTTCCCATATATTGGAGAAGTTTCCGTATAGTTCCTTTAAAATCTTTCGCTTTTTCTCCCGGCATCATACCGCCGCCGGGACCGTGCGGTCTACGGGGTCTGCGTACTGCTCTTTGCTCTTCGCTCATTATGCAATGCCTCCCTTCAATTCATTCTCCGATAACTGAGACCTTGCAATTTCCTGATATGCAGCGCAGGTTTTCAGTAATTCCTCATGTCTGCCGATTCCCGCGATCTTACCGTCGTCAAGCACAATGATCTGATCCGCATGCAAAATCGTGCTGATACGCTGTGCAACAATAATAACCGTAGCATCGGATATTTTTTCGTTCAATGCACGGCGCAGAGCAGCATCCGTCTTGTAATCCAAAGCAGAAAAACTATCGTCAAAAAGAAATACTTTGGGTTTTTTTGCAATCGCTCTTGCTATAGAAAGCCTTTGTTTCTGTCCGCCGGATACATTCGTTCCACCCTGTGAGATCGGACTTTCGAAACCTTCTTTCTTAGCCGTGATAAATTCCTCTGCCTGTGCTATCTTAGCCGCCTCTCTCATGGTCTCATCCGAAACCTCATCCTCTCCCGCGAATTTTAGATTTGATGCTATCGTTCCGGAGAAAAGGACTCCTTTCTGAGGCACGAAACCTATCTGGCTGCGCAGTTTCTTTTGAGACAATTCCCTGATATCTATGCCGTCAATCGTGATACGGCCTCCCGTTACGTCATAGAAACGGGGGATCAAATGCAGTAAGGTAGACTTTCCGCAGCCGGTGCTGCCGATGATCGCCGTTGTCCTGCCCGGTTTTGCAACAAAAGAAATCTCTGACAAAGCATCTTCTTTTGCTTCCGGATACCGAAAACAGACGTCTTCAAAGGCTACCTCTCCTTTCCCTATAAGCTGTTCATCCTGTACTTCTTTGGCATCCGTGATCACAGGCTCCGTATGTAATACTTCTTCAATACGCTCTGCGGCAACACCGGCTCTGGGCAGTATAACGGATATCATCGTCAACATCAAAAAAGACATCACGATCTGCATGGAATACGTAATAAACGCCATCATATCTCCGATCTGCAGATTTCCCAGATCGATTCCTTTTGCACCGAACCATATGATTCCCACTGTGATCCCATTCATAATAAGCATCATCGCCGGCATCATAAACGTCATGACCCTATTGGTAAAAAGCTGCGTGGACATCAGGTCTCTATTGGCTTTATCAAATCGTTTTTCTTCATATTTTTCCCGGCTGAATGCCCGGATAACCGGAATTCCCGTCAAAATTTCCCTGGATACCAGATTCAGTCTGTCTACAAGTGTCTGCATCAATTTAAATTTGGGCATAGCGATTTTCACCAATATACCGATCAGTATAAGAAGCAGAAGCACCGCAACTGCGATTATCCATCCCATACCTGTTCTTGTATGGGCAACTTTAACAATGCCGCCGATTCCCAATATCGGTGCATAACAGACCATGCGCAGGAGCATGACACAGACCATCTGTACCTGCTGTATATCATTTGTACTCCTCGTGATCAATGATGCGGTGGAAAACTTATCCACTTCCGCATGAGAGAAGGATACCACTTTCCTGAACACCCTGTTACGGAGCCGCAGACCGATACCCGCAGAAACTTTTGCTGCCAAAAAGCCTACGGAAATAGCTGCTGCCATCATCAAAACAGTCATCAGCAGCATCTTGGTTCCCGTCTGCAACAAATACTGTGTCTGAACATGGTTTAAATCTATATTCAATGCCTTATATTCATCCTTAACAAACATAACCGCCATCTGATCTAAAAGCATGTCGCTCATTTCTGTGCCATACTCACTCATGGCCTGCTGCCTCATGGTCAGAATCTGTTCCTTCGTCATCATGCCGCCTGCCACCATTGCCTTTAAATCGTTTATATTCATCTGTGCGGTTTCTGTGGTATCTGCATTTGTCATCATGTAGACAATGACCATCGGAATACGTACTGCTTCATCCAATGCGTCTGCCGTTTCCTGTCCTGCTGCCTGCAGCTCATAATTTCCGTCGCCGTTTAGCCGGTAACTTTCCCTGATCAGAGCTTCCTCCTGCTCATCCGCAAACAGACAGATGCTTTCTAAAGTCTCTTCCCGCATGATATCGGGTACTGCACTCTCAATACCACCCTGCTCAATCCCCACATCCACAATATCCGATGTGTAAGAAGGCAGCGCCAGATCACAGTACGCCTGCAGAATCAGGAGAAGGACGATTGCGGCTACTGCTGCTTTGAATTCCCCCAGATATTTCATAATCTTGAACATAGGTTTGCATCGCTTCCTTTCCTAAATAAAGTATCGACCAAACAGTAAGTTTTTTCTTTTCCATAATCACCCATTAACATTGTTATATATTAAACATCTTTTTATAATTGGTCAATTAAAAATTTATTAAAAATACATATAAATCGCCAAAAAAACCTTTTCATTGCGAATATTGTATAAAATATTGCAATTATTTAACATTTGTTCATAAAAAAATATTGATTCTAACGAAAAAAAGTTATAAAATATATATAGCATTCTCACAACGGAGGGGGACCTAAATGAAGGGATTAAAAAACATGATGGAAGATAATGTGGAACGGACGATCAACCAGGTGCTGGCCACTATGCCGAATATCTGTTCCTGCGAGGACTGTAAACTGGACATGGCAACCTACGCACTCAATCGTCTTCAGCCCAAATATACGCGTACCAGTACCGGCGTAATCTTACATCGTTTCGATACTGCTTCTACACAGGCGGAAGCTGAGATTCTTACGGTCGTAGTGTCCGCAATCAATGTCATCGGAGAGCATCCCCATCATGCTTCTAAAAGCACTGTTCCCGCCACGGACGACACTCCGGCAGATCAGGCTCCCGCAGATTCGGACAACAGCACGGAGGCTCAGGCTCCTGTTTCTTCTGACAACAGCGCGAATGCTTAGGCTCCTGCTGCCGTTAATAACCCGACACAATAAAACAAAAGCCGCCGACACCTGTGTCATAAATTGACTCCGTTGCCGACGGCTTTCTTTATGTATTTTTTCTATACCTCGCTTATTGACGAAACTCCCGTCATTTCCTGCAGAGACCGCAAATACTCTTCCTTATTCACGCCTCTTTGCACACAGAAGGTTGTGGTGACCTGATATTGCTGCCCCTTTGCCTTCGGCTTATCCACATTAAAAGTGTCTATCCGGCAATGGTCTTCTTTCAATTTTCGTGATACGGCGTTGATCGCTTTGCCGTCTTCCAGTTCGATATAAATAGTCATATATCGCAAATGCCTATAAATCCTGCTCTCTATAAAAGGCGCCACATGGATGCCCGCAAGCCAGAACAGAGTCAGAATGACCGCACCGTCAAGAAAACCGATGCCTATCGCAAGTCCTATGCATGCACAGGTCCAAATGCTTGCTGCGGAGGTCAGTCCCTTGATCTGATGTCCCGAAACCAGAATGGAGCCGGCCCCCAAAAAGCCGACACCGCTTACAACCTGTGCCGCAATTCGGGTAATATCTACATCGCTTCCGTAAATCTGTTCCATATACTGCTCAAGCAGCATTACCATCGTCGCACCGAGACACACGCTTATTGTGGTACGCGCACCTCCTCCACGCCTTTTGGCGCCCCGGTCGATACCAATGACCGTGCCGATAACCAGCGAGACTACGATTCTGATCAGTACATTTAACCCTGTCCATTCTGAAAACCCGGTAAAAAACATAATCTATCTCCTAATTTTATTTATCTGACTAAAAATGTATTCTTCTACTCTCTCTTTTGGAATCGACAATGCCAATGACATCTCACTGTATAGCAGTTCTTCCGCCTTCTTCAGGTAATGCTCATCGGAAGAAAGCACCTTTTTACCCTGCTGCACCCTGTCCTGTCTGCGCAGATACAGCGTTTTGATGATCTGCACCAGACTTTGGCAATCATAGGTTCTGATTGCTTCTTTATACATCTGCTCCCTGCTTTTCTCTTCTTTGATCCACACGGTCTCAATGTCCGGAATCTGCCCAATCAGCTTTTTTGCATCTTTCTTATTCATGATCTTTCTCATGACGATCTTCTCATTATCCACCGGCGTATAAATCGTACTTCCCTTTTCAAAAACCGGCTCCAGAATATAGTATTTTCTTTCTCTGTCCAACTTATCGATTGGATTTCCCGTTATTGCTGTGACTCGACAGACACCATGTCCACCACACATAATTAATTCACCGATTTCGAACATTTCATCACCTCCTGATGTTTGAGAATCAACCATATCTGCCAGATATCCCTATAAAATTATTGTAACATTAAAAATATTTTCATGTAAGCACTTTTTTTATCTGCGCGAAAACTCGCAATGCCTGTTTTTACTTAAGTTCATTCGCTGTCACATAGAAATGATGATAAATCCCCTTCTGTGCAAGCAACTGTTCATGATTGCCTTCTTCTACGATCCCTTCCTCTGTCAGTACTAAGATCCTGTCGGAATTTCGTATGCTGGAGAGCCTGTGCGCAATCGTGATCGTGGTTCTGCCCTTTGCCAGTTCCTGAAGGGATTTCGCAACCTGAAATTCACTTTCATTGTCCAGTGCCGAGGTGGCCTCATCCAGGATCAGAATCGGCGGATTTTTCAGAAAGACTCTGGCAATGCTGATGCGCTGCTTTTGTCCTCCGGAAAGCTTCACGCCACGTTCTCCCACATAAGTATTATACCCATCTTTCAGCGCTTTAATAAACTCATGTGCCCCTGCTTTTTTGGCTGCTTCGACCACTTCCTCTTCGGTTGCGTTCTCTTTTCCGTATGCAATATTCTCATAGACCGTACCGGAGAAAAGGTAGACATCCTGTTGAACCATGCCGATATTCCTACGTAAGCTCTTAAGCGTATAGTTTCTGACATTGTTTCCGTCCAGAATGATTTCTCCGCCGTCAATATTATAGAAACGGGGAATCAAATTGCAAAGCGTTGTTTTCCCGCCGCCGGAGGGCCCT
The DNA here is from genome assembly GCA_022510585.1 of Lachnospiraceae bacterium. Taxonomy (GTDB): domain Bacteria; phylum Bacillota; class Clostridia; order Lachnospirales; family Lachnospiraceae; genus UBA3282. The sequence goes on from JAFLTF010000055.1 coordinate 7,726, forward strand.
ACCACCGCAATCTTTTCACCTGCATGAATATCCAGATTCAGATCCCGGAACACAATATTATGATCATCAGGATAGGCAAAACTTACATTCTTAAGCGAGATTTCACCCTTGGCATTTTCACAGGGCACAGCACCCGGTTCGTCAAATATTTCGATATCGCTGTCCATGATCTCCACAAAACGCTCAATACCGGTCATGCCCCTCTGAAACTGTTCCGCAAACTCAATGATCCTTCTTATGGTTGCGATCAAGGTTGAGACATACATGACATATGCCACTAAATCTCCGGGAGAGATCAGCCCTTTTACCATAAAGATACCGCCTGCTACCACCACGATCAAATACATCAACCCGTCAAAAGCTCTGGTGGTTGTCTGAAAGGCTGCCATAAACTTATAAGACTCTCTTTTGATCCGGAAAAACTTCTGGTTGTCCTCCTCGAATTTTTCTTTTTCTTTCTCCTCATTGGTGAAAGCTTTTACGACCTTCTGCCCAAGTAAACTGTCCTCGATCCGGGCGTTCAACTCACCGATCTGGACTCTCTGGCGCCGGAATGCCGCACGCAGACGCAGATTGATGAGCGTACAGCTAACCACCATAACAGGCACCACCGCAAAAATGATCAATGTAAGCCATAAATTGATCCCTGACAAAATGATGAAGGAGATCGCTGCCTTGATTGCCGCAATAAAAAATTCCTCCGGACAATGATGGGAAAATTCCGTCACGTCAAACAGATCATTGGTGATCCGTCCCATAATCTGTCCTACCTTTGTATTACTGTAATAGGTATCCGAAAGTTTCTGTAAATGGGCGTAGGCATCCCTGCGCATATCCGTTTCGATCTTCGTACCCATGATATGTCCCGTATACGCCATATAATAATTCGCCATCGTATCAATGATCCTGAGTATCAGATATAAAACACCCAGGCGAAGAATTACGCTTACACTCAAAGCCGCCAGATCATTCATTCCCGTATTCGTAATATACCGCATGATCATAGGTAAAACCATTTCACATATAGTGGTCAGGCCTGCACAAAATAAATCGATCACTACGACCGTCCAGTATTTTCGATAATAGGGCAGGAATCTTTTTAACAATTCCCCTGCCTTGTATTTTGCCGTACTTTCTATCTGCTGTTCCATAATTTCACTCCTCAACTAAATAAAACCCCCTGTATTACAAGAATACAAGGGGTTAATCTTTTTTATAAGGAATAACTGTTCAAATACCGCTCCTGTTCCGGTGTCAGAACATCGATCTCTTTTCCGAGGAAAGCCAGCTTCCGTTTGGCAACATCCTTATCTACTTCCTCGGGAACGTCGATCAGTTTCTCCTTTAGTTCACTTCCGTGTTCTACCAGATATTTGGCGGAGAGAGCCTGAATCGCAAAGCTCATATCCATGATCTCCGCCGGATGCCCGTCTCCCGCTGCCAGGTTGACCAGCCGCCCTTCGGCAAGAACGAAAATCCACTGTCCGGTAGGAAGTTTATATCCCATGATATTCTTTCTCTGTTCTCTTGTCTCTACTGCATTGGCTTTTAACCATGCCATATCGATCTCACAGTCGAAATGTCCTGCATTACATAAAACAGCGCCTTCCTTCATCACTGCAAAATCTTCTTTATCAATGACGGCATCACAGCCGGTCACGGTAACAAAGAAGTCTCCGACCCTGGCTGCTTCCTTCATCGGCATAACGTCAAATCCATCCATGACTGCCTCGATTGCTTTGATCGGATCAATTTCCGTAACAATGACTCTCGCACCTAATCCTTTGGCTCTCATTGCCGTTCCTTTACCGCACCATCCGTAACCTGCCACAACAACGATCTTACCTGCTACGATTAAGTTGGTTGTCCGGTTGATACCATCCCATACGGATTGTCCCGTACCGTATCTGTTATCGAAGAAATGTTTACAAGCTGCATTATTTACACGCACCATAGGGAATTTTAATTCGCCTGCCTTATTCATTGCCTCCAGACGAATGATGCCGGTGGTAGTTTCTTCGCAGCCACCAATAATATTCGGAATCAGGTGCGGAAGCTCTTTATGTACCATGTTGACTAAATCTCCGCCGTCATCGATGATAATATTCGGTCCCACTTCCAACACATGACGAATATGCGTTTCATATTCTTCCTGTGTTGCATCATACCAGGCATGTACTTCCAATCCTGCTTTCACCAAAGCTGCTGCCACATCATCCTGTGTAGAGAGCGGATTGGAACCGGTTACATACATATCTGCACCACCTGCTTTTAAAACCAGACACAGATAAGCCGTCTTGGCTTCCAGATGTACGGACAGGGCTACCTTTTTCCCTGCAAACGGCTTAGAGGCGCTAAACTCTTTCTCTAAAGTGCGAAGCAGGTCGCAGTTTCTTTTGACCCATTCTATCTTTCTTTCTCCTGATTCAGCTAAGTTGATATCCCGGATTTCACTGCTCATTATGAATTCCTCCTTCTAATATGTCTTCTTATCCAGTCCCATTCTGACAATGATGTCATCTATTTTCTTATACACCAGTTCTTCATCTATGGTCAACAGTTTTCTATGCTCCATTGTAATCTGCCCATTAATAATAACCGTATCCACTTCCGATCCGTTAGCGGAATAAGAAAGCCCTGCAATCAGATTATTTCTGGGTGTAAGTGAAGGCACGTTCAGATCCAGAATTGCCAGATCCGCCTTTTTCCCTACCTCGATCGAACCGACTTCTTTTTCCAGTCCCAATGCCTTCGCTCCGTTAATTGTCGCGATGCGGAAACCCTCTTTGGCGCTGACACACTGCGGTGTCTTACCGACTCCTTTATGGATCAGTGTAAGCAGACTCAGCTCATGAAACATATTCAAACAGTTATTGCTTGCGGCTCCGTCTGTACCGAGACAGACATTCACACCCTTTTCAAGCATCTCGGCTATCGGTGCAAATCCGTTTCCAAGCTTCATGTTGCTGGCTGGATTGGTTACCACACTGACCTGATGCGCTTTCAAAATATTGATATCTTTCTCCGTTACCTGCACACAGTGCGCCGCAATTGCCGGCACGTCAAAAAGTCCCGTTCTTTCAGCCAGTTCAATCGGCGTGCAACCGTATTTCTCCTGAATCTGCTCAATTTCGCTGACACTTTCCGACAGATGCACATGGATACCCATCTTATTTTTCTTTGCTTCTGCGGCAACAATTTTCAGATATTCCTCATCACAGGTATAAGGGGCATGAGGCCCCAATAAAAAGGTAAGCCGGTCGCAGTCGCTTGCCGCATCCTTTTCCGCATAGGCCTGACGCAGTCTCATCTGTCCCGCCTCGTCATTGCCGCTTCCCACAAGTCCGCGGCATATTACCGCACGCATACCGGATTCTTTGACTGCCCTTGTGGTCTGATGTATGTTCATCTGCATATCATTAAAGCAGGTAGTTCCGCTCTTCATCATTTCAATGATGGCCAGATTTGCCCCCCAATAGGCATCCTCATCCATCATCTTTTGCTCGATCGGATCGATGGTGCCAAACAGCCAGTCCATAAAGGACAGATCATCCGCTACATTCCGCATGAAAGACATATAAGAATGAGTATGGCAGTTGATCAACCCCGGAATGACCAGCTTATCCGTTCCGTCGATCACCTTATCTTCCTGAAAACCTTCCGGTGCTTCACCGATTCCGACAATCCTGTCTTTTTCAAGATAGAGGCTTGTTTTTTCAATGACATCCTCTTTGCCCTTTGGTACAACCACTAATGCATCCTTAATTACGATTCCCATTAAAAGCTCCCCCGCATTTCTATTTATTTACGATATTTCTGTCTTTACCAGCCAAAAATGCTTCTATATTTTTCTCGACCTCTTCTACCAAACGAATTCTGGACTCCGTACTTGCCCAGGACATATGCGGCGTAATAATCAGCTTGGTGCTGTCCTTGATCTCACTGAGCGGATTGGAAAACTCCATCGGTTCCTTTTCCAGTACATCCAGCCCTGCCGCTGCAATCTTCTCTTCCATCAGTGCTTGATATAGATCCCGCGTATTGACTACCGGACCTCTTGCAACATTGATCAGGACGGCAGTTCTTTTCATCTTATCAAAAGCTTCTGCGTTGATCAGATTCCGCGTTCTGTCACTAAGCGGACAATGCAGGGATAAAATATCGGATTCTTTCAAAAGCGTATCTAATTCTACCCTTTCATAGTCCATACAGGTACTTTGTCCGGAGGCGGAATAAAAAATAACTTTACAGCCAAAGGCTGTGGCAAGTTCCGCTACCCGATGTCCGATGCTGCCCATTCCGACAATGCCCCATGTTTTTCCCCAAAGCTCACAAAAAGCCCTGTCGAAATTAGAAAACCGATCCTGTGAGCTATAGGTTCCCGATTTCACATATTCATCATAAAAAGCAATTTTCTCCGAAAGCATCAGGGCAAGTAAAAGCGTATGCTGCGCCACCGCGGAAGTACAGTAATTGACAACATTGGCAACTTTGATCCCCCGGTTCTTGCAATACTCAATATCTACATTGTCATATCCTGTTGCAAAAAGACAGATCAACTTAAGATCATGAGCATCTTTTAAAGTCGTTTCATTCAAAGGCGCCTTATTGACAATAACGATGTCGGCATCTTTCACCCTCTCTGCCGTATTCTCCGCCACGGTATTGGGATAATAAACGACTTCACCGAATTTCTCAAAGCAGGATACGTCAATATCCGTCCCTACGCTGTTTCGTTCCAGAACTACAAGCTTCATTTTAATTGCCATGCCTTTCTGACAGTCTGCGATGGTAAAGATACAGGTGCAATATTTGCACTCATCTCATAATAGTAATGTTATCATAATAAGGTTATTTTCTCAAGATTGTAATTTTGTATTAAGAAAATTAAGAGAACAAAATTTTGCACAATACTATATACAGTATCCAGCTTTAATTATTATCTTTTTTTCATCCTACATATTGATATCTGTATATGATATGCGTTATTTCGTTTATATTTTTTCTACACATTCAACATTCGATAATCCTTGTATTTTCTGTTTCTTTATGGTATAACATGAGAAAATCCGTTTCTACACACAATCAAATACATAGCATTCTTTGAATTCTATCAATCTCTATCACTTTCTACGAAAGGTCTTATTATGAGTCAAAACACTTCTCCGGTTCCTCCGGGACAGACGAAAAAGCACTATACCAACTGGCACGAAGCGGCTGTCTGCGCCGTGCAGATCGAGCTGCGGGATTATGCAGACCAATTGGATTACTTAACAGAATATGTTCTTGGCAAAAGCCATTACCGCATCGATATGCTTGTTATCAGGAAACTTTCACAACAGCCTATCCCCAAGAACATTGCAAGGATCTTTAAGGATTATAATCTCTTTGAGATCAAAGGACTTGGCTCTTCCCTTAAGATCCGTTCTTATTATAAGGCAATCGGTTATGCCGGAATCTTGGTCGATCAGATGGATCATTCGGATCAGTGCAGCGCTCTGGATATTTCGATCACTTTTTTTAGCTTCCACTATCCCATGCGGTTGATGGAACATTTGGTGAAAGAACGAAATTTGGAGGTTGTCAAATCCTCTCCCGGGATTTATAATATCAATAAAGAGACATTTTCTGCACAGATTATCGTTACAAAAGAACTGCCGCCGGAAGAGAACCTGTATCTGCGGTGCCTGACCGACCGGCTGCAGGATACCGATCTGATCAACCGGCTTGCCAGAGATTATGAAGAACATCAGGATCAGGATATTTATATGCGGTATATGAACCAGTTGACAAAAGCTAACAGCAAAAAGAAAGGAGCGTCCCCTATGGTTTGTGAAGGAATCTTAAATATCTGCGGTACAAGTTCCAAGGAGATCATTGAACGCACGAAGAAAGAGGAGGAGGCATATTATCTTCCTAAAATTGACGAACTTACTTCGTCAAACGCAGCGCTGGTTTTATCTAATGAGCTGCTGACTTCCCAGAATGATTATCTGAAAGACCTGTTGCGGCAGCATAATATTACATTTGATTTGAATGCCGTACCGAAACCGGCGAATGGGCGCTGATAGTTCTGCTGAAATATTTCACAGGAAAGGTTGTGCGATTACGATCAACCTGCCATTATCTTGATAATTCCTTTTATCCAGCTTACAAAAATAAACCAGTGTGAAGGAACATTCTCGTCAATGACCTTCTCTATGGTTGGATAATCAAACTTGTGATCCATACGAACTTCTTCATATAGTTCTCCCATTGCCCGGCTAAAACCCAATGCGAT
>JAFLTF010000055.1:14105-16791 GCA_022510585.1 Lachnospiraceae bacterium
ATGGAGGCTACAACTGCCAAAGTAACGATCGTACCTATATTCATAAAATCCCTCCTGCTTTTTCAAGCTTTATTTGCTAACACTGAGCCGCAATGTCTTACTTACATTATACGGCCTAAAGAGCAGATAGACAAATCCAATCACGATAAGCACTGCTGCCGCTGTTCCGAGGCCAAATGTACCGGTCACAAAAATATTACCAATCTGATATACGCACAAGGATACAAGATATGCCAATCCGCACTGATATCCGATGGCAAACCAGAACCATTTTGCATTATTCATCTCTCTTTTGATTGCACCCATTGCAGCAAAACAGGGGGCGCACAGGAGATTGAAAATCAGGTAGGAGTATGCTGCGATCGCTGTCATACTGCCAGCCAGCTGTCCCCAGATCTCTTCACCGTCTTCTGCAACTTCCGCAAAACCGAACAGCATACCGAACGTACCCACAACATTTTCTTTTGCAATCAATCCCGATATTGCCGCCACAGCCATCTTCCAGTCTCCCCATCCAAGCGGGGTGAAGATCGGTGCGATCACGCTTCCGATACCGGCAAGAATGCTGCTGTCTAACTCTTCCGCCTCCAGCATGCCGAAACTGCCCTCTACCCAGCCGAAGCTCATCAGGAACCAGAGAACGATGGTAGATAAAAGAATGATCGTACCAGCTTTTTTAATAAAGGACCATCCGCGCTCCCACATGCTTCTAAGCACGCTTCCGATTGTGGGGAGATGGTATGCCGGAAGTTCCATAACAAAGGGTGCCGGGTCACCTGCAAACATTTTAGTCTTCTTTAAGATGATACCGGAACAGATAATTGCCGCAATCCCCACAAAATATGCGCTGGGAGCAACCCACCATGCACCGCCGAAGATCGCACCTGCAATCAAAGCAATGATCGGAAGCTTTGCGCCGCAGGGAATAAAGGTTGTGGTCATTACCGTCATTCTGCGGTCGCGCTCACTTTCAATGGTTCGGGATGCCATAACGCCGGGTACTCCGCATCCGGTACCGATCATGATCGGAATGAAGGATTTTCCGGAAAGTCCGAATTTGCGGAAGATACGGTCCATAATAAAGGCAATTCTCGCCATATACCCGCAGCCTTCCAGAAAAGCAAGGAAAATAAACAGCACAAACATCTGTGGAACAAAACCGAGAACCGCACCGACACCTGCCACAATACCATCCAGGATCAGACCCATCAGCCAGTCAGCGCAGCCGATACTTTCTAACAGTCCCTCAATCGCGGGTGGAATAATATCCCCGAACAATACATCATTAGTCCAGTCGGTAACGAATGTTCCGACCGTCGTGACCGATACATAATAAACAATAAACATAACAACCGCGAAGATTGGCAGCGCCAAAATACGATTTGTGACAATCCTGTCAATTTTATCGGAAGTTGTCAGTTTTTCTCTTCTGTTCTTAGTATAGCATTCTTCGATGATCGAAGAAATATAAACATATCTTTCATTGGTAATGATGCTTTCCGTATCGTCATCAAATTCTTTTTCCAACAAGGCGATCTCGCCCGATACATCCGGCACTGTCTTTAACTGTTTTGCTATCTTATCATCTTTTTCCAGAAGTTTGATTGCAAAAAACCGCTTTTGTTCCTGCGAAACCGATGCGTCGAATTTATCTTCCACACTTTTAATGGCGGCTTCGACTTTTTCGGCAAAATTATATGACATCCGTGTCGTTTTTTCTGATTTGGCTGCTGCCACCGCTTTATTTACCGCCTCATCAATTCCTGTTCCTTTTAATGCGGATATCGTAGTAACTTCGCAACCAAGCTTTTTACTAAGCTTATTAACGTGAATATTATCGCCGGATTTACTCACGATATCCATCATATTAACAGCTATGACTACCGGAATGCCAAGCTCTAGCAACTGTGTGGTAAGATAAAGATTTCTCTCCAGATTCGTTCCGTCTACAATATTCAGAATCACATCCGGTCTTTCCGTGATCAGATAATTTCTCGCAACCACTTCTTCCAAAGTATATGGAGATAAAGAATAAATCCCCGGTAAATCCATTACCGCAACGTCTTTGTTATTTTTTAATCTGCCTTCTTTTTTCTCTACTGTTACACCGGGCCAGTTTCCGACAAACTGATTCGCACCTGTCAGCGCATTGAACAAGGTTGTTTTGCCACAGTTCGGATTGCCCGCTAACGCTATTGTAATTGCCATTTTTCTCCCTCCTCATTTTCCTGTTGACCAATATCCCAAATCAGACAGCATGTTGTCTGCCCCTGGTTATCCAACCTCAATCATCTCAGCATCCGCCTTACGCACAGACAATTCATAACCTCTTACCGTGATCTCAACAGGATCGCCAAGCGGTGCAACTTTTCTGACATAAATTTCAACGCCTTTGGTAACACCCATGTCCATGATGCGGCGCTTAACGGCGCCTTCGCCGTTGATCTTCACAACCCGCACGGTATCGCCCGGTTTTGCACTTCGTAATGTTTTCATAGCACCCTCCTCATTTTTTTCTATCATTTACTTAAGAAACTTTGATGCAGACAGGTGGACAAAAAGGATTTCCGCTGCAGGGTCCTGTGAAGGCGTCGGTACTTAGCGAGGTCTTTTCGAGCTTAGTACCGCTACGCCTGAACCGGAGCGAAAGCGTGCCCGGCAGTGGAAACCTTTTTGTCCGCCCGCC
>JAFLTF010000056.1 GCA_022510585.1 Lachnospiraceae bacterium
GAAAGAATTAGGACTTCAGCTGAATCCAAGCGATGAATCTTAGGTTGAAATTAAAAATTTCAACCGCGAGTTTGAGTCATTGACTCAAACATCGCATGTTAGCTGACATTTCTGCGGTAAGGCCGATGAGCACGCAGGTGTCAACTCATATATGGAACAATACACTGCATTCGGTAAGTAAGTCCGAAGAGCGTAGCCGGATGTACCATAAAATGAGAAAAGGAGACTATTATGGCAAAATACAGAAAACTTGGCAGAACATCTGACCAAAGAAAAGCATTACTGAGAAATCAGGTGACGAATCTTCTCTATAACGGTAAGATCGTTACAACAGAGGCAAGAGCAAAAGAGGTTCGTAAGTTTGCAGAGCATCTGATTGCATTGGCAGTAAAAGAAAGAGATAATTTCGAGACTGTCAAGGTATCCGCAAAAGTTCCGAGAAAGGACAAAGACGGTAAGAGAGTTAAGGAAGTTGTAGACGGTAAGAAAGTTACCGTATTTGATACGGTGGAGAAGGAAATCAAAAAGGATTTACCTTCCAGACTTCATGCAAGAAGACAGATGTTAAAGTTCCTCTACCCTGTTACCGAGGTGCCTGATACGGCAGCCGGAAAGAAAAAAGGAACGAAGCAGGTTGATCTGGTTGCAAAACTGTTTGATGAATACGGACCGAAGTATGCAAATCGAAACGGTGGTTATACAAGAATCGTTAAGATCGGTCCCCGTAAAGGTGATGCGGCAATGGAAGTTGTACTGGAGTTAGTATAATAGCGTAATAAAATGAAACAGAGTGTGCCGAAAGGTGTACTCTGTTTTTTCAAAGGGAGAAGTTATGAAGATAGTCAGAATATATGGTGTTCAGATCCTTTTTATTCTTGTGATTCTGATTGCAGGAAACGTGTTATATTCCCAAAATGTTAAGAACGCTTCGCAAAGTGGCTATCAATGCGAAGATTTCAGGACCGGCTGGCAGCTTTCCGTGCAAGGTCAGACGTTTAATTTTGATGAACTGCCGCAATATTATAGCGGAGGAGACATCGATGAGATCGTTCTTAGCAGAACGGTGGAGGGGAAGGATACCATTGGCTTTTTTGCGGCGCAGCAACAGGTTTTCGTTTATCTGGATGAGGAAGAGATCTTAAGATTTGCCAAACTTGAATTCCTGGAAAGCAGAACGCCGGGCGGCGGCTGGCAGTTTGTGGAGCTTTTCGATAAGGATGCGGGTAAAACGCTTTCCATACGGATTCTTCCCTGCTATGACAGCAATAAGATAAAGCTGCCGGTAATATATCACGGAACGAGAGCCGGAATCATTGCCTATTATCTGGGGGAAAAGCTTCCGATGCTTTTAATCAGTATTCTGGGAATCATGGTGGGTCTGATCCTCATCATCTTATGGGCGGTATCCGGGAAAAAACTGCAGCTGAGCAAGGGGATTCCGGGACTGGCGGTATTTGCTATATTCATCGGAGCCTGGTCGGCTATTGAGACAAATATTTATTCCTTTTTTACCGACAGGCTGGTTTTGTTCAGCTGGATGTCGTATATGTGTCTCAAAATGTCAGTAGTACCATTCCTCTTATTTGTAAACTATACTTTTCACAAAGGAAAATCGAAACCTTTACATATCCTGACCATATGTTCCCTGGCGGAATTCTGGCTGACCAGCATCCTGCAGTATATGGGAATCGTGGATTATGCTGACACTGTATTTATAACACATGTTATTTTAATGGTGGGAAGTATCTACATTATTATGACAACACTTCCCAGACTGCTGCGATTTAAAAACGACTGGGAAGGATTGGCGGATCGAAAGATCACCTATACCGTACACAGTATCTTTATTATTGTAGTTGCGGTAACGGCGCTGCTGGATCTCTTTTTCTACTATCATTCCAATAGTACCGACATAGCCACGTTCAGCCGTTTTGGCTATTTTGGCTATATTATAGCCGTGACGACCGCCTCTTTGATGGATTTTATCAACCTGATCGTCATGGGAAAACAGGCGGAGATCATTAAGGAAGAGGCATCCTTCGATGCCATGACCAGGCTTCGTAACCGGGCAGCCTATGAAAAGGATATCGTAAAACCCGGCGCGAAACAACGTAAGACTATGGGGATCATTTTGTTTGACCTAAACAACCTCAAGCTTTTTAACGATGTCTACGGTCATGATATGGGAGACTATTATATTATAGTGAGCAGTGAAGTGATTCAGGATAACTTTGCAAGATGGGGAAAAACCTACCGCATCGGCGGAGATGAGTTCTGTTGTATAGCGAAAAATCTGCCGGAAGCTGCTTTTGAAATGGAAAGGATGAAATTAGAGCAGAGAATGAACGAGCTGCATGTACACGGATATGATCTGCACATGGAAATATCTTCAGGATATGCGCTTTTTGATCCGGCAAAAGATCAAAGCCTGAAGGATACCATGAAGCGTGCCGATGCCCGGATGTATGAAAGGAAGAAGCAGTTAAAGGCTAAGCGGGGAGTTCCGGAAGCTATTAGTAAAAATAGATAAAAACAGGAAACTGTTTTTGGTAAAATAGTTTCTTGTGGCTTTTCTAGAATAATGATACAATTGAGGAAACTGAAATTGGAAAAACAGTTTCCTCTTTTTTATATTGGGAAATGGAATTAGGATAATAAATGATGTAAAGGAAGAAAAAGAAATGGATGTAAGAGAAACGATCCTGGAAGGAACACTGCAGGCATTTCGCAAAAAGGGTTTGAAATTTACGATGGATGACATAGCGGCCCTGCTTAAGATCAGTAAAAAAACGATTTATACGGTTTTTCATGATAAAGAAGAGATGTTTCTGGCGATGGTGGATTATCTGTTTGATTCGATCAAGGAAAGCGAGCAGGAAGTCCTTCAGAATCCCGCGTTGACCACGGTAGAAAAGGTGCGCAGGATCCTGGGCGTTTTGCCGGAGGGATACAAGGACGTGGATTTCCGTCAGCTTTATCTGCTAAAGGAGAAATACCCCAAGATCTACAAGCAGGTGGAGCTTCGCCTGGAAACCGGCTGGGAAGCAACGATAGAGCTGATTGAAAAAGGAATCGAGGAGGGCAGCATCCGCCCGATCCGGATACCGATCTTAAAGGTCATGATGGAATCCGCCCTGGAGCAGTTTTTTCAGCGAGATGTCCTGATTCGCAGCGGACTGTCTTATCAAGAAGCTTTGGATGAAGTCGTCAATATTTTAATGGATGGAATCATGGTTCATAAGCAGATGGAGGTGGGAAGGTGAGTGAGAGGATATACTTAAATGATGATTGGGAGTTTACACAAAACTTTAACAGCCGTATGCTGCGGACAAATTATGAAGGGGAAGATCTGATAAGTGTTCGTTTGCCGCATAGCTGTACGGAGACGCCGTTTCATTATTTTGATGAGCATATTTATCAGATGGTAAGCGGTTATCGGAAGATCCTTGCGGCGCCTGCAGAGTGGAAAGGCAAAAAGGTCATTCTCACGGTGGAGGGAGCGGCTCACGAGAGTGAAGTCTTTTTGAACGGGGAAAAAGTCGGAGAACACCATTGCGGCTATACCGCTTTTTCTGTGGACCTGACGGACAGACTCAGGTACGGCAATCAAAATGTCCTGGTAATCAAGGTGGACAGTAGAGAGGATCGAAATATCCCGCCGTTTGGTTTTGTGATTGACTATATGACTTATGGCGGAATTTACCGGGATGTGTATCTGGAGATCAAAAATCCGGTATACCTGCAAGATATTTTCGTGCAGACCGAGTTTGGCGCAGAGGAGGCCGGTCCTTTGGACAGAGCCGGAATCGGCCGGCCTGCCAAGATCCTATCCACGGTTACGATGAATAAACCGGCGGCAGGCTTCATTTTAAGGCAGTCTTTTAAGAAGAAGGAAGAGGAAGAATACAAGCGGCTGGGTGATCATGAGATAGAGAAACAGTTGGGCAATCAGGCGCAGGATTCTTCGGTACAGCTGCAGTATCGGGCAGGCAATGTGCAGCTTTGGGGGATAGAAGAGCCTAACTTATATGAATTGAAAACAGAGCTAATAAAAAACGGAGAAGTGCTGGATGAGAAAACAGTGACCTTCGGCTTTAGAACTTCTGAGTTTCGGGCGGACGGGTTTTACCTGAACAATAAGAGAATAAAGATCCGCGGCCTGAACCGTCATCAGAGTTACCCTTATGTGGGGTATGCAATGCCGGAATCCATGCAGAAACAGGATGCGGATATTTTAAAGAAAGAACTGGGAGTCAATGCGGTCAGGACTTCCCATTATCCCCAGTCCCACTATTTTCTTGACAGATGCGATGAGCTGGGGCTTCTGGTATTTACGGAGATTCCGGGATGGCAGCACATCGGGGACGAGGAATGGAAGAAACAGGCAATACAGAATGTAGAGGACATGGTGACACAGTATCGGAATCATCCCTCTATTATCCTCTGGGGTGTTCGGATCAATGAATCCGCGGATGACGATGGATTTTACAAACGCACCAATGAAGCGGCACGCAGGCTGGATCCTTCCAGAGCCACAGGCGGCGTAAGGGCGCATAAGAAAAGTTCTCTTCTGGAGGATGTGTACACCTATAATGATTTTCTTCACGATGGGCAGAATAAGGGATGTGATAAGAAAAAAGACGTTACATCGGATATGGAGAAGGCGTATCTGATCAGTGAATTCAACGGGCATATGTATCCGGCCAAAGCCTATGACTGGGAGGAACACCGGGTAGAGCACGCACTTAGACATGCCAATGTACTGGATGCAGTGGCTGCCGAAGAGGATATTGCCGGAAGTTTTGGCTGGTGTATGTTTGATTATAATACCCATAAAGATTTCGGCAGCGGTGACCGGATCTGCTATCACGGCGTCATGGATATGTTCCGCAATCCCAAATTGGCAGCGGATATCTATGCCTGCCAGCAGGAAGAGATTCCGGTACTTTCCTTAAGTTCTACCATGGATATCGGAGAACATCCGGGCTGTAACCGGGGAAATACTTATATCATTACAAACGCCGACAGTGTTCGGATGTATAAAAACGGTAAGTTTATCAAAGAGTATACGTCGTCAGATTCTCCTTATCAAAATCTGCAGCACGGACCGATCCTGATCGATGATTTTATCGGGGATGCCATAGAAAAAAACGAAAACTTCAAACCGGCGCAGGCAAAGGCCATCAAAGATGCCTTGAATGCAACGGCACGGTACGGACTTTCCAATCTGCCGAAATCGGTATATTTAACGGCAGTGAAAATGTTGACGGTCTATCATATGAAACCGACGGAAGCGGTCACACTCTATAACCGCTATATCGGTGACTGGGGAGGCACGGCTACTTCTTATCGTTTTGAAGCGGTAAAAAACAAAAAAGTAGTGAAGGAACTTGTGGTGGAGCCATCTACTTCTTTGCATCTTCAGGTCAGGGCTGACCATCAGGAACTGATGGAAAGAAATTCTTATGATGTGGCGTCGATCCATATTCGAATGGTAGATGAAAACGACAATCAGCTGTATTTCTTTAACGATCCGGTCATGATTGAGACAGAGGGACCGATCGAAGTCATCGGACCGAAGGTGGTTTCCCTGCAGGGCGGTATGGGCGGCACCTATATCAAAACAACGGGAGAGACAGGAAAAGCGGCGGTGAAGATCAGGTCACTGCAGACAGAAGCGGTAGTCATGAAATTTACAATAAAAGACAGGATCATCAAAAAGAAATAGGACAAATAAGCATAAGGAAAACGGAGGGGGTAACTATGCAGGAAAAATCAAAAGTGATCTTTGGAAATCCCATGGCGGATAAGGTTTACAGAAAGGCGGTCCAATCCAAGAAAAAGTATATCAAGAAATTCGGAAACGACGAGCATGCGGATTATCAGCCGGTGATCGAGAAAAATGCACATATCGGAGATGCTTTGGGAGTTATGAATGTTCTGCTTCCGGAGGGAGATTCCAAAAAAACGACAGGAGTGTCATTTGATACGGAAAAAGGAATCATCGTAGGGAATATCCGTATGGGTTTCGGACATTACAGGATTTCCATGGCGATTGCGTCCGCGGCAAACTCCATGGGCTATGTTCCTTACTGGATGGATTTGAATTCTTATAAACAGACCACCTGTACCAAAGTCATCAGTGCGCAAAACGATTTGTATTCTCTGGGATCAAGACTTTCCGGCAAAAGTAAACTTTTCAATAAATTTGTCTGGGAGCCTATGAACTATGAAGGATTCCGAAAACTGAGCTATAATGCTTCCGATCAGAAAAATGCGGAGCTGATGGCGCCGGTTTATCGGAATGTCCCGAAAGAGATCCCGGTGGTGGCAACCCATGTATGGCCGGCTCAGGCAGCAATCCATGCGGGTATGCAACATGTGGTGAATGCGATCCCGGATAACTGGCCGATGGCGCTGCATCTGGCGGAAGGCAGTCTGCACACGGTACAGACCCATTTTGCCTATCAGGGCTATCGTATCTTGAACGGGATGCAGGGAAAGGATGTCTTGGAGCCGATGCCGGATGAGGCATTAGCTTATACGGGTCACTATATTGACCATGAACTGGTAAGCAATATTGAAAGCGACTGTGCGCAGAGACTTAGGAGAAAAGAAGAAGGAAAGCCCATGCGTTTTCTTTTGACCATCGGCGGAGCCGGGGCTCAGAAAGAGATCTTTGCGGCAATCATAAAATACCTGCTTCCGCTCATTAAACAAGACAAGGCGGCGCTCTATGTGAACGTGGGAGATTACCGCAATGTGTGGGAGGAACTGATAAAAGAGATTCCGGGACTTGAGGAAGTGTCCACCGAGCATTTTAACGAGTGGGATCAGACGGAGAAGTTTGCGGGGGAAGCCCTTACGGGAGAGGTAAGCGGCGTGCATGCTTTCTGGCATGAGAATATATTTGAGGCGGTCTATTGCACCAACCTGTTGATGAGAAGCTGCGATGTTCTGGTGACGAAACCCAGCGAACTTGCTTTCTACCCGGTACCGAAACTTTTCATCAAGCGGGTAGGCGGTCATGAACAATGGGGCGCGATCCACTCCGCGGAGATCGGGGACGGAACACTGGAGTGCAGGGATATCCCGCATACGCTGCAGATGATCAAGCTTTTTATAAAAGAAAAGAGTCTGCTTCAGGATATGTGCGATAATATCCTTAAAAATAAAGAAGCCGGTATTTATGACGGCGCCTACAAAGTAGTGGAACTGGCTATGGCCGGAAAGAATCATAAATAGGAGGGGTTTATATGAAACTGACATTTAGGGAAAAGGCATCCTACGGTTTGGGTGCAGTAGGAAAAGACATGGTATACATGCTTTCCGCAAGTTATATTTTGTATTACTATCAGGATATTCTGGGCGTAAGTGCGGTTGCAATGGGAATCATCCTGATGGCGGCACGAGTGTTTGATGCATTCAACGATCCGATCATGGGCGTACTGGTGGCAAAGACCAGGACAAAATGGGGAAAATTCCGCCCGTGGCTCTTGATTGGAACGATTTTGAATGCCTTCGTTCTGTTCATTATGTTTTCGGCTCCACCCACATTAGATGGGAAAGGACTGGTTGCCTACGCAGCCATCACATACATTGTATGGGGCGTTACCTATACCATGATGGATATCCCCTACTGGTCTATGATCCCGGCTTTCACGGAAGGCGGTAAGGAAAGAGAAGGACTTTCTACACTGGCACGTTCCTGTGCAGGCGTGGGTTCCGCATTGATCACAATCATCACCATGATCTGTGTAAAAAACATAGGGCAGGGAGACGAGCGTCTCGGCTTCCAGCGGTTTGCTTTGATTATCGCTGTTTTGTTCGTTGTATTTATTACAATCACCTGTATTTGTATCAAAGAGAAGTCTACAGTGGATGTGGAGGCTCCTTCCGTTGGGCAGATGTTCCGGGCGCTGATCCAGAACGACCAGGCGATGATCGTTGTTATTTCCATCGTACTGATCAACTGCTCGCTGTACATTACATCCAATCTGCTGATCTATTTCTTTAAATACGATTTCGGCGGACAGACTTGGGAAAATGAATATACCTTATTTAATACCTTTGGCGGCGGTATTCAGATCTTATCCATGATGCTGTTCTATCCGGTGCTGCGTAAGTTTATCAATTCGGTGCAGGTGTTTTATGTGAGCTTTGTCATGGCGATTGCAGGCTATGCAGTGTTGTTTACTCTGATGTGTCTGGGACTGACCAATATCTTTCTTTTGTTCATTCCGGCGTTCTTCATCTTCACAGCCTTCGGTATGCTGACGGTATTGACCACGGTGTTCCTTGCAAATACGGTGGATTACGGGGAATTAAAGAACAACCGCAGAGATGAGAGCGTGATCTTCTCCATGCAGACCTTTGTAGTAAAGCTGGCATCCGGCGTAGCAGTGTTAATTGCATCCATCTGCCTTTCCATTGCAAATCTGAGTGATGATACATCCACGGCAGTTGTAGCAGAAGCAGCAGCAGGCTCCTCTATTTTCATCCTGCGCATGACGATGACGGTGGTCCCGATTGCCGGATTATTGCTGGCGGTATTTCTGTTCCACAGGAAATATATGCTCACGGAGCAGAAGGTGGAAGAGATTGCTGCGCAGATCAAGGCAAAGCGTGGGTGATGATTGAATAACTTATGTTATTTTTAATGAGAGAGGAAAAAATATGATTCAGCAAATCGGTAAGACTTTTGTATTGGGGACGAAGAATACTACTTATTGTTTTCGTGTGTTGGAGACCGGGCATCTGGAGCATCTGCATTACGGGCGCAGGATTACGGTCACACAGGAAGATGACGAAAAAATATTAACGGAAAAACATATATTTTTACCTGGAAACACAAACAATTACTGTGGCGGCGGATTAGTCGAAGCACAAGGCGATGATGGACAGGATGAGGAAGCTCCTCCGTTTTCATTGGAAGATATTCGATTGGAAATGTCCTCTTATGGGAAAGGGGATATCAGGGAGCCGTTTATTGAGGTGATTCATGGAGACGGTAGTTATACCTCTGATTTTTTGTTTGAAAAGGCGGAGATTTCGAAAGGGAAAGAAGACTTTGCAACGTTACCGGGGTCCTATGATGAATCCGGGGAAGTTGACCATCTTTGTGTGACATTAAAAGATCGGCAGTATGATCTGATTCTGGAACTGCATTATTATGTCTATGAGGACTGTGACACCATTACCAGAAGTGCAAAGCTTCTCAACGAAAGCAATGATACGGTGAAACTGCGAAGACTGATGAGCATGCAGCTGGATCTTGACGTGCAGGGACTTGTTTTTACCACCTTTAACGGCGCCTGGGCAAGGGAGATGAAGCGGACGGATGTACGGCTTTTGTCAGGAAAACATGTGAACGCATCCTATACAGGCACTTCTTCTAACCGCGCAAATCCTTTCGTTATGCTTGGCAGGGAAAAGACCTCGGAGGATGCGGGAGACTGCTATGCCTTTAATCTCATATACAGTGGGAACCACTATGAAGCTGTGGAGGTGAGCGGCTACGGCAAGACCAGAATCGTTACGGGGATCAACCCGCAGTCGTTTGAATTCCTGGTAGAAGCGGGAGAAGGTTTTGAAGCGCCGGAGGCGGTCCTTAGTTTTTCCCATGAGGGTTATAACGGCGTAAGCGGCCATATGCATAAGTTTGTCAGGGAGCATATCGTACGGGGATACTGGAAGAACCGCATTCGCCCTGTTTTGCTCAACAGTTGGGAAGCCGCTTATTTTAATATCAATGAAAAGAAACTCTTGAAGCTGGCTCAGGCCGGAAAAGAGGCAGGCATAGAACTTTTTGTCATGGATGACGGCTGGTTTGGCAGCAGGGATGACGATACCCAGGCGCTTGGCGACTGGGAAGAGAATCGGAAAAAACTGCCGGAGGGCGTCAAAGGACTTGTGGATAAGATCAAGGCCATGGGTCTGGATTTCGGTATCTGGGTAGAACCTGAGATGGTGAATGTAAACAGCCGGCTTTATGAAGCACATCCGGACTGGGCGCTGCAGATTCCGGGGAAACCCCATTCCGAGGGCAGAAATCAACGAATCCTGGATCTGACGAGAGAGGAAGTGCAGGAGTTTATCATAGAAGAGATGAGCCGCGTCTTTTCCTCAGCGGATATCTCTTATGTGAAATGGGATATGAACCGTACTTTTACGGATTACTATTCCGCAGCTTTGCCGCCGGAGAGGCAGGGAGAGGTGGCGCACCGCTATGTGATGGGACTTTACCGTTGTATGAAAGAACTGACGGAGCGCTTTCCAAAGATCCTTTTCGAGGGGTGTGCGGCAGGCGGCAACCGCTTTGATCTTGGAATCCTGTGTTATTTTCCGCAGATTTGGGCAAGTGATGATACGGATGCCCTCTGCCGTGCAGAGATTCAGACCGGGTATAGCTATGGCTATCCGATGTCCGTGGTCAGCGCCCATGTTTCCGCCTGTCCGAATCACCAGACACTGCGGATCACGCCGCTGGAGACCCGTTTTCACGTGGCATGTTTTGGCGTCTGCGGATATGAGTGTAATTTCTGCGATATGAAAAAAGAGGAATTGGAGGCGGTAAAAGCGCAGATCGCCCTTTATAAAGAATGGAGAGAAATCTTGCAGACAGGCACGTTTTACAGAGGAAGGACCTTTGCAGACAGCGCTCTGGGAGCAGAGAGCGTTCTTCGTCAATGTGCCGGTAATGTGGTGGAATGGACCTGTGTATCGCAGGATCGGAAAAAGGCGGTAGGGTTCCTGATGCAGAAGCTGGTAACGCCCAATACGCAGTTTGAATCTTATCAGGCAAGAGGGCTGGATCCGGATTTGAAATACCATTTTTATAATCGTGAATTAAAATACAATGTGAAAGAATTCGGGGATCTGGTCAATACGGTTTCGCCGATTCATATCAAACAGGATTCGGCAGTCCACAATCTGGTTGCCAAATTCGTGAAGATGGACGGTGAGACAGAGGATAGTTATGCTTACGGAGATGCCCTGATGTATGGAGGTGTGAAATTAAGCCCGTCTTTTAGCGGCACCGGATACAATAATGAAGTGCGGTATTTTCCGGATTTTGCATCCAGACTGTACTTTATGGAGGCGATGGGGGCAGAGTGATATTTCTGTGATGGACTATATTCCCAATTCGTGATATACTGTTTACCACAGGGGGTTGGTGATATGAAAAATATCAGTTATGACATAGCGGCGCTGCTCCTGCTCTTTGTTCTGCTCCATTCATGTTATATTAGGAGAATGACAAGGGGTATTTCCAACCGTGTGTTTTTGATTCTTACATATATTACGATTGCATCGACGACATTTGATATCGTGGCAGTCTCTCTTGATAATGCGCAAAGCAGCAATACGATAGCGCTCTATGTGGCGCATTTCGGATATTTATTGACTCATTTCCTGAGTGCGCCGACGTATTTTATGTTTATCGTCAGTCTGACGGATACATGGCATAAGCTGCGCAAAAACATTATCCTTCAGGGGGTGTTGCTTGCACCGCTTATAGTGATGGTCAGCGCATTGGTCGTGAACGTATGGAATCAGCTTGTCTTTTCGGTAGAGAATGGGTATAGGCGGGGACCGCTGTTTGCGTTGATGTACATAGGAACGGCTTTTTATGTGATATTTTCCATTGCTTACATTGTTCGCTATCGCAGGTTGTTAGGCCGTACGAAGGTGATAACGACCGGTACTTTCATGCCGGTGGAACTTGCGGCAATGGTGGTGCAGATGATTCATCCGACTGCGCGTCTGGAAATGTTCGGCGGAGCGATTGGATTGTTGATCGTCAGTGTCGGCATACAACGACCGGAAGATTATGTGGATTCTTTTACGCAGCTGACGAAATACAGTGCATATGTTTACGACATGAAGCGTGCTGCCTACAACCACAAGCATGTCAGGATCGTGATGCTTAATCTTAGTAACTATCAGGCAATCCAAGCTATGATCGGTTTTGATTATACTATGCAGGTGCTTAAGGAAGTAGCGAATACGATACGTGAGATCAGTAAAAAGACATACAGATTTGTCGATCTGTATTATCTGGACAATGGCCGATTCCGAATGGTCTTTTGGGGGAAAGGTTATGATAAGGCAGAAAGCATAGCGGAAATGCTCAATCAGGAACTGAAAAAAGGGTTCAACATCGTTGGACTGGATATCAGCCTGACACCTTTTATCGTGTTGGCGGACTATCCGGAAGAACTTGCGGACTTTAAAACGCTGATGGCTTTCGGGGCGGATTTCCACCTGAGAAATCATTATACCGGACGGATTATGCGTGCCAGTGAATTGTACAATCAAAATCAGCTCAATATTCAGAACAATATTGATAAGATCATTGAGCAGGCTCTTGAAAATGAGAGATTTGAAGTATATTATCAGCCGATCTATTCGATTCAGCAGGGCAAATTCATATCTGCGGAGGCACTGCTTCGTCTGTTTGATCCGGAGCATGGCTTTATCTCGCCTGAGATGCTGATCATAGCTGCTGAACAAAACGGAACGATCCACAGGATCGGAGAGTTTGTTTTTGAGAAAGTCTGTCAGTTTATTTCAAGCGAGGAATTTCAAAATCTGGGTCTTGAATATATTGAAGTGAATCTGTCGGTAGCACAGGTTATGAACGGCGATCTTCCTGAGAACTATCTTTCCATTATGAAGAAATATAATGTTTCACCGGATAAGATCAATCTTGAAATCACAGAGACTGCCGCTGCTTATGAGCAGGAAGTCATGATGGATAATATGGAGCAGATGAACCAGGCGGGGATCAACTTTTCCTTAGATGACTATGGGACCGGATATTCCAATATACAGCGGGTGATCCAGCTGCCTCTTAATATTATCAAGCTTGACAAGTCATTTGTGAATGAACAAAACAATCAGAAGGTCTGGATATTCTTAAAGAATACGGTTAAGATGCTGAAAGATATGAATATGGAGATTGTCATTGAGGGCGTTGAAACGCAGGAAATGCTGGATATATTTTCAGACCTGCAATGCGACTTTGTACAGGGATATTTCTTCTCCAAACCGATTCCGCAGAATGATTTTATAGAATTTATCTCAAATGCGAATTAAGGCAGCAAAATTATTCTACAACCTTCTGGAAATGCTGATAATCTTTGGAGGAGTTCCAATGGCCTCCCCAGATAAAGCCATGTTCCGTAAAAAGCTTGTAGCATAGATCGTTTTCATCAATCTTATACGGAAAATCTTTGGAGCGGTCCGCATAGATCTCACTGCCGGCAGGAGAGATATAGGTCTCACCGCTCCCTTCTTTATTAAAGACGACATAAGGGTTATAAAAAGGATTGATATCAATGGCGCAGCCAAGTGCATGCTTCGAAAGATTTGTGGTGCCGTCTACTACCCTGTAATTAAAGCAGGAGGTGTTATTGTCCGCCATTGAGGCCGTGTCATCTCCCTGATATTCATCGATGAGCCGGATCTTCTCGATCCGGTATTCGTTTACATATAATTCATAGAAAATCTCTGCCAGATCTTCGGCAATTCCCTGATTACAGATCAGTTCTCCGGTCTGTACCTCTCCGTTGAAATCGTAATGCAGTACGCTTAAGTAGCGCAGCTCGTCATAGGATATCTCCTTTACAGTGACAGGATAGGAAATACCGGTGATTTTGTTTTTGACTGACTCGGTCAATGGCTCGTAGTAAAAGCCTTCCTGATAGACAATACGGTCCGGGGAAATCTCTATTATGTCGTCCGGCTGCGTATCCGGCTTTGTGTTTTCTGCCATAGAGACAGGTCCTCCGCTCTCTTCCGGATCCTCTTTTTCCCTATCATTTATATTCTCTTTGCCGGTCCCATATGCCTGTTCCGGATTCTTTGCGGCATAATCGGAAAGTGTCTCCGAATCGGCCAGGGTGCGGACTAAAAAACCGCAGATAATGATGAATACCGTCAGTGCAAAGAGGGTTCTCAGCAATTGCTTCAGTGATTGATTATTCATATGAAAAGGATTCCTTTGCTTTGGTTAATATATTTAGTGTACCACAAAATCCGGTCATTTGATACGGTATTGTTCATTTTGATCGTATTTCTACTGATGAAACATTCTCCGAAAATATTGACAAAACTGATGTGTAAGAAATATAATATAAATGTCGTTTATGCGAGGATTTAGTTATTATACATATGGCGGCAATACCCCAAAACAACGGATGCCAAAATGATATTTTAGAGAGACAGACATATATGAAATTAGATTTGACGGATATGCTTTATGCTTTATCATTTGCATTAGACAAGGTAGAAGAAGAATTACTGGGAATTGACACGGGTCATGGTAAGCGTGTGGCGTATCTTTCACTTTTAATGGGGGAGGAAGCAGGATATCAGGAAGAGGAATTACGGGATTTTATAGGCTGCTGTTTACTTCACGATAATGCGTTGACAGAGTTTATCCATGAGGAACTTTCCCACAGCCAGATGGCAGAACTTTTATCAGTGAAGCTTTCCGATATTGCGGATCAGAAAAAAACTAAGCTGAATCATGACCATAGTGTGATTGGAGAACAGAATATCCGCATGATCCCGTTTCGTACAGATGTAAAGAATATCATCCTATATCATCATGAGAACGCTGACGGAAGCGGAGCGCTGGGAATGACAGTTGCCGAGACCTCTCTGAAATCTCAGATACTTCGTCTGGCAGATATCGTAGATACGTCATGCCGTCTGAAAACAATGACGAGAGCGGAATTTGACGATACCCGCGGTTTTGTAGAGAGCAGGAAAGGAACCCTGTTTTCTAAAGAAGCGGTAGATTTGTTTCTGAAAGCTGTAGATTATGATAAAATTGTCCGCATGCAGGAAAAAGACGTACTATCCTGTCTGCATGAGAAACTTCAGGAAAAGATCTTAAATTATTCGGATGAGGAAGTTCGTAATATTGCGGGATTGTTTGCCAAGATAGTGGATTACAAATCCGAATTTACGCAGAATCATTCGGCAGGCGTTGCACAAAAAGCCGGAATTATGGCGCAATATTATCATTTTGATGACGAAAAAGCAATTCGTTACTATTTTGCGGGGGCAATGCACGATATCGGCAAGCTGGCGGTCATAAACGATATTCTAGAAAAGCCGGGAAAGCTTACCGTCGATGAATTTGCTGAAATGAAAAATCATGCCGCCGCATCGCGTTACATATTAAGTCAAATCAAAGAAATTCCCGATATTGTTGATTGGGCGTCCAATCATCACGAAAAGCTGAACGGAAAAGGTTATCCGCAGGGACTGACAGCGGAGGAACTTGGTTTTGAGGAGCGATTGATGGCGTGCATTGATATCTATCAGGCCTTAACAGAAAAAAGGCCTTATAAGGATGGTATGTCACATGAAAAAACTATTTCGATCATGATGGATATGGTGGGCAAAGGAGAACTTGACGAGAAGATCGTTCAGGACATTGCTATTGTTATGGCAGGTTAAAAATTGTTTTTCAATACAACGTTTCTGTGGTATACTAGAGATGAAATCAATTATTTTTTCAATACTCAGCACAAATGATGTGAGGAGATTGAGTGAAATAATAAAAAGATGTATTCTGGAGGATAGGTAGACATGAAATTAAGTGTGAGTCAGAAAGTTTTATTAGTTTGTATCATACCGTTACTGGTACTGGGAATTGCGGTACTGATCGTCAGTAATCAGAAGGTTACCCATGTTGTGACAGAGACAATTGCGAATGGACTGCGATGCTCGGCTGTGTCGGTTGTTCAGGCCATGGAACAGCTTAACGACGATCCGTACTATGTCGGTGAGAATGATGACCTGTACAAAGGCGATTATGATATTACCAAATTCACAGGGTTGGCGGATGAATTGAAGTTAGCCGGTAATACAGATATTACTGTTTTCTTTGGCAGAACGCGTTATATGACTTCTATTTTGAACGATAATGGAGAGCGTGCCATAAGAACAGAAGTAGATGACCAGAACGTCATTGATAATGTACTGAACAAGGGTGTGGATTATTTCAACACGGATGTTATAGTAAGAGGCGGCACCTATTTCGGTTATTATATACCGCTTATTGACGAGACCACAGGTGAGATTGTCGGTATCGTATCTGCCATCATACCCAGGGCAGATGCACAGGCACAGATTAACGAGATTTTATACATGATTGCAGGAATGGTCATCGGTATCGTTATTATATGTGTCGTAATTGTTCTTATCATCGTAGGCGGATTGGCTAAGAAACTGAAGGCTTGTATCAGCGGATTGAGACAGCTTTCAGCAGGTAAACTCAATTTCTTATTTGGTGATGAGCTGCTTGGCGGCACGGATGAGATCGGTGAGATCTGCAGAACCGTCAAGAAGGTGCGAGAGGAACTGAAAGTTATTGTTGGTGAGATCAAAGGCGTCAGCGATCATTTATTGGATGAATCCCATACGTTGAGTGAGAAGACCGCTGATACAAGCGATCATGTGGATCAGATGGAGAAGGCTATCGGCGAGATCGCAATCGGTGCTACCAGTCAGGCACAGGAGACACAGGATGCATCAGAAAATATTGTTATGATGGGTAATATGATCCAGGAAACAGTAGATGAGCTTGGCAACCTGAGTACAAGTGCGAAGTCCATGAAAGAGCGTGGCGAGGCTGCAATCGAAGCACTTCGTGAACTGCAGGATACTAACAAAAAGACAAGTGCGTCTATCGATATTATCAATGAGCAGACTAATATGACCAATGAATCTGCGCAGAAGATCAAAGAAG
>JAFLTF010000057.1:0-12827 GCA_022510585.1 Lachnospiraceae bacterium
TATGATAATGTAAGTCTGGCAGTCTGTCTTTGGGAATGAAGGCAGGCTGCTTCTTATACATTTTGAAAAATATAATCCCCATGTAAAAAAACTGTTGACAAACTCAATTTAATTTTGTACAATCAAATTGTTAAAATTGTATACAATTTAATTTTATAAAATATTTTAGGAGGTTATGGTATGAGCATTTACGATTATTCCGTGAAAGCACAGGATGGAAGCGATGTTTCGTTGAAAGACTATCAGGGAAAGGTTCTTTTGATCGTCAACACTGCTACGGGCTGCGGTTTTACCCCGCAATATGACGGCTTGCAGGATCTGTATGAGAAGTATCAGGCGCAGGGATTTGAAATTCTGGATTTCCCCTGTAATCAGTTCGGAAATCAGGCGCCGGGCACTGATGAAGAGATCACGGATTTCTGCCAGTCCAGATACGGAGTGACTTTCCCGCAATTTAAGAAGATCGAGGTAAACGGAGAAAGGGAAGATCCTTTGTATACCTATTTGAAATCCCAGAAGAAGGGCGTTATGGGCAACAACATTAAGTGGAATTTCACCAAGTTCCTGGTGGACAGGGAAGGAAATGTGATCGAACGTTTTGCACCCACAGTGACGCCGGAGAAGATCGACGAGCATGTAAAGGCTTTGCTGTAATTTGCCAAAAACAATCTTGAAAGATAGGAAAGACTTGTTATAGAATAGTATAGAAAGATAAATTTGCCGGATATGGAAGGCTGTGTTTATAAATATGAGTACTTCTAATAATCTGGGGAAGGAGAATATTATGGAATATATTTATAAGACCAAAGAAACCTGTTCCAGTGAGATCAAGTTATGTCTCCAGGGAAATGTGGTGACGAACGTTGTCTTTACCGGTGGGTGTAACGGCAATTTGAAAGCGATTCCGAAACTTGTAGACGGTTTGACAGTAGAAGAGATCGAACAGAAGCTTTCGGGAATTACCTGCGGCCGCAGATCTACATCCTGTGCGGACCAGCTCGTGAAAGCCTGTAAGGAAGCATTGGCAGCTGCCACATCATAAAAGAACATGCGCGATGAGGCGCGGATTGCCGTAGATTTCGAGAAGAAATAATACCAGACGAGGGCTAATAGAATGTCTAACAGTAAATACGATTGTTTAAAATTGGAGAATCAGCTTTGTTTTCCTCTCTATGCCTGCTCCAAAGAGGTGATCAGAAGGTATAAACCGTATCTGGATGAAGTGGATCTGACTTATACCCAGTATCTTACCATGATGGTCATGTGGGAGAAAAAAGAGCTGACCGTAAAAGAACTGGGAGAATTTCTCTATCTGGATTCCGGGACATTGACGCCTGTGCTTAAGAAGCTGGAAGAGAAGAGCTACATTCAAAGAAACCGCTCTAAAGATGATGAACGCAATCTCATTGTCTCGATCACACAGGCGGGAGAAGCGTTAAAGGACCGGGCAGTGCAAATACCGGAAAAGTTGAGTTCCTGTGTGAATCTGGAATCAAAGGAAGCCAGACAGTTGTATGAGCTGCTTTATAAATTGCTTGGGCAGTTAGGATAAGCACTAGTCCAATATTGACCAATGATCGAGTAAATGCTAATCTATATTACGATATATATGAAAAAGCTGAAAGGCAGCTGAAAAAATGGAGAGGAAGGAAACAAAAATGACCTATGAAGAAATGTTTGCGGATGTGAAAGGCCGGTTTGCGGAGGCAGATGTCAGTGATATAACGGAACATCTTGCTTATCAGTTTAATATTACCGGTGAGGCCCAGGGTATTTTCTATGTAGAAGTGAAAGAAGGCAGCTTATATGTGGAGCCTTATGAGTATTTTGACAGAGACGCAATGTTTATCTGTGATGCGGATACTTTGATCAAGATCGCGGAAGGGAAGCTGGACCCGATCATGGCGGTAACGCTTCAAAAGTTAAAGGTTGAAGGAAATATTGATAAGGCTTTAAAATTTAAGGATCTGGTAGAAGGTCAAAAGAAGAAAAAGAAAAAAGCTAAAAGAAAAAGCGATAAAAAATAACCAAGGCAGGGTTTTTGATCGTGGAAGGAAACAGAAAAACACTGAAACAGCTTTTTATTCCCATCTCTTTGGAAACCTTATGTTATATGCTGGCAGGCATGGTAGATACGCTGATGCTGTCTTCCGTAAACGATGAAGCGGTGGGTGCGGTAGGAACATCCAATACTTACATAGGAATGTTTATCATCATGTTTTCCATCATATCTTCCGGTATGATTGCGGTTATGACACAGTATATCGGGGCCGGTAAGGTGGGGATTGCCTATCAGGCAAGGCAGATCGGGCTGGTGTTCAATGCGGTTTTTGGTGTTCTGTTATCCTTATTCTTATTTTTCTTTTCCGGACAGATTCTGGAACTGGTAGGCGTGGCGCCGCTGCTGATGCCTTATGCTAAGACTTACTTAAGGATTGTCGGCGGGTGCTGTTTTTTGAATGCAATGATTCCGATCTTTTCCAGCTACCTGAGAGCGTTCGGGCATACCAAACCGCCGCTTGCCGCCACCTTGAGCGCGAATGTGATCAATGTGGTGTTGAATGCGGTATTTCTTTTTGGATTTCATATGGGTGTGCAGGGCGTGGCGATTGCCACAGTATTGTCCCGTTTTCTGAATCTGGTGGTCGTGTTTGCGGCCTCTCACTATCTGGTCGATGCGCATAAAGCACCGGAACGCATCGAAAATAAGCTGGTTTTGAGACAAATCATAAAAATCGGACTGCCCGCAGCATTTGAAACGGCGTTGTACAACTTGGCAATGGCTTTGATGACCAGATTCTTAAATCAAATGGATGAAGGCGGTATCAACGTTACGGCAAGGTCCTATGCCATGCAGATCACGAATTTTTCTTATTGCGTAGGTGCGGCGCTGGCGCAGGCAAATGCGATCATGACCGGATGGCGGATCGGTGCCAAAGAATTTGAGGCATGTGATAAAGGCACCAAAAAGGCTGCCATAACCGGTATTCTGGCAGCAGTCATCATAGCATCTCTTTTTGCGATCTTTTCCCGTCCCATCCTCCGGCTGTTTACCGATGCACCGGAAATGATAACGCTTGTAGGCAGGATTCTGCTCATTGATATTATTCTGGAAATCGGCAGGGTGAGTAATCTGGTGTTCGGCAGTGCATTGAAAGTAAGCGGTGACGCGGTCTTTCCGACAATCATCGCCGCAGTCTTTATGTATCTTTGCGCTGTGGGCGGAACCTGGTTTTTCGGTATTCATCTGGGATTTATGGTCATCGGTGCCTATATCGGTCTGGCCATGGATGAATGTATCCGTGCCATTTGTATGTTTCTTCGCTGGCAGAGCGGGAGATGGCGTGATAAGGGACTTGTAAAAGAAAGTTAAAAAGGGCGCTGCTTAATAGCGCATAAAGTATCAGGTGTCCTACAGTGGAGGGCATCTATTTTTTGGTTGATAGTTAGTTGCAACTAACTAAATGGCAAACTTAAAGGTTTGCAATATGTCATTTTTCCGACATTTTTTATATATTCTTTAGATGTTTTTTAGAAAGTTTTAAAAAATCTGGAAAGATGTAGTATTTGGGTGTATAATATATATGATTTATAACCATATCTACATAGAGTTGTATTAGGATGTGGATTTTTCCCATACAGCAGATATCATTTTAATGTGAGGTGTATTCAAATGAAAAAGAAAAATGCAAGTATTGTAGGAGTCATGGTGCTTGCCCAGGTCGTTGTCCTGATCGTCGTTTTTCTGTTTGTCTATCTCTTTATGAATTCAAGCCTGACAAACAATATCAGAAACAGCATGATCGAGAGCATGGAAACGATTGTGCAGGAGCGTTCCCAATTGATTGAGAACTATGTGGAGGAAGCGGAAAATTATCTGACCGCCTACGGACGCGCCGGAGAGATCACAGATCTTCTGCTGCATCCGGAGGATCCCGACAGTGTAGCGAATGCGCAGGCGTATACGGAAACATTCAGTGCTGACCGGGCGCATCTGGAAGGTATTTATGCAAGTGAATGGAATACCCATGTGCTTGCACATACAAACCCAAATGTAGTAGGAATCACGACGAGAGAGGGCGATCCTCTGAAAGCGCTTCAAGATGCGATGCTTGCTACGGACGGTGTATATAATACGGGTATTATTATTTCTCCGGCCAGCGGGGCTCAGATCATTTCCATGTACAAGGCCTGCTATGATGCAAATCATAATCCGATCGGACTGATCGGCGGCGGTATCTTTACAGACGGACTGGTAGATACCCTGAATACTCTGCCTACAGGCGGCATGGAACAATTACAGTATTATATGGTAAATGTCAATACCGGAGAATATATCTTCAACGGCAATTCGGAATTGATCGCTACCGTAGCAGAAGAAGAATATATCAACACGATCTTAAATAACCTCAAAAGCGGTGGCAACAGCGTAGATATCCTTAATTATAAAGAAAACGGAACAGAATATCTGGCTGCTTACAATTATATGGCGGACAGAAACTGGGTGTTCATCATAACGGACCCCTCCAGTGAACTGTTTGCTTCCTTAAGTCAGGTGAGAGTTCTTCTGGTGATCATTTGTATTGTAGGTATCCTGGCAATGGTGATCTTTACTTATCTGTCCATCAGCTTCCTTGTAAAACCCGTAAAGGTATCGGGAGAGATTCTTGACAAGGTTAGGGATGGAGATATTTCAAATCAACCCGCGATTCAGAAGTATACCGGGCGTAGAGACGAACTGGGAAGTATAGCCCAGGCAACGGAAGTCCTGATCCAGTCCCTTCAGGAAGTTGTGGAGACACTGGGACAGTGCTGTGGTTCCCTGAACGATAAGACAAACGAACTTGATGATTATTCCGCTAAGCTGGTAGACTGTGTAGCTGATAATACCGCTACGATCGAACAGTTATCGGCAAGTCTGGGAAGTACGGAACAGGTCGTAACGGATGTACATGAAAAAGTAACCGGAATCAATCAGTGGGTATCGGAGACACTGGAGAATCTTCAGCATAGTATCCAATCCAGTAATGTACTGATCGACAGTTCCAGGGAGATGCGCAAGCAGGCGCAGGATGCTTTTGAAAACAGTTCCAAGACATTTGAGGATACGAAGCAGGCTGTACAGGATGCGATGCTGAGATTGCAGGATATATCCCAGATCAATGCCATGACGGACAATATCTTAAGTATTGCTTCACAGACCAATCTTTTGTCCTTAAACGCTTCCATTGAGGCCGCAAGAGCCGGTGAAGCAGGAAAAGGCTTTGCAGTGGTGGCAGGAGAGATCGGAAATCTGGCGGAGACCTCTACAACCACAGCTTCCAATATTCAGAGTATTTGTAACAACGCAAATGAGAGTATTGATGTAGTAAGAGAGTGCTTTGATACAATCCTCCAATTCCTGGAAGGAACGGTTATGGCAGAGTTCAAGCAATTTGCGGAAAGTGCGGAAGAGTACAGTATTGCCGTAGACGGTATCAGACAGGATATCATGAGTTTGGATGCTTCTACAGATACATTGAGCAATTCCTTGCAGCAGATCTCCGACAGCGTATCTTCCGTTAAGACGATTGCGGAAGAAAATGAGATCGCAATCGATGTGATTGCAGGTAAGAGCGTAACGACGAAAGATATTGCAGATGAGATTCGCTTACAGTCAGATAACAACAAGCAGTTGATTCAGGATCTGGAGCAGATCATCCATCGTTTCCATACGGATGCGTAAGTTTGCTTTTCACTCAAAGAAAGCATGTGCAGTTAAATAAGATAATGATATAAAAGAAACTATATAGATATCCCGCAAGCCTTGAAATATTAGGTGTGCGGGATATCTAATTTATTCCGCTTGCTTTGTACGTAGTCTCTCATTTTCTGCGATTAATTGCCTGTTTTGTTCGAGTAGTTCTTGGTATTGTGTTTTTATCGCTTGCATTTGTCGTTGTTGTTCTTGCATTTGTCGTTGTTGTTCTTGCATTTGTCGTTGTTGTTCTTGCATCTGTCGTTTATTTTCCAGCATCTGCTGTTCCTGTCTTTCCCGCAATATTTCAGCATCCCGCTGCCTGCGATAATAATCTTCTCTGGCTTCGCACTGTAAGCGGATCATTTCCTCCTCGCTTAATTTATATACAGTTTCTGTAGCTTCAGCAATGGATTCATTCTTTTCTGCCAACATTCTTAATTCCTCCCATGTAGTGGCTTTGAAGAGAGAAGCCCAATAATCAATCTGATAATGCTTGTCCTCTTCGGTTGCAAGGTCTATACGAGTTAAGTCTAACACATGAAGATATAATTTGTCACTATATTTAATATAATTTTTAACGTTTAATAATTGATATGTGGCATAGAATTCAGGATGCTCGGGGAAAAGTGTGAAATCCAAAAGGCTGATTTGGACAACCGGCCTGGCTTTCAGATAGTTGTCGCCTCTGTTCAGACCGTCGAAGGAACGGCATAGGTAGCTTAGAGAGCGTTCTATCCAATTATGCTCGTTGATGACCTGCATTTCCAGATTGATGATTGTATCACTGTTTAAAAGAACTTTGATATCCAGAAAGAAATCCTTTGCATTTATGGTTCTCCCTAGTTCAATGGGATTAGTGATCTCTACAGAAGTGATCTCTTCAAGAGATAAGTGAAGAAGAGAACTGATCAATCCCTTTAGTACTTTGTTGTTCTGCTGTAAGAGTGCTCTGAAAAGATAATCGTTGGTCATGGGGATAGTGAGTGGCCCGGTAAGATTTGCTGTGTTCATAGATATGTCCTTTCTTTAGAAATGTGGTTAGATGAGCTGGCAGGTCACTGATATAGAAGAAGTGGGTCAGAAATGACCTGAAAATGATAATGATGATACAAAGTGACTAACCGGTATGGTTTATATGTTCCTGTATTTCTGTTTATATCACAACGCTATAGATACATGCAATGAAAAATTACAACGATAGGTGTAGAAAAATTTAATGAGAAATTGAATTAATTATTGATAGATTATCAATATATAGATGTGAAATGCTAAAAAAATATAGGAGTTTTGCAAAATATTGTATTGTGCAGTTTTTTAATATCTAATTTTATAAAATTTTCAGAAAATTTTAGCACTCACCTCTTGACAGTGCTAACAAAAAGAATTATTGTTATATTGTCAGTAGAACAGTAAGTGGAGGAGGAAAGAGGCTATGAACGTAACGAAATTTACCCAGAAATCCATGCAGGCAGTTGAGCAGTGTGAAAAGCTGGCATACGAATACGGTAACCAGGAAATCGAGCAGGAGCACCTTCTCTATAGCCTTCTTACCATAGATGACAGTCT
Organism: Lachnospiraceae bacterium; assembly: GCA_022510585.1. Taxonomy (GTDB): domain Bacteria; phylum Bacillota; class Clostridia; order Lachnospirales; family Lachnospiraceae; genus UBA3282. The sequence continues at coordinate 7,307 of JAFLTF010000057.1, forward strand.
TATTCTGAAGCTGATCGAGAAAATGGAGATCAATAAGGAATATTTTTTAAACCGCGTAGAGCAAGGCCTGCAAAAGAGAGTGAAAGTGCAGGGCGGGCAGATTTATGTCGGCGGCGATTTGAATAAAGTGCTGGTGACGGCGGAGGATGAAGCCAAACAGTTGGGAGACGAATATGTTTCGGTAGAGCATCTTTTTCTCGCCATGTTAAAGCATCCGAACAAAGAGATCAAGGAAATCTTTCGGGAATTCGCTATCAGCAGGGAACGCTTTTTACAGGCGCTTTCTACAGTACGCGGCAATCAGCGGGTAACTTCCGACAATCCGGAAGCAACTTATGACACCTTGGAGAAATACGGACAGGATCTGGTGGAAAGGGCAAGAAATCAGAAGCTGGACCCGGTCATCGGAAGAGATAATGAAATCCGCAACGTCATCCGCATCCTTTCCAGAAAGACCAAGAATAATCCGGTGCTGATCGGAGAACCGGGCGTGGGCAAGACTGCGGTTGCGGAGGGACTGGCACAGCGTATTGTCCGCGGCGATGTGCCGGAAGGATTGAAAGATAAAAAGATTTTTGCTTTGGATATGGGAGCTTTGATTGCCGGAGCCAAATACCGGGGTGAATTTGAGGAACGGCTGAAGGCGGTTTTGGAGGATGTAAAAAACAGTGACGGACAAATCATTCTTTTCATTGACGAACTGCATACCATCGTAGGCGCAGGCAAGACAGACGGAGCGCTGGATGCAGGCAATATGTTAAAACCCATGCTTGCAAGAGGAGAATTGCACTGTATCGGCGCTACTACCCTGGATGAATATCGTCAATATATTGAGAAGGATGCCGCGCTGGAGCGGCGTTTTCAGCCGGTACTGGTAGAGGAACCGACAGTAGAAGATACGATTTCGATCCTGCGTGGACTCAAGGAACGTTATGAGGTTTATCACGGTGTGAAGATCATGGATAATGCGCTGGTCAGTGCAGCCATACTTTCCCATCGGTATATTTCCGATCGGTTTTTGCCGGATAAGGCCATTGACCTGGTGGACGAAGCATGTGCATTGATTAAGACCGAACTGGATTCCATGCCTACGGAACTGGATGAACTGCGGCGCAGGGTGATGCAGCTGGAAATTGAGGAAACCGCCTTGAAAAAGGAAGATGACCGACTGAGTCAAGAACGCTTGGAGCATTTACAGAAAGAACTGGCAGAGTCAAAAGCAGAACTGGATAACCGCATGGCGCAGTGGGAAAATGAGAAATCCTCCGTCGAAAAGTTGTCCAAGATCAGAGAAGATATAGATGAGACCGGTAACCAGATCCAGATCGCACAGCGTGAAGGAGATTATGAGAAAGCCGCAGAACTCAGCTATAGCACTTTGCCGGCTTTGAGAAAACAGCTGGAAACAGAAGAAGATAGAGTGAAAGATCAGGCACTTTCCCTGGTGCATGAGAGCGTATCGGAGGAAGAGATTGCCAAGATTATTTCCAGGTGGACCGGCATCCCGGTGGCAAAGCTTACGGAGAGTGAGCGGAATAAGACCCTGCATCTGGATGAAGAATTGCATAAAAGGGTCATCGGCCAGGAAGAGGGCGTGACGAAGGTAACGGAGGCGATCATCCGCTCCAAAGCAGGAATCAAGGATCCTACCAAGCCAATCGGTTCCTTCCTGTTCTTAGGACCGACAGGCGTAGGTAAAACAGAGCTTGCCAAAGCGTTGGCGGCATCCCTGTTTGATGATGAGAACAACATGGTACGCATCGATATGAGCGAGTATATGGAGAAATATTCCGTATCCCGGCTGATTGGGGCACCTCCCGGCTATGTGGGTTATGAGGAAGGCGGACAATTGACCGAAGCAGTCAGACGAAAACCCTATTCAGTGGTTCTGTTTGATGAGATTGAAAAGGCGCATCCCGATGTATTTAACGTGCTGTTACAGGTGCTGGATGACGGACGCATTACGGACTCTCAGGGGAGAACAGTGGATTTTAAGAATACTATTTTGATCATGACTTCCAACATCGGTGCAGACTACTTATTGGATGGCATCGATGAAAACGGCAGTATCATGCCTGAAACAGAGAAACAGGTAATGAATGACTTGAGAAGTCATTTTCGCCCGGAATTCCTGAATCGACTGGATGAGACCATTTTATTCAAGCCATTGACCAAACAAGTCATTGGCGGTATCGTTCAGCTTATTATAAGGGATTTGAACAAGAGACTTGCTGACAGGGAACTCACGATCGAGTTGACACCGGAGGCAGAGAATTTCATCGTAGAAAATGCTTATGATCCGGTTTACGGAGCGAGACCGCTGAAACGCTACATTCAGAAATATGTGGAGACCTTGTCAGCAAAACTGATCCTTGCAGATCAGGTGTCGGCCAAGGATACGATTCTGATTGGTGTAGAGGACTCCGGGTTGACAGCCATAAAGAAGTAAGGGAAAAGCCGGGCACAGCAGTGTTCGGCTTGTTGTTTCAGGGGGGATGTGCTATAATAGCCACAAATGTAAGGAAAGGAAGGACCATCTTATGAGATATCCTGAATTTTTATCCCCTAATGGAACCATCGGATTTGCGGCGCCCTCTTTTGGATGTGCAACCGAGCCCTATAAGAGTGCTTTTGATAACGCATTGAAGAAATGGGAGGCAGCAGGGTATAAGCTTAAACTGGGTCCCAACTGTTATGCGGATCAAGGCATCGGCATCAGCAATACGCCTGAAAAATGTGGCGAAGAGCTGCAGGATGTTTATTGCAGTAAGGAAAATGACTGCATCATTTCCTGTGGTGGCGGCGAGTTGATGTGCGAAATTTTAGATTATGTGGATTTTGAGAAACTGAAGCAGGCGGATCCCAAATGGTATATGGGTTTTTCGGACAATACGAATATGACCTTTCTGTTGACTACTCTGTGCGATACCGCATCCATATACGGTCCCTGTGCCTCCGCTTTCGGCATGGAGCCGTGGCATCCTTCTATTCAGGATGCGATGGATCTTTTGACCGGAAAGTCCCTGCAATTCAGGGGATATGATAAGTGGGAAAGGGAATGGCTAAAGGACGAAGAACATCCTCTGCTGCCTTATCATGTGACGGAACCTTCCATCATCCGCAAATTCCCCGATGAGACCTTGGATCTGTCCGGCAGGCTTCTTGGCGGCTGTATGGACTGTCTGGTCAATCTGCTGGGAACGAAATATGATAAGGTATGTGAGTTTACCGAGCGTTATAGGGAAGATGGCATTCTCTGGTTTTTAGAGGCCTGTGATTTGAATGTGATGAGCATCAGACGGGCTATGTGGCAGATGGAGCATGCAGGTTGGTTTGCACATTGCAGCGGATTCCTTATTGGAAGGCCCTTGTGCCACGGACAGGAAATGATGGGACTGGATCAGTATCAGGCCGTCCTCGAGGTGATCAAAAAATATGATGTACCGGTCCTTATGGATGTGGATCTGGGCCATCTTTCCCCGATGATGCCTGTTATCTGCGGCAGTATGGCGAATGTACATGCCAAGGGCAACGAATATACAGTAGAGATGAAACTGCAATAAAATCTCAATGTGAAGCCGGAAGGGAATAGATCAGATGATACCAAAAGACCCAGTCATGTTACTTAGCTTTGTGAATCTCAAATTGAGAGATTTCTATGGAAATCTGGAAAGTCTCTGTGAAGATCTGGATGTCAGTGAGACGGAAATTGTCGATAAACTGTCTTCCATAGATTATCATTACGATAAGGAGAAAAATCAGTTTGTCTGAAACGATTACGCTCACAATTATCCACGAAGATAATAACGGTGTTTCTCAGGAAACAGAAGTGACACACGATTTGGAAATGACACTCATGTCAACATTACTGAAAAATGGGCTGGTTTCCGGAAGTTTCTGCGGTGGGAGAGGGACCTGTCAAAGATGCAGAGTGCAATTCATGCAATTCGCACCGGTTCCCACAGCACTGGAAAGAAGCGCTTTTTTACCGGATGAACTGCGAAAGGGATGGCGTCTTGCCTGTATGACAAAACCCAAAAACAACAGTGTCATTCGTCTGGATTTTATAGAGTCCAATAAAGTGGATATCATAACAAATGTGACACATGTGTCAGAAAAAATCAACTATACAGGTCAACAAGAATCCTATCTGATAGCTGTAGATCTGGGAACCACTACCATAGCCATGCAGTGTGCAGGCATGGAATCGGGACAGGTAATCGATACTTTTTGTGCATTGAATCCACAGAGAAGTTACGGTGCCGATGTACTGTCCAGAATACAGGCAGCGAATGCCGGACATGCCAAAGAACTGCAGGACTGTGTATGGAATGTGATCCTGGAAGGGGTTAAGACCTTTTTTCGAAAAATACGTGAAACCGGACAGGAAGCAGATTCCATTTGTGGTATCTGTATCGCTGGTAATACCACAATGGAACATCTGCTTATGGGATTACCCACCGAGAGCTTGGGTAGAAGCCCATTTATGCCGGTAGAGATCGGACTGCAGAAATGTAATCTGTTTGTGGAAGAAGATCTACGGATGAAACTTCTGCTCGCAGAAACAACTATGCCAAAAGAGGTCCAGTTCAACCTACCTGTCTATATTACTCCCGGAATCAGCGCCTTTGTGGGCGGAGATATCGTTGCCGGACTCTATCACTGTGGTTTGCTGGAGAGAAAGTCCGGTCTTTTAAGTGAAGCAGTCCTCTTTATCGATTTGGGAACCAATGGAGAAATGGCAATACTTTATGAAGATCGTATGATCGTGACGGCAACGGCTGCAGGACCGGCATTTGAGGGCGGAGCCGGATCGGAGCTCATCGGAAGCGATATGGTGGCACTGACGGCTTCTTTATTAGAGAAAGGCATCCTGGACGAAACAGGATTTTTAAAAGGAGCTGCCCCTCTGACACAATCGGACATACGGGCTTTACAGTTGGCGAAGGCAGCAGTGCGCGCAGGTGTGGAAATCTTATATGAAAAAATAGGACGCCCCAAACTCAAACAGGTCTTTCTGGCAGGCGGATTCGGCTATTATCTGAATGTGGATGCGGCAGTCAGGATCGGACTTTTACCGAAGGCTTTTCAAAGCTGTACGACAGCCGTTGGAAATACTTCTCTTGCCGGTGCTTTTGAAATCGGAAAGGATTTATTAAACGGCAGACTGCAGGAGGCGGATCTGGCAGAGAGACTGCATCGAATAGAAAGCATGAATCTGGCTAAGCAGGATAATTTTGAAAACCTGTATCTGAAATATCTTAATTTCCCATCATAAAAGAATAAGGTTATGTTAAGGTTTCTCCGGTTTTCTATTAAGAATCGGGTAGTAATCTGTTTTTAGAACGAAACAAATAAAAGCAGATAAGGAGAAAAAATATATGACATGGACTAGAAAAGAATTAAAAGAAAAAGCAAAAGAAGCATTAAAAAGAAATTATTGGAAAGCAGTGGTGGTTGCCCTTCTGATTGCGTTTCTGGGAGGCGGCAGAGGTGCCCCGGCCACTGCAGCCGGTGGTTC
>JAFLTF010000057.1:12927-16752 GCA_022510585.1 Lachnospiraceae bacterium
AATGTCGTACGGGTAAATCCCGCCATCATCATTTCACTTGTGATTGTAGCGATGGTCTTTGTCCTGTTTATCATTATCGTAGCAGCGTTATTTGATATCTTTTTGATCAATCCGCTGATGGTAGGAGCGCAGCGATTTATGCTTAAGAGTGTGGATGGAACCGGAGACCTTAGCGCACTGGGATATTTATTTGACCATTCCTATATAAATGGAGTCAAAGCCGCTTTTCACCGTGATCTGCAGATTTTTTTATGGGCCCTGTTATTTGTCATTCCCGGCATTTATAAAAAGTACCAGTATTACATGGTGGATTATATCCTGGCGGAAACCCCAGAAATGCCCTGGCAGGAGGTCTTGAACCTGAGTAAGGAAATGATGAAGGGGCAGAAGTGGAATACCTTTGTTCTGGATCTATCCTTTATTCTCTGGCATATGCTGAGTTTACTGACCTGTGGACTTCTGGAAATCTTCTATGTGAGCCCTTATCAATATATGACACGTGCGTCACTTTATCGCAGACTGTCCCGTCCGGAAGGGATTGACCAACTATAAGAAAGGCATGGTTACCGATATGGGTTATAAAATATTGATTGCGGACGACGAACCAGAAATTAGGGATTTGCTTCGTCTGTATTTGGAAAAAGACGGATATGACGTCCTTGAAGCAGCAGACGGCGCACAGGCGCTGTCTGCACTGCAAAAAGATGCTGTGGATCTTTTGTTGTTAGACATCATGATGCCGGGCATAGACGGCTATCGGGTATTACAAAATATCAGGGAAAGCAATAATATTCCTGTCATCATCCTTTCTGCTAAAAGCGCTGATGCTGATAAGATTCTGGGACTGGATCTGGGAGCGGATGATTATATCACCAAACCTTTTCAGCCTTTGGAGGCTGTTGCCAGAGTCAATTCCAATATCCGCCGGTTTTATGCGCTGGGGTCAGGAACGCAGAAACAGGTGGAAGAACTTTGGGTACAGGATTTAAAGCTGGATCTGTCCTCCTGTGTGTTATCACAGGGAGATCGCTTGATTGAGCTGACTTCTGTGGAATTTAAGCTTATGAAGCTATTTATGGAAAATCCGGGCAAGGTCTTTACCAAACAGCAGTTGTTTGAGCAGGGCTGGGGCGACGAATATCTGGTATCGGATAATAATATCATGGTGTGTATCTCGAAGCTTAGGGCCAAATTGAGTGAAGATGCCAATGCCTATATCAAGACGATTCGGGGATTGGGATACCGCTTGGAAAAAGGGGAAATCCGGGAGTAGGCACATGAAGAAAGAACAGACAGGCACAAAGTCTTTAAAATGGTTTCTGATAAAACGGTTTCTTATCATTATGCTCTTTATCTTTATCAGCGAAGAATTGCTGAATATGGCATATCGGCTGTGGGTGGTCCCTTTTTTGGCGGATACCATGCATATTTCGCAGATATCCGTGACCGCTGCCAATGGTAATATGATGTCTCTGATGCTGCGGATGTTTCTGCTTTCGGGCGCATCCTTGTTTCCGGAACCGGCGGTAAGGTGGGTTCAAATGCTCATCGGAAGAAATATGGAAACAGGGCTTGGGATTGCCCTTACCTCTCCGGTTTTAGAAGGGGTATCCAGCCCAATGCTGATCCATATCTATCAGTTGGCGGTCATTATCATATTTTTTGGGTTGTTTTTTGTGACCCTGATTCCATATCTGATATCGGGCTACTGGTATTATAGGGCAGTATCCAAGAAGGTAAAAGAACTTTTATGGGAAGAAAAGGCTCAGAAGGAGGCTTTTGACAAGCAGAGGAATCTCCTGCTGTCCGACATTGCCCATGATATCAAGACGCCCCTTACCACCGTAAGCGGCTATGCAAAGGCGCTGGCGGATGATATGGTGGCGGAGGAGTCCAAAAGAAAAGAGTACCTTCAGGCGATCGTTGCCAAATCCATGCGGATGGACGAACTGATCACCCTGTTGTTTGAGTATGTGAAGCTGGACAGCAGCGGTTTCTCCTTGCATAAGAAAAAGGCGGATCTGGGAGAACTTTTGAGAAAAAATATCGCTCTGCTTTATGCTGATTTTGAGGAAAAAGGCATAGAGCTGGAGATTGAGATACCGGAGGAAATAGGGCAGCCTTTTGATATGGATATTGTCCAGATGGGTCGCGCCGTCGGCAATATATTGACCAATTCAGTCAAATACAATGAAAAAGGCACCAAAGTGCATGTCAGCCTGCGCACCGGACCGGGTGGGCGATATCAGATCCGGATAGCGGATAACGGAGGTCCCATAGAGGATGATCTTGCAGGGCATATTTTTGAGCCTTTTTCCAGAGGGGACCAAACCAGGAATACCGGAGGCGGCAGTGGACTGGGACTTAGTATTTCTTATAAGATCGTGCAGATGCACGGTGGGGAGCTGTGGCTGGATCGAGAGTGCAAAGGAGGCTTTACGAAGGCATTTGTGATATCTTTATGATAAATTGAAATCGTAAAGCATATATAATAGATAAGTTAAAAGATGGAAGAATCATAGGTTCTTCAGGAGAGCAGATTCATGGACAGTCAAAGGAAACGTATCCTTATTTTTGGAGTTATTTTGGCAGTGAGCCTGCTTTTTTATTTTCTGGGAAGAAAACAGACACAGGTGCATGAACCGGTGATCGCCGCACAGAGGATAGAAACGGAGGATGAAATACTGGTGAAAAAAGTTTATATGGAAGGAAAAGAAAAAGATACGGAAGCACAGAAAATCGCACTTACCTTTGACGACGGTCCTCACCCCTATTATACGGAGCAGCTTCTGGACGGCTTGAAGGAGCGAGGCGTTGTGGCGACGTTTTTTGTGACGGGCGAACATGCCAGCCTGCATCCGGATGTGATAAAGAGGATGCAGGAGGAGGGCCACCTGATTGGAAATCACACCTACAGCCATATGCAGCTGACCAGCAGAAACCGGGCAGACTTTAAAGAGGAATTGATAAAGACCAATGAGATCATCGAGGAGATTACCGGTGTGGAAGTGGAATATGTGCGTCCGCCTTACGGAGCCTGGGATAAGAGCTTTGAGGAAGAACTCAATATGATTCCGGTGCTGTGGACCATTGACCCCATGGACTGGTGCAGCAGCAACGTGTCCCGCATTACGGAAAGGATCACGAATAAAGCGAGAGAAAATGCAATCATCTTAATGCATGATTATTATGACACCTCGGTGACGGCAGCGCTCATGGCGGTGGATGAACTGCTAAAGGAAGGGTATGAATTTGTAACGGTGGAGGAGATTTTGTTTGATTGAGGTTTTTCGTAACCGGATATCGGACTTTTCTGGTCGATTAAGGATGTTATATTATCTAGGCAGATAATATAAAAGGTGATATAATGTGTTTTATAAGCTGGTTTCCCAAATGGATATTCAGCTTTCTTTTGGTGTAGAAATATGGAAAGGATAGGATGAAATCTATGATACATAAATTCAGAAAAAGCAGAACACTCACGAAACTGCTGTCAGCTTTTCTGGCAGCCGGAATCATACTTACTTCTGGAGGTTTTGAGGTTCTGGCGGCGGATATCGGTAATCAGATGAATCTGACAGAAGGCGAAACAGCTTTAGAGGAAGCGCCTGAGGAAGAGCCGGACAACCTTCTGGAAACCGAAGACAATACGCAAGAGACGGAAGACCCCGGAGACACTTCCGAAACAAATGAAACCGATGATGAGACTACAGGTGGAAGCTTCGATGAACTTACCGACGAAGTTTCTGACGAAATCTCCGATGAATTTTCTGACGAAACCACAGAATCCGATATCGCCGAAGATGCAGAGGGTCAGGAGGAAGC
>JAFLTF010000058.1 GCA_022510585.1 Lachnospiraceae bacterium
CAATCTGTAATCTGGAATAATAATTATCCGGCAATGCGCCTTTTAAAATAGGATTGGTTTTCTCAATCGTATATAGGGCAGTATCTATCTTTAGTGCTATATCATCCTGTTTTGCGTTTTCCATGATATAAGACCAGCGACTTTCCGCTGAAAGATAGAAAACATTATCTTTTGTATAAAATGCAATGTTCTCTACAAATTTCTCCATACCGTCTGCAATGATTTTGTTTCGCTGCTCTTCAAATTTATCACTAGCAAACTTCAGGAAAAATAAGCTGAGTACCACATGTTTATATTCTGACGGTTCAACAGAACCTCTCAACTTATCGGCTGATTTCCAAAGTGCTTCTTCCATAGACACTTCTTTTGCTTTTGACTTTGCCGCCGCCATTTCTTTATCCTCCTCAATCCTTTGTACACTTTCCAAAACCATTATACTACAATCCATCCACAAAATCACTCAATTAAGTAAAAAAAGCACAAAATGGGACAGATTTCTCCATCCCATTTTCTTCAAAATATATTAATATGTTTTCTCCGCCATCGCTCCCCGTCAGTTCATCGGGAATACTTACACCTCTGTATGGGTTACGCAGTGTGTACTGATTTATCGTCTTTGTGCTTATCTAATATCGTGTGTACACGCTCAACCTCATCAATAATAAATGCGTCATCACGATGTAAGCGGCGCAAATCAGCCTTCACGTCTATCATATCCTTTTCTATAGACGTTACCTTTTCAAGTAATAAGTCAAGTTTTTCACTATCTGTCATGCTGCCACACTCCTTCTTAATCATGTTACCATAATAAGGGAAAAGGGTAAAGCCATATTCAAATTATTTCCTAATCTTCTTATACGTTTTTTCACCACTCCAACTCCAGCATCCCAAACGCATCCTTCCCTTCTCTCTCCGTCATCTTACCCCGCCAGTTCATCAGGAATGCTTTCATCTCCGTATGAAATTCCCCCATATCTTCCAATACAGCATCAAAGTTTTCCTCGTTAATACACCCATGATCCAACAGAAACTGGTAATACCGCTTATCGTCCCCATGCTCTTCCAGAACCACCTTCCACGTCTCTTCCGAACTCTCACCTTTCTTATGGGTCTGCAAATAATCCGTCAAAGTTTCCCTAACAGAAGGCTGCAATCCGATATCATGCATGAGTCTGAGCATGGCAAGTCTTACCTTGAACCGCCTTCTCTGCTCCACATAATAATCCAGATGGTTCTCCTTGCTGCCGTAATCTTCTTCCCCGCATAACAGCATCTTAGAGAACCCTTCCGTATCCGCCTGCTCCAGTAAAAGAAGCATCCGGGCATCCCACTGTTCCAGCCACGCCGGGCTGCCTGCTGCCGTCAGATCAAATAAATAGAAAGCTTCCAGCTTATTCATCGCTGCCGCCAAGAGATAAGATACCCCATTTTCTATCCCGGCATCCTCATCCACGGCAACAACCTGCTCCAATCGGAAGCAATCCCTCAAAATACCCTGCCCTATTGTCAGAGTTTTTCTCGGAAATGTGATTATTTCAAGGTTGCTGCAGGAGGCAAAAGCCCAATCCTGTATGGTATCAATGCACTCCGGCAGCACCAGTTCCCGCAAACTCTTGGCTCCCAAAAAGGCTTTTTTCCCAATTACGGTTACAGGTTTCTCTTCTATGTTGACCGGAATAGTCAACAAAATATCTTTCCCTCGATATTCACGCAACACAACATGGTCTTCCAGTATTTCATACTTCAGCCGCCCATGTTCCGTCTCCATTTCCCGTATCTGTATCATAGTATCATACCTAACCTTTTCGTCTGCCCATCCGGCTCAGCGTTTCCGTCAAGTTTACAACTCCAACTCCTCAATCTCTCTTAGCAAAAGGTCTCCCCGTTCCGACACCATCAATTCCTCATTATGTCTCCGATAGGCCTCGCACCCATACATGCTGATAAACTTCGCACTGTCCTGATTGACCGTACACTCCGTCAACAAAACAAGCATCTCGTTTCCGGATCCAAACACGTCCTCCACGAAGCCGAAAAGATTCTGTAGCTTCTGCCCGGTCTCGTTTGTCTCACGTCGATAGGCAACCACTTCCTCATCATAACGCGCCTTTAAGAACGCCAAAGTTGCCTCGGGATCCGGCAGGTCCTCCAACCGAAGCTGCTTTACACAATCGTTTAAGAAGCGGATGACACTTCGCTGTTTTCTCTTCTCTCTGTCGGATAAAGAGCCTGCCTTCTGCAGTGCCTCCATCCCCTTCTGTCTGCCATCGATCTGTTTCTCCAGCAGTGCAAGGACATCTTCCGCATTGTTCTTAACCGCCTTCATATGAACCAAAAGGCTGCTGATATAGTCCAGTTTCTCCATATTCTCCCGGATCTCATGCTGTACATGATCGATCAGCATTCCCATCAGGGACAGTCTTTCATCGAAATCCGCCTTCCTGGCTTTTTCCGCCACATGGGCAGGCACATGTCCGGCAAGGATCTCTTCCGCACGGTAATCCTTTTTATACTTCTGATACAAGTCATAATAAGCAGTGAATTCTTTCACCACCCGCGGATTCCTAAGGTACTGCTCTACTAAGGATTCCTCCACTTTCAGTCCTTCCTCTTCATAGAGCGATATCACGGTGGAGAGATCTTCCCATCCTCTTGCGGTAATATAACTTTTTCCCCGAACAGTAGTCTCTACCAGATAGAAATCTTCTTTTTTCAGATCCAGATAATTGATGACCGCGGTATGCAGACTGCTGTCCTTGGCATATTCCTTCCAGGCCGCATAATCCGCCTCCACCTCCAGGATCTTCATCCGGTCCAGGGTAACGATATCGAATTCCCGTACCGACTTATTATACTCCGGCGGATTTCCCGCCGTGACAATGACCCAGCCCTCCGGTACTCTGTGCCGTCCAAACACCTTATATTGCAGAAATTGCAGCATGGCAGGCGCCAGGGTCTCTGACACGCAATTGATCTCATCCAGAAAAAGAATGCCTTCCCGGATGCCGCTTTCCCGCATCACATCGTAAATCGAAGCAATGATCTCGCTCATGGTATATTCCGATACGTCATAGGACAGCCCTTCATACTCTTTATGGGCAATAAAAGGAAGTCCCAACGCCGACTGCCTTGTATGGTGGGTCATGGAATAGGACACCAGCGCGATCCCAAGTTCCTGTGCTATTTGTTCCATAACGGCTGTCTTACCGATGCCGGGCGCACCCAGCAGAAAGACAGGCCGCTGTCTGACCACCGGAATCCTGTAATTTCCTTCTTCATCTTTTTTCAAATACAACCTCACAGTATCCTTGATATATTCTTTCGCACGCTTAATATTCATCTTATCGCTTCCTCTTCATCCAAAACTACTTTGATCGCCCAGGGCGGAACCGCAGGCGCCTCGCCATCCTCACGCAGGAAAACAAAGGCCGTATCATAAGCCGGCATCTGCGCCGGATAAATTCCGTAGCCGTCCGTAAAATAGAGTAACCCTTTTAGGTCCTCAAACTCCCCGTCTTGCTTAAGCTTCTCCACATATTCAAAAACCGGTCTGAAATCGGTGGAACCGAAGCCCCGTAGTTTTCCGTTTGCTAAAAATTGATTGAAATCTTCCCAACTGGTGATCTTTGTATCGCTTTGCACTTCGTTATCACACTGAATGATATGCACATTGATCTTCCGGAAAAAGTTTTCCCTCTGCTGCATGATCTGATAAGTCTTTTTCAAAAAGGTCTGTACCACCTCGCCGCGGCAGGAAGCTGAGGTATCGATTGCGATCACAAAGTCTTTGATCTTATTCGCATCCCGATATTCCAGCGGTTCCACGAGCGGCATATTGCCGTATTGGGACAGACCGTAAGTATAATAGATATAGTCGAACTCCTCGTCATTTATCTGAATCGTCTCTCCCATGACCATGAACCGGCGCAGGAAATCCGTATAGTCATATTTTTCCCTTGTGGCTTCCTTCAGATTCTCCTCCATGCTCCGGGCATTGTTTTTATCTTTGGAAAAACTTTTTAAGTCCGCTTTCACACGCTCACTGATCTTGCGCCATGCATCCTGTGAAAGAGTCAATTCCTCTTTTCTGTCCCAGTAGATATGCTCATCATAATGGCATAGTTCCCGCCATTCTTTTACCGCCTTAGTGGAGGGAGGCTCGATACGAAAATGTCTGTAAAGTTTCTCTGCACTCAGTCCCTTAGCCTGCTTCTTTAAGATGCTCAGATTGCTTCGTAACACCTCATCCGACGGCATGGTGGCAAGATGTAAATTCATCTCCAGAATCGTATTTTCTACCGCAATATCGGTGGCCAGATCCCAGTAGTCCCTCTCCAGCTTATCCGTTTGATAACTGTGGTAAAAAATGCAGTGCAACAATGTATGAAGGTAAAGTCTGACCATATAATGCGGTTCTTTTTTGTATTTTGCAAGCAAAAGCGACGGGTCATAATAAAGCCTGCTTCCGTCATAGACAAAGGCACCTGTCTGCCGCCTTTCTTCCAGCCTAAGTTCAGACAACGCCATGTCCAGAAAACGCATATTCACCAGGATACTGTCATGTGCCAGCCGGATGATCTCACGACCAAGTGCTGATATCCTTTCCTCGTTATCCGCCATCTTCCTTTTCTCCTCTGCCTGCATTAAACTCCCTGCTGTTGCCTAAATCACATTTTTTATTATAGCATAAAATATTTTTCTGATATATAATAAGTTAGATAATTGTTTACAGACCAAAGATTCAGGAAACGGAGACTACTTTCATGTTAAGACTTATTTCGGTTATTTTTGCTGTCTTCATTTTAATATTGTTGATTGCTATTACCTTCATAAATGCCCGTAAACTCACTTTGGCTGCCTGTAAAAATATCTTAAAAAGGGTTTTTCCGGCACTGTTGTTTTTTGTGGTCACCTTTGCGATCTTTACGCCAACTTCCCTTTTTTTATCCAATTATGCAGAATTTTTACTCCGTTATACGGATATCATCCCCGTTATATTGTCTGTTTCATTCCTATTAGCAATCGTCATCTATTTTTGTGCATTTTTCCTGTTTGGTGAAAAGCACCTGCCTGTTTTTATTGCCATTCTTTTCGGTATCTCATTAAGCCTGTATTTTCAGGGGAATTTTTTAAATCCCGACCTTCCCACATTGGACGGAACAAGTATCCGATGGGAAACCTACAAATATGAAAACATTATCAGTGGCAGTTTCTGGATCTCATGCCTTCTTCTATGCCTTGCATTCTTATATTTACGAAAAGAAAAAACAGAGATATTCATGAAATATATTTCCTACTTTCTAAGTGCCGTGCAGTTGGTAACGCTGGTTGTCCTGCTCATCATTACCCCAATGGAGATTTCCCAGTCCGGATATACGAAAACGGATGAGTTTACGATCGGCTCGGAAGAAAATATCATTTTGTTTGTGATTGACACTTTACAGGCAAGCGTAATGGAAGAATACATAACCTCAGAGGCTTATACGGACGGCGCTCTGGATGATTTTACTTTTTTTGACAATGCGGTTGCGGGAGGTGCGACAACGCTCGTCGCTTTGCCTGTTCTTCTGACAGGGATCGAATATGACCCCACACGGGAATTTATGACCTATAATGCAGAAATCTGGAAAGATACGGAGTTCTATAATGACCTGCATGATAACGGCTATGATGTCCGTTTCTTTACGACGTCCAGATATTTTAGGGATCCCGCAGAGGGCCTGGTGGATAATTTTGAATCTACCGGCAAATACTGGATAAGCGATTATCCTTCCTTCAGCCTTCGCTTCTATCAGCTGGTCAGTTTTTATCTTCTGCCCCAATGTGTCAAGCCGTATCTCTTGCTTCCCGACCGTCTGATCATGGAACCGATCACCGACGGAAGATTCAAAGCCAATGATGTTGTTTTTTATTCCGAATTACAGGATGCCAAAGATCTGCAGGAAAAATATGAAAAAGCTTTCCGCTTCTATCATTTAAGCGGTGTACACAGACCTTATTATTTTGATGAAGATATGGAATACACAATCGATAACGATGTTACGGAACAGGCTGCTTTACAGGGAGATCTGAAGATCGTATATGAATATATCGAAAAACTGAAGCAGGCAGGCGTCTATGAGAAAAGCATGATTATTATTCAGGGAGACCATGGACGTCATGAAATGGCTAACATAGAAGACAATCCTGCCTTATTGATAAAACTGCCTTATGAAAGTCATGAACTCACCCACAATTCCTCTCCGGTCCATTTCAGGAACATGGTTGCAACCATGGCCGGAACCTTCCTGGACGATTATTCACATTACGGTCCTTCTGTTTATGATATCACGCAGGACAGTGATGTAGAGAGGCTTCATACCATTCACAATGTCATCAGGGAACGGACGTTTCTGGATGACGCCTATAATACCGAAACGAAATATACCAGACTCATTATCAACGACAGGGCCGGCAGCGGAAATTATCAGATATGGTATCCATACGAGATCAACCGCATCCGTTACCAAATCGGTGATGTGATTGATTTTACGAAAAACGATGCCTATGCAGAGCAGATAAACTACCGCCTCTATAAAGAAAACGGTGCAGCTACTGCCAGCAATGAACTGAGTATCTGTTTTGAATTGGAAAATGCTTTGCAGAAAGATTTAGAATTGCATTTCAAATATTCCGATATTTACAATGATTCACAAAGAATACTGCTCTATGCAAACGGTAATAAAGTGGAGAATATCACCTGTACAAAGGACGGAGCCGGACAGGAGTTTATCTCTGTCATATCAGGGGAGTATATCAATGATGACAAACTTCTCCTGCGTATGGTCTTTCCCGGTGCGGTAACTCCCAATCAGCTTGATAGGGACGATCCCGACACCAGAGTACTGTCTGTATCATTTACATCGATGTGGCTGGAGTGATCACGCCTGCCGTGATATTATCTATCGCGGCATCAGGTAAAAGGATTATACTTTTTCTCATGCCCGATGTCCGTTATATCACCGTGTCCCGGATACACTTTTACATCATCCGGTAAAACAAACAGTTTTTCCTTGATGGAACGGATCAAAGAGCTCATACTGCCTGTCGGCAGATCGCTTCTCCCTACCGACTCCTGAAACAGCGTATCTCCGCTGATCAGAAGACCGTCTTCCTCAAAATAATAACAACAGCTTCCAATCGTATGTCCCGGTGTGGCAATCAGTTTGCAGGTCATATCCGCAATCGTGATCTCTTCTCCATCCTTCAGATAGCGATCCGGAATCACCGTATAGGGTCTGCCTGTCTGCTCTGAGACGTTAGTAACGGCATCTTCACACACCACTTTTTCCTCTTCATAGGCATAAAGCGGAGCGCCGGAGAGTTCCCGCAGTTTATGAGCCCCCCAGATATGATCGAAGTGTCCGTGGGTCAGAAGGATTCCCGCTACCCGAAAGCCTTTTTCTTGCAAGGTCTCGTAGATATAGTCTCCCCGATCCGCCGGATCGAAGAAAATGACATCCTTTTCTCCTTCTTTATATACAAAATAACAGTTCGTCTGAACGATGCCCAGCATCAGTCTGCCGACTTTTAAATTTGCCATTTGATGATTCCTCTGCCTTTCTCACAACCAGGTTTTCCTGTCAAAGCGCCAATCCAAACATCAGCTCGTGGATCTTTCGATATCAATTACACTTTCAATCGTTCTTATTTTATCGATAATGCGATTCAATTCTTCTCTGTTCTTGATTTCGAAGCTGACAGACATGGTTGCGGTTCCCTGTTTACTTGCTCTGGTGTTCAATGAGAGAATATCAATATCCTTCTCGGTGAGCGCCTTGGAAATATCGGCCAACAGACCGTTTCGATTGTTGGCAAAGATACTGATCTCCGCAAGGTACTTCTCATCTCCCTCTTCATCCACTGCCCGCTGCCATTCCGCATCAATCAGTCTGGCACGGTCGATCTCAGGCAGATTTAAGATATTGATACAATCCGTACGGTGAATGGACACGCCTCGTCCCCTTGTTATAAAACCAACGATTTCGTCACCGGGCACGGGACTGCAGCATTTGGAGAAACGCACCGCCACATCGTGAATCCCTTTTACAACGATACCGCTTGCGCTCTTTTTCTCGCGCGTCCTGTAAAACTGGGCATTTTCCTGTACTTCGGCAAGCACTTCCTCATTGGTAAGCTCTCTTCTATGGTCATTCTCATACAATTCCTGCATGCGGTTGATGATCTGACCCTCTTTGAGTCCGCCATGGCCTACGGCCGCCAGTACGGAATCCCAATCCTGGAAACCGTATTTTTTCATGATGGTTTCTTCGTACTGCGGAATCAGCACATCCTGCATATTGATGGCTTTAGCCTTGCAGTAATTTTGTATCAGTTCCTTGCCCTTTATAATGTTATCTTCTTTCAGTTGATGCTTGAACCATTGGTTGATCTTGTTCTTCGCCTGGGTACTCTTCACCACATTCAGCCAGTCACGGCTGGGGCCCTTGGAATTCTGGGAAGTCATGATCTCAACCCGGTCACCGTTTTTGATCTCATAATCGATCGTGACCAGCTTCCCGTTGACTCTGGCGCCGATCATGGTATTGCCCACCGCACTGTGAATGCTGTAAGCAAAATCAATCGGTGTGGAACCCGCGGGAAGATTCTTTACATCACCCGTGGGGGTAAAACAATACACATTGTCGGAGAAAAGGTTCAAATCGCTCTTTAAAAGCTTCATAAACTCTTTATTGTCTTCCGCTGTCTGCTGCCATTCCAGGATCTGCCGCAGCCAGACTAATTTTTCTTCTTCCTGGGTTTCCACCTTTTTCCCATCGGAAGCCTCTTTATATTTCCAGTGCGCCGCAATTCCGTACTCGGCGGCCTTATGCATCTCATAAGTACGAATCTGTATTTCAAAAGGCTGTCCGCTTACGCCGATCAGGGTCGTATGCAGGGACTGATACATATTTGCTTTCGGCATGGCAATATAATCCTTGAAACGTCCCGGGATCGGTTTATACATCTCATGGATCACGCCCAGCGCCGCATAACAGTCCTTCACCGTATCCACAATAATACGCACCGCAAACAGATCATAGATCTGATCGATGGTCTTGTTCTGATTCTTCATTTTCTTATAGATACTGAAAAAATGTTTGATACGGCCGTCAATCTGCGCCTTGATACCGGCACGGGCTATGTGCTCGCTCACTTCATCCACGATCGTCTGGATATACTTTTCACGGACGTTCTTGCGTATTGCTATCGTATCCACCAGTTCATAGTATGCTTCCGGCTCCAGATATTTCAAGGACAGATCGTCCAGTTCCACTTTGATTCTGGAAATGCCCAGCCTCTGCGCAATCGGAGAATAGATATCCAGGGTTTCTCTTGCGACCTCCTGCTGTTTCTCCGGCTTCATATGCTGTAAAGTACGCATATTATGCAGTCTGTCCGCCAGCTTGATCAAAATGACACGGATATCCTTTGCCATGGCAAGAAACATCTTACGCAGGTTTTCTGCCTGTCTTTCCAGTCTTTCGGCATCCTTGTCGTTACCCATTTCTCCATGAAAATTAAGTTTATCCAATTTGGTAACGCCGTCTACTAAAAGCGCTACATCCTCGCCGAACTCTTCCTCGATTTCCTCATCCGTCATGATCGTGTCTTCTACCACGTCATGCAAAAGTCCCGCGACGATCGTTTCCTTATCCAACTCCAGATCCGCCAGAACGATTGCCACGCAGAGGGGATGTATGATATATGGTTCTCCCGATTTGCGGACCTGATTGCGATGCGCTTCTTCGGCGATCCGATAAGCCTTTTCAATCAGGGAAATATCATCCGAGGGGTGATATTTGCGCACACGGGTAATTAACTCCTGATACAAAGTTTCAGGACTCTGAAATTCTTCTATTGATTCAATCCTTCCGTCATCAATTACTACTTCTCTCTTTTCTTCTGTCGCCATACTCATCACCAGTCGCTTTGTTTTATTAAGTCATTCCATAGATCAAGTTATCGCTTGGGTTTAATACCTTATATTATACTTTCATAACCCAAATTCTTCAAGTTTATCCCTGTGATATCCCAAAAAAACTTTTAGAACGCCTTTTTTACATAGTATTCTTCACCAAACCGGTCTGCTACATTCACTTTAGTTTAAGCATACATGAACCGCGATTTATAGTCAATATGTCGAAACCCACCAAAAAAAACAGAAAAAAGGGAATTTTATTGACGTAGACAGGTGCAAATGATACTATCAAAAATAAGAAAAAGCCCATTGCGGAAGGAATACTCATATGGATCAAAACGAAATAAAGTTTTTGAATTTGGAAAACGAACTGTTAAGTACCAGGAAAAAGCTGAATGACCTGATTTATGAATACAGTCAGGCAGACCGGACATCTCCTGAGGCCGTAAATACCGCTCTTTATCAGGACAAGATCAATTATCTGGAGACAGAACTGAAATATCTGGGTAACCAGCTGCAGATTTTGAAGAATATGCAGAATGTGCAGAGTTCTCAGCCCGTGCAGAACGTGCAAAGTGTACAGATTTCTCAGCCTGCTCAGAACGTGCAAAGTGTACAGATTTCTCAGCCTGCTCAGAATGCACAGAGCATACAAAGTCCTCAGCCTGTTAAGAATGCGCAGCCGAAGTATGCTGCCGGGATAAATACCGTCCGCAAACCGCAGGACTATGAAAAACTCTTTGGTAAGAACTTCATGGGTATTTTTGCATCCGTATTGATCTTTATCAGTCTGATCATTTTCGCCACATTGATCATACCGCATCTGACCGACACAATGAAGATGATCGGCATGTATCTTGTCAGTTTCGGCATCCTTGGAGGCGGCTATGCACTGTATAAGAAGAACAATCAAAATAACTTCTATATTGCATTGATCGGCTGCGGAGCAGGTTCCCTATATCTCTCCCTGCTGTTGAGCAATCTATATTTCAAGCGGATCGACGATATTGCCTTATATCTGTTGATCTTAGTCTGGACGGTTTTCGTGAAATATCTGACCAGAATCAAGAATTTTGTTTTTATGATCATTGGGCAGTGCGGAATTTTTATTGCCATGGTACTCGGTACGCTTTTGTGCGTTTCCGAAAAAGACAGCGGCAAATTCTTGGTGCTGATCATATTTTATATGATTTCCTCCTTTGTCTTTTCCAATCTTGGCAAAGCCTATCTGCGGTTCTTAGTAAATTTCCGCAGAAATGATACGTCTGAGGAAATTGATGCAGAAACCTTTTATTATGAAGACAATTTATTTTCCCATATCTGTAAGTTTTTGAACTTAACCGTGATCACGCTTGGACTTAGTATGATGCCGGTGAAATGGGATTCTCTCAAAATAACATGTGTTATTTTTATGATGCTTTATCTACTGCTTGAATTCTATATTGCATATAAAGAGGAATGCCGGCATGGATTAGTCTTTCAAATACTGACGATCGCAGATTCATTCCTTTTCATCTGCCTATTTGAGGCAGTGAATTTTTACGCAATGGATGCCACGTATCTGTTGATGTATCTGGTCTCACTCGCCCTGCTGTTCTATGTGAATAAAAAGGGAGAACGCGCCGGATTTAAGGTAGTTTCCGAAATTTACTGCTTTTTCATGCTTTATTTAGGCTGCTCTCTGAATCCTTTTATCCGCGAGCATTTATATGCCTATTTAACCGTGATACCGTTTATGCTATACGGCATCCTGAAAAAGAAAAGACTCTATTTATATACAAGCATCCTGTACATTGCACAGTTCCTGTTCCTGATCATGTCGCTCTCCTCTACTTATTTCCTGAAAACAGAGCTGCTTATCATGATCGTGATCTGCTATTCGGTTTTCCTGTACTCATGCAAAAAGACCGAAGAAACCTGGTTTAAGATAGCAGGGTATCTGGTCCTTTGTTTCATTACATTTCTCAGTGTAAATGATTTTGCCCATGCGACAATGCTCCAATACATGATCCAACAAAATGGAATCCATTCCGAATTGATGGAAAAAGCCTATCTGATCTCGTTTATAACAGTTGCTGTTATTCATCTAATATTATGTAAACTTGATTATTTTGGAAAAGAAAAACCGGTAGAAAACATGATGTACGGCATCACTGCCCTTTGGATGGTCCTCGGATGCCGCGCTATCTACTACGAAAATTGGAAACTCCTTATCATTCTGATCACAATACTGCTGTTTATCATAAACTCCAAAAAACTGCTTTCAAAGCACAAATATGCGGGATACTATGTAGCCTTTAAATATACCGCACTGATGATCTGTATCTTAAACTCTTTCGAGGTAGTGAATTACATCATCAGTATCAGTCTGCTGCTCTTTGCTATCGTAAGTATCATTGCCGGATTCTATAAAAACAATACTTCCTTTAGACTGTACGGCCTGGTTCTGTCCATGATCAGCATCTTTAAACTGATCATGATCGATATCCAATATGACAGTACCATTGAAAACGCAGTCAGCTTCTTTGTCAGCGGTGTATTGTGTTTCATCATCAGCTTTATCTACAACAAGATCGACACTAACTTCAAGAAAGGCAACCCGCCCGAAAAAAAAGAGTAAACCACAGTTGGTTTACTCTTTTTCTAATGTCATATCTTGGAAGAAAATTGCAAAGCAATTTTCTTTCGGCTCTAATTCGCTTTGCGAATTTGAGCCTTTACATCATTCCGCCCATGCCGCCGCCTGCAGGCATTGCAGGTTCTGGCTCTTTGATGTTGGCAACAACGGACTCTGTGGTAAGCAGGGTGGAAGCAACGCTGGTAGCGTTCTGCAGCGCGCTTCTGGAAACTTTCGCAGGATCCAGAATTCCAGCCTCAACCATATTGACATATTCTTCTTTCAGGGCATCAAAGCCGATTCCCACTTCGGATTCTCTTACCTTATTGATAATAACGGAGCCTTCCAAGCCCGCATTTGCAACGATGTGATAAAGCGGAGCTTCCAGGGCTTTTAATACGATCTGTGCGCCCGTCTTCTCATCGCCTTCCAAAGTATCAGCCAGCTTAGCAACCTCTTTGGAAGCATGGATATAAGCGGAACCGCCTCCGGCAATAATACCTTCTTCCACTGCTGCTCTTGTAGCTGCAAGGGCATCTTCCAAACGAAGCTTGGCTTCTTTCATTTCTGTTTCGGTCGCAGCGCCCACACGGATCACCGCTACACCGCCTGCCAGTTTTGCAAGACGCTCCTGTAATTTCTCTCTGTCAAAATCAGAGGTGGTCTCTTCGATCTGCTTTCTGATCTGACCGATCCTTGCCTGAATTGCTTCCTTATCGCCTTCTCCGTCAACGATCACGGTATTTTCTTTCTGTACTTTGATGGATTTTGCGCGTCCGAGCTGATCCAAGGTTGCATCCTTTAACTCCAGCCCAAGTTCTGAGCTGATCACCTGACCGCCTGTCAGGATCGCGATATCCTCTAACATTGCTTTTCTTCTGTCACCGTAACCCGGTGCCTTAACGGCTACTACATTGAAAGTACCGCGCAGTTTGTTGACAATCAAAGTAGTGAGCGCTTCTCCTTCCACGTCCTCTGCAATAATCAGCAGTTTTGCGCCGGACTGTACGATCTGCTCCAGAATCGGAAGGATCTCCTGAATATTGGAAATCTTCTTATCTGTGATCAGGATATAAGGACTATCCAGAGTTGCTTCCATCTTATCCATATCGGTTGCCATATAAGCAGAGATGTAACCTCTGTCAAACTGCATACCTTCTACCAGGTCCAGCTCGGTCAGCATGGTCTTGCTCTCCTCGATCGTAATGACACCGTCACCGGAAACCTTTTCCATAGCGTCTGCTACCAGCTGTCCTACTTCTTCATCTCCTGAAGATACTGCCGCAACTCTTGCAATATGCTCTTTTCCGTTTACTTTTGAACTCATTTTCGCAATCGCTTCCACTGCTGTGTCGGTTGCTTTCTTCATACCCTTTCTTAAAATGATCGGGTTAGCTCCTGCTGCCAGATTCTTCATGCCGGCATTGACCATAGCCTGCGCAAGAACGGTTGCCGTTGTGGTGCCGTCACCAGCCACATCATTGGTCTTGGTAGCAACTTCCTTCACAAGCTGTGCGCCCATATTTTCAAATGCATCTTCCAGTTCGATTTCCTTTGCAATGGTAACACCGTCATTGGTAATTAACGGAGCGCCGAAGGATTTATCCAGAACAACGTTTCTTCCTTTCGGTCCGAGTGTTACCCTTACGGTATCGGTCAATTGATTTACGCCTGATTCCAGAGCGGCTCTTGCTTCCGCTCCATATTTGATTTCCTTTGCCATGATAAATTGCCTCCTTATTCAACAATTGCCAGAATATCACTCTGTCTTACAATAATGTATTCTTCTTCTTCAATCTTTACTTCCGTTCCGGAATATTTGGAATAGATCACCTGATCTTTTACCTTTACTTCCATCTTTACTTCCTTGCCGTCTACAACACCGCCCGGACCTACTGCAATCACTTCCGCCTGCTGGGGTTTCTCTTTTCCCTGTCCCGGAAGGACGATCCCGGACTTGGTGGTTTCTTCAGCTACTAACTGTTTTAATACGACTCTGTCGCCAAGTGGTACTAATTTCATATTTCTGCCTCCTTCAATAATTATGAACCTTTCCATCGGGCAACTGCATTTTCCGCAATCACCTTTTTCTACAGTTTGTTAGCACTCATTCATGTTGAGTGCTAATCGCTAAAAATATATTATGTTTATACTTATCACTTTGCAACCGCAAACAGCACTGTATTTCATGGTCTTTCCTATTTATTTCTATCTGTTTGCTCTTTTTTTCTCCTGTTTTCTTATTATTTTTCAAAAGGTGGGATTTAATACTTTTTTTAGAATTTTATTTCTTTTTTTCCAGACGTTCCCTGTAGCCCGGTGCATTTTTGATCTCAAACTTGTTGTTAAACATCTCATACTCCGCATCCGGAAGCTTCTCTTCAATGCTTTCTTCTACGTTCGTTTTATAGACTATGCCGCAGGCTACGGAAGGTGCGAGAATCTCGTCTTCATAGGCCAGACAGGCAGACTGTACCCTGTTACAGTAATCTTCTGCTTCTCCTTCTTCAGCCATCGGAATCAGCACAATGAAAACGTCGCCGTCAACCCGTCCGATCACATAATCTTCCTTAGCCTCATTCTTTAGAATATCTACAATCGTCTTGATCAGGCGGTCGCTTTCTTCATCCCCGAAATTGTCATTCACATACTTCCAATCATTGATATTGGCATTGATAACAGCTACCGGAACAACTTCGGAGCGATCGATGACCTTCATACGCTCCTCAAAATATAATTTTTGATAGGCGCCGGTCAACACATCCTCTTTTCCGCCTTCTACTGTCTGTTTATGCCTTTCGCCCAGTTTTTCCTCCAGCTCATCGATATAGATGGCGGATTCCCTGTGCAGATAGGCTTCTTCCCCAAGACAGGAGAAGACCTTCACCATCTCATCGATCAATCTATCCACATCCTGTTTCTTTTGAGTCTCTACACCGGTAGTTTTGACATAAAGATGTGCCACAGTTCTGTTATAGACTCTGATCTTTCTGCCGGGTTCCCCAACTACATCCGGTAGAAATCCCGCAAAATTACCGACAGAGACCACTTTTTCCCCATGCCTGTCCGTCAATAGGAATTCCGCTCCCGTAACATTGGCAAGTTCTTTTAAATGCGCCCTTAAAGAATCTACCGGATACAGATGATCCATTGCATAATTTTTAATATTTTCCTTGATTCTTTTTTCAAAAGGAACTTCGTTATACTGCATACCAAAACCCTCTCCCGATACCCCGTTTATTATATTAAAAACCTGCATTTAGTATACCTTTTTTGTACTGCTTTGTCTAGCGATACAAAAGGGGATTTTATTTTACGTCACAAAATCGAACAGACTGATCTGATTGGATTCGGGCAGATTCCCCAAAAGCCCTAAACTGTCCATCAGCTCCGTAATCGTCTGGGACACTTTCGTGCGTTGACGGAAATCATCCTTGGATAAAAAAGGACCGTCTTTTGCCGCTTCCACAATGGCATCCGCCGCTTTTTCCCCCAAACCGTCAATGCTGTTTAAGGAAGGCATCAGACTCTTATCATCCACGATCTGAAACAATCTTGCCTGTGCAGTGAAAATATCGATCGGAACGAATGTAAACCCTCTCGCATACATTTCCTGAACGATCTTCATATCCCTGAAAGAATCCTGTTCTTTCTTAGATAAAATATCGCTTCTTCGTTTATAATCCGCCATGATGTTTTCCAAATGCTGCCGCCCCTGGCACATCAGCTCATAGGAAAAGCCGGAAGCGCGGATGCTGAAAAAGGAAGCATAGTAAGCCAGAGGATAATTGATCTTACAGTAGGCAATGCGCCATGCCATCATAACATAGGCCGCCGCATGGGCCTTCGGGAACATGTATTTGATCTTCTTACAGGACCAGATATACCACTCCGGCA